>JAZDIZ010000060.1:0-37384 GCA_043804515.1 Pseudomonadota bacterium | reverse complement strand
GCATGTAGTCGCCCAGCGACCCAATAATAGTCCCTGGATTACCGTTCCCGCAGCGTACTTCTATTACGAATTTACGCGAGTGGCCGATGAGTCCGGAAACACCGTGAACCAGGTAACGGCGGCTCCCAATGTCAACACGCTGTTCGGGATGTCCACGATGCAGTACACCATCAACGACGCCCACGTGGAGAACCTGCTTCCCGGCGCTTACAACGTGCGGATCTCGACGTCTCTAAGCGGTTGCAACGTTTTCTCGGCTTCGAAAAGCGTGACGATCCCGTCGTTGTCCGGGGACTCCGACAATCCGGAGGTGTCCGGCGCGCACATCGCACCGTTTTTCTTGGGTCTCCAGCAGTACATCGTGGACAGAGTGTACGATCCGACGACATCGATCACCGATGTCTTTATGTATATCGCCGATAAGTTGGCCGTACATCGCCAGTATAGTTTTTCCTCCCCACGAATTTGGACCACGGCGGAGGGGCCGGTCGAGCATTTGGCGATCGCCGGGGAGTTCTCGCCGCTTACAGACGTGACAGTCGAAATCACGGCGGTCGATGCCTCGGGGAAGAGCACGACGCTGACCCTCGAACACCAGAACCCATAGCCGCGCCGGATATTCCACAACGTGGACATAATGGGGACACCCATTCTGGGTGTCCCCCTAATTGCAAGAAGCGATGGCTTGAGCCGGGACCATTCCTTCACCCACGAGGCGCGAAAAGGCGCTCTCACCAAGAGCTCCCGGCCGGAAAGTTGGGGGTCCCCGTCCCGAGTCGAAAGCGAGGGATGGGGGGTCACGACTTTCCGGCCTTAACACATGTTTGAAGGTCGTTTTATCGTCTTCGCGGGAGGAAAAAACGGACGAGGATCATGCCAGAGACGAAGCCGCCGATATGCGCCCACCACGCCACCTGCCCTCCCATCGACGAATACAGAAACTGCATGAGAAACCATATGCCCAGGAAAAACGCCGCGGGAATTCGGACCGTCGTCACGAAAAAGAAGATCGGAATCAGCGTGAGGATCCGGTTGGTCGGGAACAACACGAAGTAGGCTCCCAAAATCCCCGCGATCGCGCCGCTGGCGCCTACCAGCGGCACATGGGACATCGGGTGAACGGCCACGTGCGCGAGAAACGAGATCACGCCGGTGATGAGATAGAAGAGAACAAAACGGGATCGCCCGAGCGCTCCTTCCACGTTGCCCCCGAAGATCCAGAGGAACCACATGTTCCCCAGGATGTGCAGAAACCCGCCGTGCATGAACATGGCCGTGAACACCGTCAGAAGCGGCGGAACCCCCTGATGAAGCTGCACGCCCCGCCACAATGCACTTACCCGCGTGGGTATCAGACCCAAGGTCTCGATATACGCGTCGAACGACAGCCTTCCGAAGAACACTTGGTAGACGAACACGGCCACGTTGACCGTGATGATCAGGACCGTGACGGCCGGGAATCGGCCAGGCGTGCGATCATCACGAAGGGGAATCACGGCAAGCGGCCTCGGATGGGAAACAATTCAATGAAATTACCGGTGCGTTTCGAGATTCTTCAGGATCCGCTTCACTTCATCGATCCGAGGCTGCGTCTCGGCTGTCGCCGGAACCATAGCCAGATAGGCTCGGAAAGCTTCCTTCGCTTGTTCCGTCCGGTTCTGCACGAGATGAATCTTCCCTGACGCAAGATACGGTCGGGGGTCGGACGGATCGGCCTTCTTCACGCGGTCCAAGGCCACCAGGGCATCCTCCGGGCGGTCCAATTGGGACAGGAGGTCCGCCACTTCGAAATTCACGGAGGCGTTTTCAGGATCGATCCCGAGCGCGCGTTGATAGGCCACCAACGCGTCGGCAGGTTTCCCTTCTTTTCTGCGTGAAGCTCCCAGTTGAACCAATGTTTTAAATCGCGGTTCATCCCGGTGGGAGGTCGGGGAAACCGCAGGGGCCGATCCCAACGAGTTTTCCTTTGGAGCGTCCGGCAGAGCGGAATTTTGCGGCACGGCGGGGCGCTCCGGCTTGAGAATTCGAACGGCCGACCGCTCCACGGCCAAATCGGGAACGAACGTGCCGCCCCGTTCCTCAATCAGCGCCTCGCGGTTGGGATGCGTGTCGAGCACGGAAAAGACGATCAGCAGGACGATTAGGGACAATCCCATGGCCAGGCCCCCTACAAGGTATCCGAGGCCTCCCGGCTTGGGTTTTTTCGCGCGGGGTTGAAAATCGACCTTTCCCGTGCGCTCTTCCGGTTGTTGCTTTTTGGCTTCAACGACCTGCGCCTCTGTCTTCCGGCGCATCAATTGTCCCAGCGCCCGGGCTTTTTCGCTTCCCCGCGGAAGCGTTCCTCCGGGGGCATGAGCGCCCCGCTCACACACGAGGAGGCCGAGGACGCGGAAGCTATACAAAAGCTTCAGACTCTCGAGCCGGCTGTACGAATTCAGTGTCAACAGCTCCTGGATGGGGCGTCCCTTCCCGATCAGTTTCAAAAAATCGACCTCGTTCTTCCCCAGATTGTGGCGTCTTTCGATTTCATCCAGGGGCACCGCCAGCGATATGCGCGCATCGAACGGGTCGAATTCGGCGTTCAGCCTGGGCTCATCGAACTTGACATGGACCCCCTCCAGAATAAGGGAGGCGATGTCCACATTGGCGATCGCATCGTCCGGTTCGCACCTTTCGGTGAAGAGCAGGTGAAAATCACCGCCCGGCCAATCGAAAACCGTGAAGATGATGTGCCTGATCTGGGATTGAAGAAGCGTTTGAAGAACCTGGGGTTTGAGGTAACCCTCCTCAACCAGGATCTTCCCGAGCCGCTTCTTTCTCTTCTGCATGATCTCCACCGCGGCAAGAAGCTGGTCCTCCGTGATGATCTTGCGCGAAATCAGGAAATCCCCGAACCGGTTCTCCTCCCGGTTGATCGATGAGAAAACGATCCGGCCGTTTTCCAGATAGACGACGCATCTGGTGTCCCCCTGCTCCACGGTAAGAGCCCCGTCCATTTTAAGACGTGCAGCTTGGTAAAGAACTTCGGGGAACGCGACCGGTCCCAGATGGCCGCATTTCGGCGACTGTTCGCGCAGAGACTGGGTCTCCAAAAGGAAGTCCGCCAATACGTCCGCCTCGGTGGAGACGGGAAAATATTGATCCAGAACCGACGTGATCAGGGCTTTTTCCCCGGTTTCCTCGGCGGACCCCAGCACGACAAACGGGGTGACCTGCCCGAACGGGCGAAGCCTCAACCCTTCCGCCAGCTCCCGTTGCCGAACGCCGTTCGCGTCATCCTCAAGGACAGCGACCGAAAAGATCTCGTTCTCGAGGCGGAAAAGAGCTTCCCGAAGCGCCGAAACGCGCACAACCTCCAACCCCTTGGCCACGCCGGCCTTTTCCAGCGCCGCCCATAGCGGGTCCGTCGAAGCGGTGATTAGAAGAACGTTCTTTTTCATGAATAGATCGGCAACCGGGTCAAAAACGAATTATCCCCGATCAACAGGGCTTGTTCAACGGCCTTCCGTTCTCTTGCCTTCCCTCAATTTCTCTCGGGCCTTCTCCGCATAGGAGCCCCCCGGAGGAGCCACCTCCTCCGCTTGCCGGTATCTCTCCTTGGCCCCCTTGGGATCCACACCTTCCATAACATACCCCTCCAAAAAGAGCTTTCTCGAACGAGCCTCGAGCGACTCGATTAGTTCCCGGGCCCGTGCGTGCTCCGAACACTGCAATGCGCGGGCGCACTGTTCCCCCGCTTCGTGGTAGCGGCCTGTCTGCTCGGCCCGGCGGCACAAAGCGTATCTAATTTCGGTTTCAAGCCTGGCGGCGTCGGAGTCCGGCTCGAACTTGGACAGCTCACTCCCGCCCTTCAGAGCGGAGAGAGCATTCTCCAAGCGGCCTCGAATGAAGAAATTCCGAGCTTGGATTTGTTTGTCCGAAGCCGGTCCCGGCTCGCCGGTTTCCGCAGGGTTCGCTTCCTTCGTTCCATGCGAGGATGCGGCCCGCCGTTTCGCCGAAGAGGCCTCCGACAGTGCCGGCGGCGCGGAGGGCCGGGGCGCAGGGGCAGGGCGACCGGCCGAGGGCGCAGCACTAGGCGCTGGGGAACACGCCTGTTTCGGTCGAAGGACCGCTTCCGGATCGGGCGTCTCTTTCTGAAACGCAATCAGGCGCCAAGATCCAACGCAGAGTCCGAACGTCACCACAAAGACCGCAACGCACCGAGCGGATGCCTTCACGGACCGGAATGGGAGCGGCGAAAGGCCGCCCCTCCGCTGTTTACGGAGGACTTCGCCGTCGGAAATCCGTTTCCAGTCCAGGAGTGTCTCGCCGGCGGCATGCCGGCACAGGACCTCCGGCGTGATCGGGCCGCTGTGGTGAGAGAGAATCACGCGGCCGTCCGTTCGAAGGAGAATCCAGGCTGACGGCTTTCCGGCGTTCACAGTCCCAACTCTCTTCCCGCAGCCTCCAGCTCGCGCCGCCGGGGATGCGAAGGATCCATGAATTCAGCCCGCAGCGACTTAAAGAGTGCCTTGGCTCGCTTCCGGTCTTGCAGGCTTAGGGCCGCCCTTGCCTTCGCCAGCCCCCGGCGGATGAACGAGCGCTCCTCCTGTTCCAATTCGGTCTTGAATGCGACGATCTCGAGGGGCGGTCGGACTCCGCCGGCCGCCGCGGCCTGGATCGCGTGTTCAACGTACTGCCGGGCTTTCCAAAGCTCCCCCGGTCTGGAGAAACGCCTCTCGAAGCTCTCCCGTGCGGATCGTAGCCAGCCCCCCGCGTCCTGGGAGATCCCCAAGTCGGCCTTCGGGTGCGTCACGTATACATTCCGGACTCCCCATCTCCCTTCCCCCAACTCCGGCTTTAGGTTGACGAAACGCAGGCGGTTTCGCCCGATCCTCACCCCAAGGCCGTCTTCCCGCAGGCGCCCCTCAATCCCCCAGCGTCCCGGACAGACGGACGCGAAGCCGAGCCTCTGTCCGTTGAGTTCGACGGCCACTTGGTCCGGCGCCGAAATATTCCCGGGAGAGAAATGGATTTCGACGGGTCGTGGCTCCGCTTCGTCGAATTCGAATTCCACGTCCCTCACGGCCCGTGCGCCCCCAACGTTGCCGTAATCCCCTCTCACCGGAAGCGATGCGACCGTCCCATGCTCCGCCGGCCGGGAGGGCCGTGACCTTCCGGTTCCCGAGCCCGGGACGAGCCACGTTGCGGCAAAAGCGAGGATTCCACCCATCATCCCCCAGCGAAGGAGGCGGGAGATCCTCGTGCGGAGTTCGTACGGACCGATTCTGAACGTGTTTCCCGTCCTCGCAAGCGCGTCCGCCGTCTGGGGAGACCAGCGCCAGCGCCCGCGGCTGATCCGAAGGATGCCGGCGTAAGGGGGAATCTCCGTATCCAGGATCACCAGGTCGTTGTCCATCGCCGATCCGATCGCACACCGCCGGCGTACCAGCGGGAGGCTTTTCACGCCCCGGAAACGCTTCATTCCGTCGCGGATCTCGAGCTCCAAGAACACGAAAATCCCACGTGCAAAACCGGCGCCGTGCTGGGCTGGAATGACGCCGATCTCGTTTCCGCTGGTGACCGATTTCTGGTCTCCCGGTTCCAGAAAACGGCTGACCTTCCGGAACCCCGACGAACGCTTCGTTGACGCCGGGCTGAACACCCCTTAGAAACAGTCGTCATGCGCGTTTTGATCGTCGGTGCGGGTGCCACCGGGGGATGGTTGGCGGAACGGATTGCGGCCTCGGAAGCCGAGGTCTTCGTATTGGCCCGCGGTGAGCACGGCCGGGCCATCGCGTCCCGGGGCCTTCGGATCACCGGCGTCCGCGAAGCCCATATCGCTCCGGAATGCCTGCGCCCGTACGACGCCAAGCTGCGCTACGACCGGGTGGTCCTGACCACCAAGTGCCAGGATCTCAAGAGCGCCCTGGACTCCATACGAGATGTGCTTTCTCCGGACACATTGCTTCTGACGATTCAGAACGGCGTCGACGCGGAGGAAATCTGCGCCGAATTCGCGGCCCACAACCAAATTGTGGCCGGTGTCGCGTACATGAACGCGTTCATCCAGGAACCGGGAGTCGTATATGTGAGCGGTAAGGGCCGGTTGGCGATCGGAGACTGGTGGCCGACGGAACCGTCGCGTCTACCGGAGGTTCAGGCATGGCTCGAGAAAGCGGGCATCCCCACAACAACGCGGGACAACGTTCGGCGGGCGAAATGGACCAAGCTGGGCTGGAATTCGATCTACAACCCTTTTTGCCTCCTGACACGTTCCACCGTCGGGCAGGTTCGGCAGAATCCGCAACTCAAAGCCTTGGCGGCCCAGGTCCTCGCGGAAATCGATACCGTGGCGGCATGCGAGGACGTGAAAATCGACCCAGACATGCTCGATCACATGTTCGGGGCCGGCGATTCCCAAGGCTCCGGGATCACGGATAGCCGGACGTCGATGTGGTCCGATTTCATCCGGGGGCGGCCCACGGAGATCGACTTCCTGAACGGGGCGGTCGTCCGACGAGGCCTCCGGTACGGGATCCCGATCCCCGTGAACGGCGCCATCGTGGGGCTTGTCCACGCCCTCGAAATGTCCAGCGGGCCCCCCTGAAGCATTTTCTTGCCGGTTCAACATTCTCTCGTACAATGCGACCATCAACAACCTTAGGAGGTTATCGAATGTCTAAATTTTTGCGTGGCTTTTCGCTCGTTCTGGCGGCTGCGGCTCTTGTCGCTGCACCTCTGGCGCAGGCGTCAACAACCACACCGCTGTTAAGCCATGAAAACTACACCGTCGGACAAGGGGATATCGGTATTACGTTCGGCAGCCAACCGGCTCTCGTTCGCGGCGACGTCGAGCAGGATCTTTGGACCCTGGACCTGGGAGCGAATTACTTCGTAACGGACATCTTCGCCCCCGGAGCGATGATGAATCTGAAAGCGGGCGGCGGCACGACCGTCCGGTTTATCGCGGATTTAAAAGCATACTGGCCGGGCTTGGGTCGAGTTCTGCCCTACGCAATGATCGGCCTTGGGATGGCTCATTTCCCCGGTGTGAACCTGTTCGACTTTGCCATCGGACCGGGCATCGATTACATGCTCTCGAACAGCGTGGCCCTCGGCTTCGCGTTCCAGTATGACCTGGGTATCGGAAGCAGCACGGTCCATGTGATCCAATTTCCGCTCGCCTTCAACGTGTACTTTAAGTTCTAGACCGGAGATAAGATCATAAGAAAAAAAGGGCGGCCCATAGGCCGCCCTTTTCATTTGAGCCATCAAGCCCTGATTATTCACAAGAGGGAAACGGCATATTTGCCGCATCTCTGCGTTGGGCGTCTGCGCGCAGTCCTCATTGGCCTTTCAAGCCAACTCCGGTC
The DNA here is from genome assembly GCA_043804515.1 of Pseudomonadota bacterium. GTDB lineage: Bacteria > Bdellovibrionota_G > JALEGL01 > JALEGL01 > DATDPG01 > JAZDIZ01. The sequence continues at coordinate 30,029 of JAZDIZ010000060.1, read as the reverse complement.
TGTGCTCGACGCCCGCCTTGATCTGCGCCAAATCTGACCGTTTCGTAGTGGTTCGATGAGTCTCATAAATTATGCAGGCTGAGGCTCTACCTACACTACTTCTGCGCAGGGGCCACAGGCGCCGTGGTCGCCGGATTGATGGTCTCCACGGTTTTCTTGGTTTCCTCGGCTTTTTTCTCTTCGGCCTTCTTCTCTTCAGCCTTCGCTGTTTTCTTGCTGTGCTTCCAGTGCTTCGTCGCCTTTTTTTCTACGGGCTGGACTTCGGTCGTGGTCGTCGCCGGGTTCATTCCGGGTTCCACGGCCTTTTTCGCTTCCTCTGCAAGCAGGGGCGAAGCCAGAAGTGCGGCCAACGGCAGCGACAGGTACAACGCATGTTTCTTCGTCATGAGATTTCTCCTCTTTCCTATTGTTCGGACGGCGAGATAGTCGCCATCGGTTGATTCAGACCCGGTTGGGACCACCCCTCCGACGGTCTTTCGGTACGCTGGAGCATGGAGCCTTCCGGGCGTTCCGAAACTGTTTCTAAAACGGTGTTCCAATTCGCGGGCTGCGTGGCGCGAAGCCGCAATTGGACTTTCTTGAGCACGGTCTCCGGCGCGCGGCGCCCCCGCAGGGAATCCGCCACCGCCACCAGCGCCATCTCCTTGGTCTTGCGCGAACCCTTCGGCGCATAGTGCTTCGTCACGTGCCGGACCACGATGTCCGCCCGCCTCAGGCGCGCGTCCAATCGCTGCACGGCGGCCAGGACCCTCGGCGGAGGCGCCCCTTTGGATATTCCTTCCACGGCTTTTTGCAGGAGCTTCTGGGCCGGGAGTTTGTCCCGCTCGGCCTGCAGCACGATGTCGGCCAGCTTGGATCGGTCCCCTGACCAATCCAGAAGCTTGCGGAGCATCATCGGGTGGCTTTGAAGCGCGCCGACCGCTCCCAACTCACCGGCCGAAACGGCAACGGGAGCCGTGGCGACAAGGATCGCCCAAATCCAAGCGAATCGCGTCATGGCCGATCCTCGGTGACGTCGACGTAGGAATCCTCTCCGCCGAAGTCGTCATCCACGGAAGGAAGGCTCGGATCGGGAATGCGTTTTCCGTCCACGACATACTGGAAATAGTGCCGTCCCGGGGGAAGTTGAACGGAGGCCTTCCAAACGGATGCATTGGCTTCCCGAACCATCCGCGTCTTGCCGGCGGTCCAAAGATTGAAGTCCCCCACCAGTTCCACGGAGCCGGCGTTGGGGGCGTCGACCTGGAACGTCGTGGTGACCGGGGAATCGGCGCGATCTCCCGGCTTCATCCACAGCACGACGGCGATGCAAGCGGCAGCAGCCGCGGAGACAAGACCGAACGCCGGATAGCCGAAGCGCCGCGTCCGGGTTTGTTCCTTCTGCGCATCCCGGGCCAGCCGGAGGCTCAAGGACCCCAAGAATTCCGGGCCTGGCTCAAGCGCCGGAAGCTCGCGCGCCGAGGCCATCAACGTCCGGGCGAATTCCATTTCCTCGGCCAAGCTCGCGTCACGTTCCAATTCCTTGAGAAACGCCCGGCGTTCGTCGGCGGGCATCTCATTGAGAAGAAACCTGGTGATCCGGGCTGTGCGCTCTTCCGCTTTCATTTCGCCTCCAGAATTCCCTTGAGTTGGATCACTGCACGGTGGACGCGCATCTTCGCGCTGCTGACCGATTGATGCGTGGCCCACGCCAACTCGTCGAAGCTCAAGTCTTCCAGGAACCGGCCCAGAAACGCTTCACGGTATTCCGGCGTCAGCTTCTTAAGCGCTTCCGCGAGCCTCTTGGATCTTTGTGATTCCGACGCGGTTTGCTCGGGGTCGGCGACGGAGGCTGCATTTAGAACGGAGGGTTCATCGGCCACTTCGAAAAAAGCGCGGGGGGATTTCAGAATGTCCCGGCAACAATTGATGGTGACGCGGAAAAGCCACGTGGAGAACTTCGATTCGCCGCGAAAGCGGGCGAGGCCCTCATAAACGCGGGCGAATACCTCCTGCGCCACGTCCTCGGCAAGCGATCGGCTGGACACGAGACGGTAGGCCCACGTCATGACGCGGCCCCGGTACATAAGGACCAATTCGTTAAATGCGGCGCGGTCCCCCGCTTGGGCTTTCGCGACCACCTGGGGTTTTTCCCCTTCACGCACCAGCAACATGTCCGCTCTCTGGCTGTCACAATTACCTTGGACGAGCCAAAAAGGGAAACGTCACAAGAATTTATTAATGAAGAATTTTAGCTACTTACGCGTTGGTCCAGAATTTGGGCCAATTGCCGGGTGGTCTCCCTCCGGCTGAATTTCTCTATATCTGGATGCCGAGGTGCCGGCCTCGCGTTCACTCCGCGTGCGATCAGCTCTTCAATGGCCCGCTCAATGGCGGGCGTGTCGGTCGGAGAAACCGAAACACCCGAGGATGTTTTTTCGATCAGTCGGGAGGACTCGCCCTTCGGAACCAACGCCAGGATCGGTTTTTGCGCGGCCAGGTACTCGAAAATCTTCCCCGGCAGAATGCGCTCCGCCGTCGGCACGGGTGACAGAAGAAGGAGGTTCGCGTTCGACGACTGGATGAAGCGCACGGCCTCTGTGTGCGGGACGTAATCGAGGCACTCCAAGACACCCTCGAAGGTCCGGTCTTCGAAGGGGGGCCGCTCCGGCGGCACGATCCGGCCCAAAAAACGCACGCGCAAGCGGGTGCGAAGATCGGGCTGTCGCTCAAGAACGTTCTTGAGAGCCGCAAGGAAAAAACGGGCGGTCGTCACTTCAAATACGGTGCCGCTGTACGTGATCGTGAACCGATCCGGCTCCAGCGAGGGCGGATCCTCCCCCTCGAATTCCTCGGCGTCGAAGCCGTTGGGAACCCAAAAGCTGTTGGATTCGGACAGCCGGGGGTATTTCCCTCGATAGCTCCGAAGGACGGCTTCGGTCACTGCGATCACGGCCGAGGCGGATTCGACCACCGATTTTTCCATTGCGGCGATCCGTTCTTTCATTCCGGGCCGGCGGTGAAAATCGAACGCCTGGGTGTAAAAATCCGCCCACTCATCTCTGAAATCCGCGATCCAGGGAACGCGCGTTTTTTGGGCGATTTTGCGCCCCAAGAGAAGCGTGGAGAAAGGCGGTGCGCTGATCACGATCGCGTCGATCCCCTCCGCCCGGATCAATCGGACGGCCTTTAAATACGCCGTCGGCCACCATCCGATTTGCGGATCGGGCATGAACACCCGCTGGGCGGTCCCCTTCAGGAGCCCCAACACGCGGGCCTTCAAACTCGACCCACGGTTTTCGCAGGCGGCCCGTTCCGCCTGATTCCAGACGGAACGCCTCATGCGGTACGGTAGTTCGAACGTCCGTGTCCGGGTGATCGGGAGGTCCTTCGGGATCTCCGCCGCCAGTGAATCATCGAACACTGGAACCGAAGGATTACTGGCCGTGAGGACGTACGGCTTCCAGCCGAATTCGGGAAGATACTTCGTCCACTTGAGTGTCCGCTGGACGCCGGCTCCCCCGACCGGCGGAAAAACGTACGTGATGATCAGGATCTTCTTCACGATCGCATCAGTCCTTCGGTTCCGCCCCGGTCCGCGAACGGAAGCTCCGTTTAAGAAGCTTCCACATCTTCTGCAGCCCGAAGAGAACGGAAAACAGAATACGATATGGGACGCGACGCCGGCTGAACAGAACGGATCGGAGCGGTCTCCTGTCGACCCACAGGCGGTTGATCTGCTGATTGTGCGAGCTGGCACACGAGTCCATCCATCGGATTTGCGGATACTTCTGAAGATTGCGCAAATTAAAAAGTTCCACCAGCAGGCCGGGCGAATATTTGGAAAACTTCTCGTCGAACGCCGTCTTGAATGAAAAGGCGCCAGTGCCCGATCGAAGGTCGCACAGCATGGCGATCGGCTGACCGTCCAGAAAGAGGCCGCACATCATGAGAACTCCGTTGCAAAACGCCTCCCGCGACATCTCCCGGAAGAAGGCCGCATGGGAGGGTTCCGCCAGCAGTGCGCTCCCCTCTCTCCCCTTCCAGCCCCTCGTTTCCAGTTCGAGAAACCATTCGACCCACCTCCCGGCATTTCCGCCCCGATCCAATTCGAGCTCCTCGAATTTCCCGGCCTCGGAAATCCGTCGCGCCAAACGCCGGTATCGCTTGCGCTTTTTTGCGGAGAAGAATTTCTTGAAATAGGCGTCAAGATCGGTTGGATTTTTCAAAAGGGCCCGCTCGTACCGGCTATAGGAGATGTGCGGCAACCGGCGTCTCCCCAATTCCTCCTCCAAAGCACAAGCGAAAGGTCCCGTGCCCGAGAGTAGCTGAAAGTCCGCAAACACCGCTCCGACCTTGGATTCGAGGATCCAGGCGCAAAAGGTTTGGACGGTTTCTGCAACCCGCCCGGCACGCAGGAGTGGTGTGCACAAAAGACAATACGGATGCCTCCACAGCCCGCGAGAGGGAATCGGAAGGGTTTTTCGCAGTTTGCGCTTTTCCAGGGGAAACAAACCACACAGCTTGGCTTCTTGGGCCCCGCCGGGGGCCCCATCAAACACCAGCAGGAACATGGGCTTTGGTTCAAGCTGAAGGGTCTTCAGCGCGGAGAAGACGAACCATGGCTCGTAGAACACGTTGGGCTCGGCGGCGTTGCGCACGAGGTCCTCCCAGACGTCCGAATACCGGCGCAGCTCCGCCGGATCTTCAATCAACACGGACCACACCCGGACAGACTACCTTCCAGGGAAGGGCGAGATCAACTACGCTCCCTGTCCCTATTTCTATATACTGCAGGGCGTGGTTCCTGCCGTTGTAGTCGATGGCGTGGGCGTCGTCCGAAGTCTGGCCGACGTCGGAATTCCGTCGATGGTCGTAAGCGTGGAAGCGAAGTGCCCGACGTTCTGGTCCCGCCATTGCGTGGGTGGTGCCTTCATGCCCAATGCCCAGCAACAACCGGAGGAAGCGGCCGAGGTTCTCATGAGGGCGGCGCAGAGGTTTCCGGACCGGCCCGTGGTGCTCACCGGCCGGGAGCCGGAAACCGTCCTGATCTCCCGCAAACGGGAACTTTTTTCCCCGTATATGAGAATCAAGATGGCCCCCGCCGATCTCATCGAAGCGCTCGCGGACAAATGGAAATTCGCGGATCTTGCCGAACGCCACGGACTGCCCGTACCGAGAAGTTTCAAACCGGGGAATGTGGATGAGCTCGCAAAGCTTTCGGAGACCCTCTCCTTCCCTTGCCTCATTAAGCCGCTCATGCAGCTGCTCTGGCGCCGTGACGAAGTCTATGCAGTCGTGGGGCGCTGGCGGAAGGCCTACCTGGCCGGCGACCGCGAGGATCTGCTCCGCGTCTTCGGCAAACTGTGGAGTGTGGACACCGGTCTCATAGTGCAGGAATACATCCCGGGCGCAGACCGGTGCCTTTTTGATCTGCACGCGTACTTCGATGCTCCGGGCCACCTGGCTGGATATTTCCTCGGACGGAAAATCAGAACCCAGCCGATCCACTTCGGCCTGGGTGCATATACCCGGTCCTGGCAGGACCCAGGCGTCGCTCGCGTCGGCCTGGAAGCCCTCGAGCGCATCAATTACGTAGGCCCCGCCAATCTGAACCTGAAAAGGGACGAACGAACCGGCCGCGTCGCTCTCCTCGAAATCAACCCTCGGTTCAGCCTCTGGTGTCACCTCGCCACCCGCTGCGGTGTGAATCTTCCGCACGCCTTGTACAACGATTGTATGGGGCTCCCCCTGCCCAGGCTCATTCAGAGCCAGACGGAACGACGCTGGCTCTACGCTTATTACGACTTTCTCGCTTTCCGACAGTACCGGAAGACCCACGAGTGGAATTTTCTCAGCTGGATCGGATCGATGTTTTTTTCGCGGATCATCTTTTATCGTTGGGACTGGAAAGACCCGTTGCCCTTGATCCGCACGTTCATCACGCAGACCGGCCTTCACGTGAAATGGTTCGCGCAGAGGTTCCGCCGGAAGCGGAACGAGGCACCCTAGATGCTCCCCGTCCTAGTCCCCGACGCGGTGGGCATCGTGCGAAGCCTGGGTGACGTCGGGATTCCGTCGATCGTCGTAAGCGAGCACGAAGAGAACCCGATGTTTTGGTCGCGCCGTTGCGTGGCTCGGGCCGTGATGCCGAGTCCGCGCGATTTTCCCGCGGATGCGGCGAGAGCCATCTCCGAAGCCGCACGGGAATTTCCCGACCGTCCCGTCGTCATGACGGGACGGGATCCCGACGCCCTGATCGTCTCGCGGAACCGGGAGGATTTTTCCCGCCACATGAGAATCAAGACGGCCCCGGCGGAGTTGATGGAAACGCTCACCGACAAACGGAAGTTTGCGGATCTCGCCGAACGGAATGGGATTCCGACTCCCCGAAGTTTCGCCCCGGCCGACGTGGAAGAGCTGATGCGCCTTTCGGAGGAACTGTCTTTCCCCTGCCTCCTGAAACCCCATGCACAGGAGCTGTGGCGCAGGGACGACATGTACACGATTGTCGGCCGGTGGAAAAAAGCCTATCTCGCGCGGGACCACGCCGACCTGGTGCGCGCGTGGACCGAGATTTCGAAGATCGATCGACGTTTCCTCATCCAGGAATACATCCCGGGAGGCGACGATACGATCTTTGAACTGCAGGCGTATTGCGATCGCCCAGGGCACGTCGCCGGATTTTTTCTCGACCGAAAAATCCGGACTTTTCCGGCCTTTTTCGGGCAGGGCTGCTACATCCGCTCCTGGCGCGATCCGGCCATCGAGAAGGTCGCTGTGGAGGCACTCGAGAAAATCGGCTACCTCGGCCCCGCGAATATCGACGTGAAACGGGATCCCACTACCGGAAAAGTGGCCGTTCTGGAGATCAATCCCCGTTTCAGCCTATGGTGCCACCTTGCAAGCCGCTGCGGCGTGAACCTTCCTCACGCGATGTACAACGATTGCACCGGACTCCCCCTTCCGAGACTGGTTCAGAAGCCGACGGAAACCCGCGCCCTGCACGCGTACTTCGACTTCCTTTCTTACCGCCAATACCGGAAAACGGGGGAATGGAGTTTCTTCAGCTGGATCGGCTCGCTGCTGTACCTCCGGATGACCTTCTACCGCTGGGACTTTCGGGATCCGCTGCCCTTGATACGCACCTTTTTCACGCATGTGGGTCTTCACGCAAAATGGTTCAGCGAGAGACTCATCGGAAACCGGGATACGAGGCATTCCCCTTGACGCCGGACATCGAAAAACGCCCCACCGAATCTTCGGCAAAGACGGTGGTCCGCAATTCCCTCTTCCTGTTCGGGCAGAACGCCCTCGTTACCGTCGCATCCGTCGTCATTACGGCGATCATCGCTCGCCGGTTGGGCAAAACCGATTACGGCACGTTCACGTATGCTTTTGCTTTCGCGAACCTCTTCTTTGTTTTTGCCTCGATGGGTCTGCGTCCGGTGACCGTCAGAGCCATCGCTCAGACCCCCGACCGCCTCGTCCCGTACCTGGGAATGATGTTCCCCCTGCGTCTGGTCCTCGGGCTGGTTGCAACCGCTGTTCTCCTCCTCCTGTCCCGTCTTCTTCATCAGGACCGCATGGTGATCCTGACCGTGGCCATCGCGTCCGGCACGGTGCTGTTCAATTCCGTCTCCAGCATTTTCAGGGACGTTTTCCAGGGATTTGAAAATCTTTCCGTAGAAGCGGTCACGGCGGTCCTTGTCCGTGCGTTCACGTTTTTGGGTGCCCTGCTCGCGATCGCTTTGGGTGGAGGGCTTCTCTCGCTCGCTTGGGTCTATGCCGCCGGGGGCGGAATCGGCTGCCTCTATCCGTACATCGTGCTGCGGAAGCAGCATATCGCGGTCCGTCCCAGAGTGAATGCATCCGAAGCCCTTGGAGAGCTCCGGAAGGGCCTTCCGTTCGCCCTCGCGTCGATCCTCGCCATTTTCACTTCCAGGATCAACCCAATCCTCCTCGGTACGCTCTCCACGCAAGCCATGGTCGGCGTATACGCGGCGGCGATGAGTATCACGAGCGTGCTGCAAGCCGTTCCGGACGCCATCGCTACGTCATTATTTCCGACGGTGGCTCGTGGATATCGGACACAAGCCTCGAAGACCTCCCATCTCCTCCAACGCGCTTTTTTCTACCTCGCCCTCCTGGGTCTCCCGATCGCCGTTGGAGGTTTTCTCTGTTCGGACGTCATCATCGGAACGATTTTCGGCCATAAATTCGTCGAAACACCCCCCGTGTTCCGCCTCCTCATCCTTTCCGTGCCTCTGGAATTCCTGATGCTCCCTGCTAATTTCGTCCTGGGGGCCATGCATCTCCAAAAGGCCGTTCTCATCCGAACCGCCATCGGGGCCGCTCTCAACGTGTTTCTGAGCTTTCTCCTGATCCCCCGATACGGAGCCGTGGGTTCCGCCTGGGCGCTTCTCGCGACCTACTTTTTCTGCTGTATCGCGTCCCTCGCCATTCTTGCCCGCCACATACGGGTGTTCGCCGAGCCGGCGCGATATGCGCGCTTGGCCGCGGCCAACCTCGTTTTCGGGCTCATTCTTTTCTCGATGCGTCAGTTCAATCCGTTTTTGGTCATTCCCGCCGGGGCGCTTCTGTATCTCGGCCTGACGCTCGTTTTCCGCTTGATGAGCTTCCGTCAAATGTCCGATTTTCTGAGGCAATCGCTGGGGGCGCCAAAGGCCGCCTAACGCGGAGTATTCACGGGAGACGCCGAGGTCGGATCGCGTTCTGAGAACCCGTCTTGGTAGCGCCCGGCAAGAGAATCCTTGAGCAACCACCACAGGAATCCCGGACGGCGGCTCACGTGTTTCCAACAATAGGGAACCCATCCATGTCCGTACGGCACGTACAAGCGGATCGGCACGTTCATGTCCCTCACATGCGGAAGGACGTTCCTGACGGGGAAACCGTACAGCAACTCCAAATCACACGGCGTGCCCGCCTGGTGAAGCATTCGGATCGACTGCCTGGCCAGGTTGCAGTCGTGCGTGGCGATCCTCACGCTTCGCGCTTTCCCCGCCAGTTGCGAAACCACGTCCAGGAACCCCTTCCGCGGGTCCGCGAGCGTGTCCTCCGGATCCGGCCATTCACCTTTCACCACACGAACCGCCAGGCCGAGAGCCGCGGCTTTCTCCGCATCCGCCGGGCTGCGCTTCCATCTTCCCGGAAGCGTGCAGCCGATGTCCTGCAGGGGCGGTGGGGTGTGTTCGGTGATCAACGAGAAGGTCCGATCCGCAAACTCATGACCCAAGGAATCAAAATGCAATGGAATGTCGAGCTCCCGGGCCCGGGCAAGCAGCCCGCCGTACAAATGGGGATCAAAATCGAACGCGGGGCTTTTTAGGGAGAGATAGGCTCGCCCTGCCATTCCACGCATCGCCTCCAGCGCCTCTTCGTACTTCGAAATGACCGCGGCTGGAGTGTCGTCGTCCCGATTCCAATACGCCAAGGTCACCGAATATCCCCGCTTCAACAGATAGTCACCAGCCACCCGTGCGTCCTCAACATTCTCGCCGGTCACGCGGGTTCGGCTGATCTTGACGATCAGCCCGTGCACGCCAGGCCTGATCAGTTTCTTTGCAAGCCGGAACATCATCGGCCCTTGCGTGGGCGATATGCCTTGTGCCAGAGATACTTCACAGAGTCGCGGGCCAGGATGGCCGCCCCCTTACCTGTGTACGGATAAACATAAATTCGAAGAATCTTTCTCTCCTGCTTCGTCCACCGCCTTGTCCAAGCGGTGGCGGTACCCAGAAATTCATAGGATTTTAATTTTCGTTGAGCGGCGTAGCGAAGTATCTCGTGGATCAGTATCATGCCCGGGGAACACGCCGCGAAATTTTCATCATATCCGATCTTCAGAATCCAGAGCCGTTCACTTACCTCAAGACCGATCATCATGGCCGTCATTTTTCCGCCGATCCGGAGAAAGAAGATTCTCAAGACACCTTGTTCGCAGGCTCGAACCGCGTACGCCCGGTAGAAGGATCCGACCCTATGATCCAGCTGAAGAGCCGTGTGACGCCGGCCTTTCCACCCTGTGGCTTCAATCCTCAATGACTCTTCCCATAGGGGGGTCAGGTCGCTCACGGTTGAAGGTGCGTGCACTTCAAGAGAGATGGCTCCGATCGTTTCGGCTTTGCGCCGGCCCCGCCTCAGATCGCTTCGTAATCTGGCGGGCAGATTGTCCAACGTCTGACTTTCCGTGACTCCGATCTCGATAAACGGACAGTTCACCTGCGGTCTTAGAATCACGAGGCCCCGGCCGCGGTAGGCCCTTCTGAGCGCTCCCCCCACCGGCGAGTCTTCGGGCACGCGCGCCAGAAACAACGGCACCTTTCTCTCGGCGAGTGTCATTGCCAGGCCATCCAGCGATTCGAGGTCTTGATAGTTGAAATCGCCGGGTTCGCCGTGGTCCTCCACGCCCAGCTGTCTTACCACGCCGAGAAAACCTCTTCGCTTGACGAGCGGGGCCGTCGCGACCGGTACACGATCCTTCCTGACCACCGGCACGTACAGCTCGGAATCCGCCGCAAACGCCTCGGCGCAGGAGAGGACCCATCGGTGCTTTCCAAAAGGAGCGTCCAAGAACGTCTGAAGGCCGTCCCAGAACGGTCCCAGGCCCTTCAATTGCTCGGGCGTCGTGCAAATCTCGGTGTTTCCCATCGGACTCAACGGCGGAGCAACTTATGATACATGGGGCGAAGACGGTCCTTGAGTGATTCTTTCCACCATTCGAGAGCGCGACTCAAACCCGGCTGGGCCGCTTCAAGATCAACGAGAGCGCGCGTTGTCCCGGTGAAACTTCGTTTGTAGGCGTCGTCCCCGCGCATGAAGTCGTACTCCTTCATGCCCTCGGCGATGCCCCTCCGGATCACTTCCATGTGGAGCAGAATACCGGGTCTCATTTTCTTCGAAACATGAATCTCCATACCGGTTTGATAGTTCGATAGGGTGTGCCCCATTCGAAATCCGTAGTTCGTGGCCAGCGTCTTTCCCCCGCTTTTCAGCGACCCCGCCAGGAGCCAGCCCCGCCGATGAAACCGCGAAAGGATTTCGCGGTGAAAGGCGGAAAACCGCGGACTGGCAAAAACTCCGGGCTTGCCCGAATTCGTCCACCGGGCCTGGTGGAGGGAGACCAGGTTTTCCCAGAACGAATCCAGCGTGCCGCTTTGGTCGTGCCACTCCACGGCCGGGTCGGGCTGTTTTTGCCAAAAGCGGAAGCTCTGTCGGACATGGGCTCGAAAGTGAACGGAGAAGGAATTCATTTGATCGTCAAAGGTCGAGCAAAGATTCAAATACGGGCACACGGGACCGGCCGACAAATGTGTGCGCAAACCTACCTTTCGCAATTCGACGATCAAACCCTGGATAGCTGGTTCTCCGGCGCCCAAGTCCGACAGAAGAAGCGTGTCTCCCGCGTGCCGGAGCAGGGCAGCCAGCGCGTCGGCAATCGCGGGTACGAGAGCCTCCTCTGCGTCCGGGTCGAGCAGGAGCCCCAGATGATCGGCGCAAACCGCCTCGGCCTCGTCTTCACCGGTGCCGATCAACCGGAAGAGAAAACCTCTCGGCGTCTCCCTCCGATAGAGGGGAACCGCGGCGCGGAGTCTGGATCCCTCCCTACACACCCAGACCGCCAGCGTCATCGACGGGTCGTCCGCCCCGTAGATCTTCCACCACGTGTAGATCCAATCCCACGAAAGCATGGGGTTGGGCCGCTTCTGGCCAAGGCAAAGCCGGTTCCACTCCTCTTCCAACGGGAGCAGCTCGTCGCTTCTATTGATGAGTCGTTCCTGCACGGCATTCACAGCATACCTCAGAGGCGGATGGAGGAGAACATGGTGCCAAACTTGTCGCTTCGCCGCCGCCCACGGTAGAGAAAGAGCGCGCCCGGTGTTTATGTGAGTCCCGTTCCGGGTGATGGGGCCGATCGGCTATTTTCTTGCCAGGCCGAACAAGCGTTGTTTGTAATTGAACATCCGCTTGGCTTTGTTTCGTAGGTATTCCAGCAATGGGTACTTGGACATACGGATCCAGGGTACACCGATTTCATACCCTCCGAATTTCTTTTTGAAGTCCCCTTCTCCCTGCATGTCGTACTTGGAAATCCCCCTGGCTTTCCAATAGCGCATGGCGAACCAGTGCAGGGCCTCATTTGGGCGGAGAATCTGATGTGCGCGGTCACTCGCGCCGCCCCAGAAATACATCGTGTCGTTCAAAGCGGGGAAGATCCCCGTGGCGATACAGGTTCCTTCGCTGTTCCTCACGCGCACCAGGAGCAACCGGCCCGTCGGGTGAAGATGTTGAATTAAAGCCTCAACTCTCTCTTTCGGATAGGTCGGCACGAGGCGCTGCTTCGCGAAGACGTCCAGCAGTTGGGTGTAGTATTCGTCGGAAAAGGACGCCGCATCCGCTTCTTCAACGCGAATCTCGCTCTTTTCGCCTTTTCGGATGCTCCGGCGGCAAGCCGGGTCCATGGCCGCAAACAATTCGTCCTCGCTCTTGGTCAGATCCACTTCCAGCCCGCTGAAGACCCGGTGCGCATATCCCAAGCGCTTGATCTCATCCACGCTCAGGCGCCGATCCATGACTTCCAGGTGGGCGCAACGAAGATTCCGGAAAGCAAAGTTCCTCAACGCCGCCAGCGCGTCGGTGCGCGAAACGGACGGCCGCAGGTTGAAGCCCATATGAGACGTGGTCCACCCCGGGAAGGGAGAGCCGAGAATCCGGATCCCGAATCGCCGTATGATCAGCCCCGCAAATCGACCGACCGTAGCTTCTCCATCGACCACAACGGCAAGAACGGGCTCCGCCTTCTGCGTTCTCGACACAAACCGAAGCCATTCGTCCGTCTGATACACCGTCCGATCGTCAAAGCTCTCCAACTTGGGAGCTTCCGTCGGGTCAACCCTAGTCAGGCTAAGTTCTTTCATTTGTCTCCATGGGAAGATCGATCGTGGCAAAAAATCCGCCGGGACATTGGGCCACCGTCCATCCGCTCCGCTGATGAAGCCTTACGGACGCCGCGTTGCCCTCCTCGATTTTGGCATCCACCCGGGTGACGCCTATTCTCTCCAGATGCGTGTACAGAGCGGCATAGAGGCCGGAGCCCACCCCTTTGGAGCGTTCGGCGCCGTCCGTGCCGATATGAATGATCTTGGCGATGTCCGGGGAGCTGTCGCCCCAATTGCGGGTTCCCGCCGGAGCCGCATTCGAAGACTGGTCCGGAGGTTCCGGCCCATCTCGTGCTTCGGCCTTGCCGCGCATAAGCCCCGACCTCAAGCGCTTCAGGAGTACCCTGAAACCCAACATCGGATGGCGGAGAACGAACGCACGTTGGAAACGACGCCAATCCCGAGCCGCGAGAACGTAACCGATCGGTTTCTCCTGTCGAACCGCCACCAGGCAAATGACCCGCTTCCAGGTCAAGGCGTCCCCAAGAATCGCTTGGTACATGAGTTCGCTCGAAAGACCCGCGATGCTCGGACGAAGCTTCAGCAACAATTCGACGACCGAGCGCATGTCGCCTCGGACGATCGGGCGGTATTGAATCCGGGCTATCGAGTGCCCCCAAGCATCATCCTGTTGATGAGCCATTTCAGTTCGAGTTTATACCGCTCGAGAGCCGAAATACTATATTGCCCCCTCACGCGGATGATGTGGTCCAAAAGGGTCGAGACGGGAACGAACCAGCCGGACCTGCGGCTGAGCCGTTCCATCAGCCGCTTGAACGTGGGGTGCAACGATCCATCCTGGAAAAAAGCCTTCCCGAAGTGCGTGTACATGATGCAAGCGCCGCCCTCTTCCTCAAGAGTCTCCTGGTTTCGCTCCGATATCGTCTTGTTGAACGAATGAACGTCCGCCCCTTCGGATGATGCAAACCAGTTGTTGACGTACGGCCGGTCGGGGTCGAAGTACGGCATATACGGGCATGCCCGCAATGTGTTCACGTCCGAATACACGAAGTTCCGGACGTATCTGATTTTCTCCCGTAAGACGTCCCCCCAAAACACGTCGCTGTTTGCGACGTGCCCTTGAAACACGCCGTGTTTCCTGAATCGCGTGAAGAAATTATAGAGCAGCTTGTTCGCGCCGCTCAGGCGCGCGTCCCCCCAATACACGGCGTCCCGGCAAGCCTCATGATTCACATGGACGGCCGGATAGGACCCGAAAAACGTCTTGAACTGAGCGAGGCCACCCACGATCTCCACTCGCGTCGACGTATGATACGTGACGTTGTGAAGTGCGATTTCAAAACCCTGCTCCCGCAGTTTCTGAACCCACAGAAGATAATCTTGATCCTTACACGTGGTGCCTCCGATCAGAGGCGTGCGCTCACCCTTCACCGGCCAGACCGATTTGGTAGTGTGGAACCCTTGCTCGTGGAGAAATTCGTAGACCGGAGGGCCGTTCACCAGAGTCGTACGATCGGTGTCATCAAACACCGTGAACGCGAACCGTTTTCCTGCCGGCCACGAAATGTTTGTTGGATCAGTTGTTCCCATTCTTGATCACCGGCTTGTGAACGGGCCGAATCACCGTCCGGTCCGGAAGAACGACGGCACCAGGAATTTCGCCTTGAATCGGGCCAACGAATCCTCCAGTCCGATATCGATTCGGCGCAGGCGGTACCCATTCTCGGCGACCGCCAGCGATTCCGCGCGGGTCTCCATGACGACTCGACCCCGCTCGGCCTTTTGGAGATATCGCCCCAGAGACCTCCTCTCGATCCGTTCCTCTTGGAGCACTTCTCCCTGCCCGTTCCGAACACACAGCTGGGAGTTGCGTCCCCCTAAATCCATCGCTATATGATTCATGGCCGGGTTCCTTTCTGTGCCTTAAAAGCACGCAAATTTCTGCGAAGCCTACGGCTATCGCGTCGAAATGGAAACCGGCCACTTCATCCCATCTGAGGGCCTGCACGAAGTCAGGACGTACGGCTTCCAGCCAAACTCAGGGAGATTCTTGGTCCACTTGAACGTGCGCCGAACGCCGGCTCCTCCCACCGGCGGAAACACATAGGTGATGATGAGAACTCCCTTCATAGGGGGAAAACCTTCCGGTTCCAAAAATCACCGGAAAGGAAAAGTTTTTTCCAGCGCCCGAACCCGATCAGCGTACCCGTGCCGGCCTTCTTAAGGTTCAGCTTGGAAACGCGACTCATCGTCGCTTTGTTCTCAAACGCAAAATGAAGAACCTCCGTGGAACGACCGTTTCTTCTGAGATAGTCCAGCCAGAAGAGCAGGCGATCGTGCCCCATCTGCCTCCCCCGGAAGGCCGGATGGGTCATCCCCTTATACGCGTAGCCTTCGTTACCCCTCACTTCGAACCGGATGCCGAGCTTGGGAATCCTCGCCTCCCCCGTCGTCAGCCAGCCGTAACCCGTCACCCTTCCTTCCATCATGCTGAAGACACAGCGATCCCCGGAGGCGTACAGCTTGTCGATGTGCTCCGGCGTCAAATCGGTCATATCGAACATCGGGTCTATGGCCAAACGCTTGACGTCCTCGGCCGACGCCAGGTGGATGCGCTCGGCCGGCGGGACCGAAAGATGCGGCGGCACTTCATCAAGAACGAACAGAAACACGTGTTCGAACCGCATGAATTTCCGGAGGAGGGCCACAGCCAGTACCTGAACCGCCGCCGGCCAGCCGTGGTAAAGGGCGTTCTCACGAAGTCGCCGGAGGATGCTGGTTACATTCATGGTCTTCTTTCAGGTATCGTCCGGCCGTGATCGGAGGAATCCTGACGGATGCGCGGGATTTTATCAGGCTGGAACACGCCTGGAACCAGTTTTTTCTGTCGCAGGCCAGGCCCCACCCGATGCTCTCCTGCGATTGATTGACCGCCTGGTGGGAGATCTCCGGCGCGCCCGATCCGCGCCTGTCATTGGCCACCTGGATCAAGGAGGAAAAGGATGAGCTGGCGGCGGCCTTTCCGCTCTATCGCATCCAGGAGGCCCGAAGGGCAGCGTGCAGGTTCTGCGAAACCGGCGAGCCGAAGTCGGACGCTGTTTCATGTCGAGGCCGGGCTGAAGACCGTCGATCGTTCCCTCCGCTACCTGGCGAAGGGGTTTCGCGAATGCTCGCCCATTGCGTCACATCGCTTCGGAATAGCCGGTTCCCGCCTTCGGTCGAAAGGCGGCTGGCACCAGTAACTTGGCCTTGAAACGCGCCAGCGAATCTGCCAGACCCACGTCTAGACGGCGCAGGCGGTAGCGGTTCTCCAAAGGCCAGACGTTTCTTCCGTATTCCGTGGTTACGGCGTACCGGAATCCCGTTTTCTCCACAATGCTGAAGGCTGCGTCGGCCAAGGCAAACGTGCGGCCCACCGGATAAGCGAACGCGATGGGTTCCTTTTGCAATTCCTTCTCCAGGGCGGCTCTGCATCCCCGGATCTCCTCCTCCAGGGCGGCCGGAGGCAGCCTGGAAAGAATGGGATGCGTGACTGTGTGGCCGCCGAAATCAATATCGTCTTCTTGCATCGCACGTGCTTCGTCCCAGTTGATGATCGTCCGCGGAAATGCGGACAGCGAAAGCCCGGCGCGCTCGGCGATCCCGGCCATCGTTTTTCTTCTTTCTTCGTCGGATAAGCACTTGAGCTTTTCCAGCTCTCCCGTTATGAGCGTATCGCTCTTGCCCTCTTTGCTGAGGGCGGCATGGACGTAGTCCCACCAAAAAGGCTCCCGGGTCCCGACCAGACCCGTCACGAGAAAGATCGTGGCGGGGATCCGGTACCGGCGAAGCACCGAAAACGCGCAGAGGTAATTGTCCAGATAGCCGTCGTCGAACGTCACGATCACGGCTCTCCGCGGGATCGGTTCTCCGTCTTTTTCCAGCCGCAGCAGGTCCCGGAATCCGATCGGATGGGCGAAACGCACCAACCAGGCCATTTGCTCCTCGAACTCGTCCGGCGTAGCGCTGATCACGCGATCACTGAGAAGGGGCTGCGATCCCGGCACGGCCACCCGGTGATACATGAGGATCGCGAGGCTCCGCCGGCCCAACGGCTTTGTGAGGGCCGCAGCCAGGTCCAGCCCGCCGAAATGATCCAGAAAAGGAGCGACTTTGGAACGCCATCTCACGCGGGTTGCCTCCTCCATCTGGGCACCAGGATGTAATCACGGTACGTGCCCGCATTCCCCCTCTTTCCGTCCATTGCGGCCCTGGCGATGTTGTACATCTCGCGGGCGCTCAAATAGTGAAGGCGGAAGTGTTCCCCGTCGTTGTAGTCCCTCTCCAAGTGGGACAGCAAACCGTCCATCGCTTCGCCCAGAAGGGGTTCTTGGTTTCGTTCGACGGCTCCGTGCGAATAGAGTTTGATGAACCGCCACCCGGGCGTTCCCTTCACGTGAACGAAGCTCTTGAGCCAAAGCGGGACGCGTCGAGGATGGGGGGGATTCCCGGCCGAAAGTTCTCCGTTTTCGATCCGCGGGAAAATTCCAAATTTGCGGTGGGACCAGTCGAGTCCCAGGGGACCTTCGATCAGGAGAAGTTCGTCCCGGCGAAAGGCCCCAACTTCGGCCTCGGCGCCACGGCGATGGGGTTTTCCCCCGCGGGTTCTCGGATCGGCAAAAAAGATCCGGTTGATCGTCGGGATTTGCGTGGGCGAAGGCGCGGAGGGAAACGTGAAATCCGCGTAGCATCCGGTCTCCACAAGCACCTGCAGCTCGTCGGGCACGCCGCATGTTTCGGGGCCCGGGCCCGAATCGGCCAAGGCCCAGTCCCCGTGGATGAACGCGTAACGGGGATCGTTAAACCCCCTCTCGGCGGAGAGAAGGCCCAGCTCCGAAAGTTCACGGACGGAGCGCACGAGTTTCTCCGTCAAGCTCTTGCGGTTGTCGTTCCCGTGATGGAGATGGAGCTCCACCTCCGCCAGTCCATCGCGGCAGAGTTGTCCTAGCGCCTCAAGCCATCCGCTCCGGTATTGTTCGCCGGGAAAGAAGAACGTGTGGACGGGCGGCCGCCCATCCGAATCCTGGTGTCTTCGAGCCAGTGTCGGAAAGCGTTCGATCCACGTTGCCATTCTCCGCTCGGCCTGCTCATCGGAACACTGGTTCCAAAGGGGTTCGAAGTGGTCGGCCACGCAGACCAACAGATCCAGGGGTCCCCCATCCCGAGGTTCCTTCCGCCGGAGAAAATCCCGCAGATAGGAGGGGAGCCAAAGTTGCAGATTCCGGATCATCTGTTCTCCACAGGTCTGCGCATGCTACCAGGTAACTTTCTGGGAACCCCGAGCAAACCGCCACAGCCCGACGACCGCAGCCGCGTTCATCACGACAAACGTCCTCGCAATGGCTCCCCATCTTCCGACTCTTGACCCGAACAGGGCGATAACCAAAAAGCCCAGCTGGCCCCAGAACAAGAACGCGAAATATCGGTGGACTGAGGTCGATTTCGGCGCAGAAAACAGACCCACGGCGGAGACACTCCACAGGCCTAGGAACAACCAAGGACCGGCGAGCCTCAGGACTTTATGCGAGACCACCGAGAACCACGCCGGGTTCCCGAAGGGAAGAAGAATACGCGGCATCCGGGCGAACAGTTGGTAGTTTCCCGCAAGCGTCCTCACCTTACGGCGAAATTCACCGGCATCATCGAAAGCTTCGTCGTACGCACATGCGGATTCGGAGAACAGGACCTTCTTGTGCCCGACAAGCTGCGCCTGTAATGGAATCCACATGTCATCCAAGATCAGATCCGGCGGAAGCTCCGGCACGTCGCTCTTTCGGACTGCATAGAGCGCTCCGCTGACGCCCGCGCTCCACCCCAATTGCGATTCCGAAACGCGGATCCACTTCTCATACTTCCAGTAGAAACCGGATCCCTGCGAGCCCTGCATGACCAGATTCCCCGCCACGCACCCTACACGCCCATCAGCAAATGGACCGACGAGTTCCCGCAGGGCGTTCGGGGACACGGGCTGCCGCGCATCGGTCATCACGAGGATCTCCCCATCCGCAATCTTGCGAAGACGGTTCAAGGCCGTAGGTTTCCCCACCCGCAGCTCGCTTTGCAAAAGCCGGATCCGCACCGGGCCACGCTCAAGGGAACGAACAATGTCGTCACTTCCGTCCTCCGAACCATCCGAGAAAACCAGAATGTCGTACTTTTCCGGCGGATAATCTTGCTGCATAAGACTCTCAAGTTTTCGCCGGATATGAAGGGCGGAGTTGTGAACCGCAAGACAAACCGTCACGGTCGGCTCGTATCTCGTGGAAAATCCGCCTGGCCCAGGCTTGCGAAGGCCGGCTAATATGGCGGCAATGATCGGATACCCGGCATACGTATAGAAAAGAGCCCAAAGCAGCAGGAGGGAAAGCCACAGGATCAACATCGGCCGGCCGCCGCTTCCTCAAGAACGTCCAGAACATCTTTTCCACTTTGTCCCCATGACCGGCCCGAAACCAAAGCCCGGCATTTTTCCTCTTCGTGCGGGCGGACCGCCCAGTGGTCGATTTCGCGCGAGAACGATGCGATATCTTCCGGCTCTACGAGACTCCCGACCCCCGGATCGGTCAGCACTTCGGAGACGCCGCCGGTTCGCGCGGCCACAACCGGACGGCCGCAGGCCAACGCCTCCAGAAGAACGTTCGGAAGCCCCTCGTTCCGGCTCGGGATCACCACGACGTCGGCGGCGCGGTACCAGGGGACAAGGTCCGCGTGGGGGACTTCCGCAACCCATCGCACATCTTGCCCGGTCATTTCCCGTCGAAGCGACGCGGAGAGTGCTCCGCGGCCAATGACCACCCACCTGACTTTCGTCTTGAGGCCTGTTGCGATTTGCGGAAGAAAATCCGCCCCCTTAACCTTTTCCAGGCGGCCTGCAAAAAGAACGACCGGTCTTTTCGGGTCCAAATCGAGACGCTTCCGAGCATCTTGAGCCGAGCCGGGTGAAAACGTGTCCAAGTCAACGCCGTTCCTGACGACGGTCACGGAAACTTCCGGGACAATCTCTCTCACCTCCCGCCCCAATGCTTCAGAAACGGCAATAACCCTTCGGGCACTTCGGATCACTTCGATAAGCCGGGCCACGCGGGCCGGGTCCGAACGCAACTGGTGGACGTCGCTGCCGTGAACCTTAAGGACGAACGGCAGCCCCCACTTCTTTGCCAGGCGGGCGGCCGCCCAACCGTCCGGAAACGCGAACATTCCGTACACGAGGTCGAACTGGGTTCTCTTGCGAGCATTGGCGGCGGCACGGCGGATCGACGCCAGGTAGAAATGGCCGTGATAGCCGCGCAGAATACCGGGGGGGTAGAGATACAAGGGCGAGCGGTGCTCGAACACCGCCGCCGTGCTCGGGGAAGCGCTCGGTCCGCCCTTCCGAAACATGAGTGTCCATCGAACCGGCGTCAAGAGCGTGATCTGCGCTAGCTTCGCCACCTCGGCGATTTGTGCGGCGTTGAACACTCCTTCCTGTGGGTTGGCGCGGAACGGGAAAATGTGAGTGACCGCCAGAATCTTCACGGCATTTCTCGGTAAAGGCCGAGGTATTCGTCAAACATCTTCGCTTCCGTGAACTTTTCCAACACCGTCTCACGGCCGCGCTTCCTGAACCTCTCGGCCTCCGATGGAGTAGACAGGATGAGTCGGATCGCTCTGGTGAGGGCGTCCGCCGCTTGAGCGGGAACCAAAAGGCCATTTTCGCCACTCTGAATGATTTCCAGGACTCCACCCACAGCCGTCGCAATACAAGGGCATTCCATGGCCATGGCCTCCAGAAGGGCAACGGGGAACCCTTCACTGCGGGAGCAGAGAACGAAGACGTCCATAGCGCTCAGCAGTGCTTCCACATCGCTGCGAAAACCCGGCAGAGAAACCCGGCCCCTGAGACCTAACCTGAGGACCTTCTCTTCGAGCCGGCGGCGTTCCTCCCCCTCCCCCACGATGAGAAGGTGGGCGTTTCCTGTTTCCCTCGCGATGGGGGCAAACGCGGATAAAAGCGTTACGTGGTCTTTGACGGCACGGAGGTTTCCAATCGTGCCCACCACCACGGCGTCCTGCGGGATGCCGAGATGCGCAAGCAATGACTCACTCCTATTTTCCGTCCGGGGGACCACGCGAACGCCGTTGTAGATCACTCGGATTTGCGAATGAGGAATCCCGCCGCTGCGGGAGAACGTCGTCGCTACCTTCCGTGAGACGGCCACCAGTGCTGCGGATCGTAGCTGGTACGCCCGAACAAGGCGGAGGAAGAATCTTCCGCGTTCGACGTTGCTGTGCTCGGTATGCACGTGCCGCACCCCTTTTTGAAGGGCCAAGCTTCCGTACAGGCCACAGACCGCATTGTGCGTGTGCAACAGCGAAATCCGTTCCCGCGAAAGAAGTCTCCACAGACGAAACGGAAGCGTGAAATCCAAACCGGACCGTTTGAGGACCTCATGGATCCGGATTCCTCTTGCGCTCCACTCCTCTTTTGCCGCAGGTTCCGAGGCGGCCAGGGCGCAAGCATGCGCCTCCCACCCTTCCCGGACGCAGCGTTCCAGAATCGCCTGGGCGATGCGTTCGGCCCCTCCCGGATTGAAAGTCCAAATCAAGTGCAGGATTCTGGGGGAACTCATGTGCGGCGCCATCAGTAAAACCCGCCCGTCCAAACCGCCAGCGTTTTCACCAGGACGTACGTCAGGATGATGCCGCCCACGACGATTCCCGCGATCTTGAAGCGGTCCCGGAGCGTGAGACGGAAAGAAACGTCCGGCTGTGCGCTCTTCGCCGCACAATAGACAGCCGAAGCAAAGCCCACCAGGAGATAGAGGAGAATGTTGTACGTCCTCGAGAGGAAAAAAATCCCGGACAGAAAACCCAGAAACGCGACCTGCGTCCCTTTGGACCACGTCACCAACTTTGCGGCCGGTGGATCCGTCCCGCCCGTCTTCACCACCCGCCGAAGGCCCAGCAAGGAAACGTATATGAGCCCGATCCAGAAGAACGCCCCGAGAAGCCCCGTCTCGGCGAAGCAAAGCACGAAGGAGTTGTGCGCGGTCAGGGGGTGATAATCCGTAAACATGCCGTATCCCACGCCGATGAGGGGGCTTCTTTTGAGCATCTGAAGCCCCTCGGACCAGGCCACAATTCGCCCTTGCGCCGACTCCTCTTTGGAGCTGATCTGGTTGATTCGGGACGGGCCGATCGCCAGCAGGGCGAGAACGAGGAGGGACCCGAGGGCGACCCCCATTTTAGGACCGAGGCGGTGCGCCGACAGCGCGAAAAACACAAGCAGCAGAGCCAGAATTCCCCCCCTGGAGTTGGTCAGGAACGTGGCATATGTGAAGACGGCGGCCAGGGCGTAATAGGCCACCCGTCCCCAAGTCCCACTCAAGCGAAATCGTGCATGCGCAAGCGGAACCGCGATCAAAAAAGCGAGCGCCAGATCGTTGGGGTCGGCAAAGATCCCTACCCCTTGGATTCTCCCCTTGATCAGCGGCTGACCTCCCAATCCGGTTCCCGTGACGCTCTGAACGATGCCGGCCACGGCCAGGAAGAGCGCCAAGAGTATCCAAAGCGTGGAAAAGCCCTTGAGCCTCCGCTCGGAGTTCAATACGAACGTCATGGCGAAAACCACGAATACGTTGGGAAAAAAGCCGGTGAAGGTCTGGGTCGTCATCTCCAGATAACCGCGTCCGGCGTGAGAAAAGACAAACGCTCCCCATGTACCCATGATCCACCAGAGATGGGGGGAGAGTACCGGCTTCGAAAGCCGGGCCATCCAAGACACCATCACGGACAGGGCAAAGAGAACCGCCAGCGTGGGCAGAATCGGAACGCCTGCGAGCGCGGGATTGATGTCCCCCGGTCGGACGTAGAACGTTACCAGCGTCGCCAGAAGTAACAGGTACGCCATCTCAATGCCCCGGCCCGGACTCCGCCAGCCAGCTTACCTGGCGCCTTTTCCGAGGAGAACGACTTTCAGTGTGTCCAATAAGATCGCGAAATCGAGGGAAATCGACAGGTTCTTGACGTAGTAGAGGTCGTATTCCAGTTTCTTCATCGCGTCGTCCACGGATGCGCCGTAGCGCATCCGGACCTGAGCAAGTCCCGTCACGCCGGGCTTTACCGCAAGCCTTTGCGCATAACACGGCACCTGTTGCAACAGGGCGTCCACAAACTGCGGGCGCTCCGGCCTCGGGCCCACCAAGCTCATCTGGCCCCGGATGACGTTGAAAAGCTGCGGCAGTTCGTCCAGCCGGTACTTTCTAAGGATGCGCCCGACCCGGGTCACCCTCGGGTCGTCCTCCGCCGCCCACTGCGCGTTGCCGTCCGCCTCGGCATCCGCCCGCATCGACCGGAACTTGAGCAGCGTGAACACCCGGCCCCGTTCTCCCACACGGACCTGCCGGTAAAAGATCGGCCCGGGAGTGTTCAAGCGGATCGCGATCGCGCACAGGGCCATGATAGGCGCCGTGACCACGAGGACGGAGAGCGCGATCGTGAACTCCAGGACCTCCTTGATCAGCATGCTCACGCGCGACTGGCGAAAGCCGTCGGAAAAAATGAGCCAGCTCGGCCGGATGTCGCGCATCGAAATCACGCCCTTCTCGGCTTCCCAAAACCGTGCTGCATCCAGGACCTGGATCCCATGGAGCTTGCACTCCGCAAGTTCCGCCAGGGGGAGTTTTCCCCGCCGATCCTCCAACGCTACGATGATGAGGTCCAGGCGCTCCCTCAGAGCCGTCTGGAAGAGATTTTTGTAGGAGCCCACGATCCGCCCGACACCCTGGTACGAACCCAGATGTGCGAGGTCCTCCTCCAGAAAACCGACGTGGCGGTAAGCGAACCGGCGTGGTTCGCCAAGGTATCTGAGGATGGAGACCGCGCTTTCGTCCGACCCCAGCACCAGGACGTTCTGAGACAGGTAGCCGTTGCGCGAGAGTAGCTGAAGACCCAGGCGATTGAAGAACGCGACCATGAAAAACAGGACTATCATCAGGAAAAACACGCCGCGCCCGATCAGGACAGAGGGAAACGCGTAATAGATCCCCAGGAGAACAACCACGGCCGCACCCAATCCTTGGAGGACCGCGAGGATCAGGTTGTGAAGTTGGCCCATCCTTCGAAAATGATAAAGGTCGTTGTAATAGAGGCAGAGTTGCGTCACCAACACCGCCAGCAGCAGCTTCGGAAACAGATTGGGGTAATCGGACAGACTCCATGTCGAGAACTCGAAACGCAGCGCGAAAGCCGCGATTCCGGCCACCATCATAAGCAGCGTTTCGCCCACAAACAGGAGCTTATGCACTCGATATCCGGATACACCCGCCATTTTGCTACTCCCGTTTGTACGGTCGGTATCGGCGCGCCGAGAGCGGAACGGCATTCAAGACCAGGCCGGCCATCTTTCCCGGCGGCACCAGGTCAAGAGCGTCACGCAACGTCTCCTGCCGGGTGACTCCGGAGCGCACCACCAGGATCAATTTGTCAATAATGTCGTCCAGAACGGGCATTTCCTCCGAAATGCAGATGGGAGGGCAATCGACCACAATGCAGTCGAAGTGAGCCCGCAAAGATCCCACGAGTTCGTGCCACGCCGCTGACCGGAGAAGGCCGAGGGGCTGTGAGGTCCTCGCCCCGCCGGGCAGGATTACCAGGTTCTTTTCCACGCGCCGCACGATCCTGGAGATCTGCAGCGAGCCTTGCAGGGCCTCCGTAAGGCCGGGAACCTCCCCCAAGCCCAGTGTCTGTGCCACTTGGCCGCCCCGAAAATCCGCGTCGATGAGCGCTACTTGTCGAACCTTGGTCTCCGCCAGGGCTAACGCCAGGTTGAGCGACGTTACGGTCTTTCCTTCCCCTTCCACGGCGCTCGAAACACCGATGGTGATTCCCGGTTTTTCCGCGATCAGCTTCTCGACCGTGTGGGCGAGCAGACGGTACTGTTCCGCCGCCGGCGAGTTGTGTTCTTTAAGCATCACGAGGACCGGCGGGATTCGCACGGGCGAGAGAAGCATGGTCGGAAGCGCCCGGATGTGGTCCGCGGTCAGTTCAAGTCGGTTTTGGATCTGGTTTTCGCTTTTCAGAGGGGGTGTCACGGCTGACTCCTTAACCTGTCGCCTGTCGTTCGGAGTGATCGGGCCCACTTGTTCCGATGCGGTCCAAGTTGGGGATCACGGCGATGACCGGGACTTTCGAAATGTTTTCGAGATCGGCTTCGTCCCGGATGGTCGTATCCAGCGATTCGATCACGAACGCCGTTCCGAGTCCGGCGAGCATCGAGAAGATAAATCCGGCAATGACGATCAGGGCCCTGGCCGGTGAAGCCGGCGCCACGGGGAGATACGCGGGATCCAGTATTTTGTACGCCTCGTCCTTTTGTTTCTTCTCCAAGTTCATGGAAAGCCGCGCTTCGAATTTCTTGTTCAGGAGGGCCTGATAGTTCGCGCGCGTGGTCTCGTAGTCGCGCGTCAGAAGCGTGAGCTTTTCCTCCACGCCCGGAAGGCTTTCGATCCTTCCCTGGTACTGGTTGATGTTCTCCGTCAGCGTCTGCTGGTCGGTTTCGAGCCGGGCGATTTCGTGGTTCACCTGGTCCTGCTTGTCCAGAATGCTCTGTGTGTACGGGTCGCGCTTCGAGGGCTGAGTGGACCCGTTGGCTTGGAGGTTGGAAAGTTTCTTTTCCATCTCGTCGATCTTGTGCACCAGCGCCCGGACATCCGGATGACGGTCGGTGAGCTGGGCCCTTTTTTCGCCCAGTTCGGCCCGCAGCTTCTCGAGCTGAGGCTCCGATGGAACGACGAAGAGGCCGTCATTGTTCTCCTTGGAAATCTGACCTTCGATCGCGGCTTTCTGCTCCCGCGCCGCTTGGAGGGCTTCGCCGTTGGCCTGGTACTGGCCCTGGAAACGGTCCAAGGCGCGCAAATTGGCGTTCTGCTGCTCGGGAAGGACGCCGAGGTGCTTTTCCTTGTAAAATCGAAGGGACGCTTCCTGTCTCTCGAGCTGCCGTTTGAGGTCCTGCAATTCGCTGTCGAGGAACTCCGACGTGCTCAACGCCTGCTGGGCTCGGTCCCTCAAATTCTCCGCAATGAAAAGGCGCGCGAGATCTTCGGTGACCTTCTGGGCCACCTGAGGCGACCGGTCCTTGAAATAAATCCGGAATGTGTCCTCCCCCTTCACCTGGATGTCGATCGCTTTCCGCATCGAATCCACTTTCCGTTCCATTTCCTTGGGATCGTTTCCGGCGCCGTACAGATCGAATTTTTGGATGATCTGTTCCAGGCGGGCCCGGCTCATGATCTGGGGAGTCAGTGTGCGGAGGCGCTCGCCCAGATCCACGGAGATCGCGGACTGAACATAGCTCGAGGGCAATTTCTGCGATTGAACCATGATTAATGTGCTGGATTGATAGACCCGCGGAATCAGGAACGCGACGGCAATAGACAACACCGCCCCTCCCGAGGCGATCCGCAAGATCAGGCGACGGTGTTCCTTTAACCTATGGAACAGGTTGATGTAGGAAACCAACGTTCGCCGAAGACTTTGAACTTCCGTAGACATCCAGCCTCCAACTGCCGCGGGGACCTGCGATGGGGGCGAGGCCTTTGGCGCAGCTTTTATAATACACCGCGGCGTCAAGAGCAAGATTTTTCGACGTCTCGCGTCGTACCTCTGTTTTCTTTTTATATTACAGACGCTTAGGTGCTTCTTCCACAACGGGAGGACTAACGCTTAGCGTTATCACGGCGCGATTTCGTGTGAAGTCCGCCCCGATCGACGTGGGCGTGGACGGCTCACCATATTGGACGCGGTACTCATACGAGGCTGACGCCGTGATCCATCGACTCAAGCGCATCACGAACAATGCATCGCCGAAGACACCGCTCAGGTGTCCTCCGACCGAAGAACCCAAGCCCGTTCGGAAGTACCCGCCGCCCAACCCGAATGACCCCACATCGCGGAAACTATACGTCGAACCCAGCGAAACGGTGTCTGCCGAAACCGCACCTCCGGAGAGTGGAGTTCCGACCAGGCCTCTCGTGTACAGGACGTGAACGTCCCAAGGGACCAACTTGTAGAAGGCCGAACCGGATCCTGTGACGCTAAGCGAACTTCCTCCCCCCTGCCACGCCTCCAAAAGACCGGCGGCGGTTCGGGTCTCGAACGAAGAAAACCATTTCCGGTTCCAGCCCAACTCCGGGCCGATACTCGTGGCGTTGGATTCGCCCTCAAACCAGAAGTGGTCGTACGAAACCCCGGATAGGAGCGTGTCCCGCTCCGAGAGTCGATGCTCCACGCTGACCGTCTCGCCGGCTTGAAATGTGTTCGTGGCCGTAAACGCACCGGGAACGGGAGTGGCCCCGTTGAATTTTTGAAAGAAAACTCGGCTGAGAGCGGCGACGTCGGTCCGTTCCGTCCACTTCAGACGTGGCCCAAATTCGGTCGCGTTCCGAAGCGATTTTTTCCGGAAGGTCTCAGGTTGCGTGGAGGCCTCGGGAAAAATCGAGGTGGCAATCTCGGGGCTGTAGCTGGTGCGTTGAGAAAACGTCAAGAGAAGTCTCGGGTCCGCCTGGAAGTCCGCCTTGTAGGAACCCAAGTACGAAATCGTGTTCAGCTCGCTTCTCTTCCAAAAGAACTCGAACGGCATCGAATAGCTGAACAATTGTTTGTGTTCGGCACCGGTGATCGACAGCCCCAGGGAAGGTTCGGGCGTCGAAATCCAGTCGGCGGTTTTGACTGTGCCCGAACCGAACACGTTGTCATTGTAGATCTCGGAGATCGAGAGCGCGGGGATCAGATGGTATTCGGCGGATTGGACGGTTGGCGGCCCCGACAAGAATGCCAGCCCCGCGCATGCCGCAAAGAGGCGGCTGGATCTCGACCGAAAACCCATCCCGGAATCCGATTACGGGACGACCAGGGTGTCGCCGGGTCTCAGTGTGATGTTCTTTTCCGGGTGCCGCCCCTTGACGATGTCGTCGTAGCTCGCGTCGAGCCGGATGTCCTGCCCGTTCTCCTTCCTGAGGACCAGCATGTTGTCGGGTGAAGCGAACGGGGTGAACCCACCGGCCATCGCCACGGCCTGAAGAACGGACGTGGGGGTTTTAACCGTGAACATCCCGGAGGTCGCGACCTTCCCGACGACGTAGATCTTGTAGCTGTTCGCGATCTTCACGGCCACGGCCACTTCGGGATCCTCCACGAAGTCCTTGAACCGGGCCTTGAGCAGGGTCGAGAGGTCCCGGGCGGTGACTCCCGAAGCCCGCACATCATTGACCAGCGGAAGGGAGATGAATCCGTCGGGACGCACGATCACTTCACGTGAAAGTTCCGGGTGCTTCCAGACATCGACCAGGAGCGTGTCGTCGGGACCGATGCCATACTCGTTCAAGACCGCTTCGGCCGTCGGCCCTTTGGGCATCGCCTTGAAAGGTGCGCCTTTGTGGCACGCAAAAATGAGCCCAAAACAGGCGCCCGTTATAATCAACCGTGTTGCGTTTTTCATGAGGGTTTCAGCTCCTACCACACCTTCCCTGTCCGATCCAGAGAGGAACGATCGCCCAGATTCCGGCAGCGGGCAGGCTGGCATCAGTCCCGGTCCCGGTGGTCCGGGATCAGTTGGATGGGAATGTTAGGCGATACAGACAGGCTCCCAAATGATCGATGAGATCCAATCCCTCCCTCGGAATCCCTCTCTCCAAGTCCATAATCGCCTGAACCTCCCGTAAACTCCCAAACGCGATCGCATAAAACCTCTGCTTCTCCTTCCGGCTTGGCCGGGATGTCCCCTCCGCCAAGTTCAAACAGATACTCGATGACGCCCGAAGAAGCTGAAGCCTTAAATAACCGGGCAATTTCAGCTTCTTACATTCGCCATGAAGCCTTACGGCCAGTTGATAGGTCCGAAACGACTCAAGCATGGAACCACCTCCGAAAAATTTTGCGCCCCCACAATTTTGAGGGCGCAAAATTTTTCGGGAGGAAACCATGCTTGAAAACTTCAGGACCTATCAACAGTCGAAAGAGCTCTTGGGGCGATGTGAAGGGCTCAAAGCCCGGGGATATGTAAAAGACCAGCTTCTTCGGGCGGCGCTGAGTGTGGTGTTGAACTTGGCGGAAGGATCGGCCAAGCCGACACCCAAGGAAAGAAGGCGGTTCTATGCCATTGCCTTGGGATCTTTGAGGGAGGTTCAGGCCATCTTGGACCTCCTGAAGAGACCCGAGGAGTTTGCGATTGCGGATCGAGTGGGAGCGGGTTTGTACCGACTCACTTACAGTTCGGATAACTGATCCGGTACCGGATCAACGAACTCCGGAGACCGGTTTCCGGGGTTTCTTTGGTATCAGCGGCAAACATGTCGTTTCCCTCGTGAATGATCGGGATCTAGGAACGAATCGGGACCACCCGATAGGAGATCTGGACGAGCGAGCCATCGTGCCCGGCGTAATCCAGGACCACCGAATTGTCGGTCGGGTCAAAACGAAACGTGACAGACTGGGCCCCCTGGCCGTCATTGTCGTCCACCGTGACATGGATGCTATTCGGGTTCACGGCCGTCCCCTCCGGAGGATTCAGCAGGAACCTCCGCTGGATCTCCGCGGCCAGCGCGTTGATCGCGTTGCCCAGGTTCCTGAGCCCCGAAAAATCCGAGTTGAGGTCCACGACGACGCCGGACGAGGCGTATATGGCGTCCAAATAGCCGTATCCCGTCTCCTTCTCCGTTCCGTCAGGGGTCACGAACCCTGGAGGATTGATGATCCCGGAGAACTGGACCGCGGCTCCCCCGGTTTCTTGTTTCGCCTCGGCATAGAGCGAATCGGCAGTGAAGTCGCCGCAATACCGAGCGCGCGTCCCAGGTTCCAACTCATCCGGATCCGGCACAGGATCGACGTCCGGCGGGTAAACCGCGCAGATATCGTTTTCATCCGACATGAAGATCACCACGAGCGGCGTGGCAGGTCTCAAGAATCCGCGGATTTGCGCCTCTTGCGTAAGCTCCGTGAGCATCCGGTGGAGAGAATACATCCCCAGTTCTCCGCCGTCGGCGGTTGCGTCGAGCGGAGACGGCGAACTGAGTGTCCCGGAGATCACGGATTTGAAGAGATCCTGATCCACCT
>JAZDIZ010000059.1:0-32316 GCA_043804515.1 Pseudomonadota bacterium | reverse complement strand
GAACCAATCGATCGGCGTGATCCCGATCGACTCGATCTTCTCTCCCATCAAGAAGGTGAACTACACCGTGGGCCAGGCGCGCGTCGGCCAGAGGACCGACTTCGACAAGCTGACCCTCGAGGTCTGGACGAACGGTTCGGTCCGCCCGGATGACGCCGTGGCCTTTGCGGCAAAGATCCTCAAGGAACAGGTTCAAATCTTCATCAACTTCGATGAGAAGCCGGAAGTGCTGTCGGATGTGGCGGAAAAGCCGGCCTCATCCATCAACGAGAACCTGCTTCGAAAGGTGGATGAGCTGGAACTGTCCGTCCGGTCGGCGAATTGCCTACAGAACGCCAGCATCAAATTCATCGGAGAGCTGGTTCAAAAGACCGAATCCGACATGCTCAAGACCAAGAACTTCGGTCGCAAGTCCTTGAACGAGATCAAGGAGATCCTCGCCGAGATGGGCTTGAGCCTCGGCATGAAGCTGGATGATCTCGCCCTCCGGGAGCTGGACGTGCGAAAGACCCATGACACAGGCGCCCCCTCCGTCGCGGAGGCCGCCCGGTAAGGATCCAAACCATGAGACATCGAGTCGCAGGAAGAACGTTCGGACGCAGGTCCGATCAAAGAAAAGCCATGTTTCGCGGCCTTGCCACCGCGCTTGTGGATCACGGCCGTATTCAGACCACGATTCAGAAGGCCAAGGAACTCAGAAGAGTGGTCGAACCGCTCGTGACACTGGCGAAACGGGGGAACCTTCACGCCTGCCGCCAGGCTGCCGCGTTTCTTTACGGGGACGAGGTTGTTCGCAAGCTCTTCGGGGAAATCGCCCCCCGGTTGAAAGATCGGCCGGGCGGGTACACGCGAATCTACAAGCTGAACCGGCGGCGTGGAGACGGCGCCGAGATGGCTCTCATCGAGCTCTTGGGAACCGAAAAGAAGAAGCCCGCCAAGAAGACTCCCTCGGAAAAGAAAGCCGAGAAGAAAAAGGCCGATTTGAAGGACACGAACGAGCCCAAGGCTCTCTCCAAAGAGGCCAAAGCCGTACCCAAAGTGTCCAAGGAGGCCAAGACTCAGATGAAGGTCTCCCCGCGGAAAAAGACCGACAAGTAGTCCCGGACGAATGCCTCGCGCGGCAAGTATTGCTTGGGGGTTGATCGGCGCTTTTTGTTTCTACGCGGCCGGAGCTCTCTGTGCCCCAGCGGCAACCAGGGCATGCCTTGGAGTCACCGGCGGTCGTGAAGGGGATTGCGCCCCCGATTTCACGCTCAAAACCCTGGACGGGAAAACGCTCTCGCTGTCGAGGTTTCGCGGAAAGGTCGTCTTTCTCAACTTCTGGGCCACCTGGTGCGAGCCGTGCGCGGCGGAAGTCGCCACGATGGACGAACTCAACCGAGCCCTCCGCGGATCACCTTTCGTCATGCTTTCGGTCAGCATGGACGACGACGGGGTGAAAAGCGTCGACCCGTTCCTACGAAAGAACCTGAAGGGGCAGTTGCCGTCCCATGCCGTTCTCTTGGATTCCAATCAAAAAGTCTCATCGGCCTACGGAACGTTCAAAGTGCCGGAAACGTATGTGATCGACAAGGCCGGCCGGATCACGGACAAAATCATAGGCGTTAGGGATTGGGGCGATTCCCTCCTCGTTCATTACTTCACGCTGCTCACAAAGGAGAAACCATAATGACCAAACGCGCGTTTCTTTTTCCGGGCCAGGGTTCCCAGTCGGTCGGGATGGGACGGTACGCATTCGACGTGAGTCCCGTTTTCAAAGCAACGATGGACGAGGCGGACCAAGCTCTGGGAGAACCGCTCTCCAAGCTGATCCTGGAAGGTCCCGAGGAAACGCTGAAGGAAACAGCCAACGCCCAGCCGGCGATTCTGGCGGTGAGCGTGGGAATCGGGAGAATCCTGCTGGAGAGGGGAATCCGGCCGGAGGTGATGGCCGGGCACAGCCTGGGAGAATATTCGGCCCTGGTTCTGGCGAACGCGATCGCGTTCCGGGACGCCGTGCGGATCGTTCGGCTCCGCGGGCGCTTCATGCAGGAAGCCGTGCCCCTGGGAACGGGCGCCATGTCCGCGATTCTGGGAGCCGAAGATTCGCTCGTGGAGGAGATCTGCCGCACGGTCAGCGCCGGCGGAACCGTCGTGGAACCGGCGAACTACAACTGCCCCGGGCAACTCGTCATCAGCGGTTCCAACGACGGCGTAGCACGGGCCGTGACGTTGTTGCAGGAGAGGGGTGTCAAGAAATGCATCCCCCTCAAGGTAAGCGCTCCCTTTCATTGCTCCCTCTTGAAGCCCGCTGCGGAGCCGCTGGGAGCGGAGCTTCGGAAGATCGAGATCCGAGACCCCGAGGTTCCGTACATCGCCAACCTGGATTGCGCCGTGATCCGGAAGGCATCGGACGTGATTCCCCACTTGGTGGACCAGGTCTATCGGCCGGTTCGTTGGGCGCAATCCATCCTGAAGATGGTACGGGAGTTCGCTCCGGAAGAGTTCGTGGAGGTCGGCGCGGGGCAGGTGATCAGCGGCCAAGTCAAAAAGATCGCCCCCGAGATCGCCCGGTTCACGACCGACAGCGCGGAAAATCTGAAGGCGATAACAGCGTAACGATTCAGACCCGGAGTCCGGTGTCCGTTAACCGTTATCCGGAACCGGTTCCGGAGGAAATATCAGGCAGCGGGCAATCGGGCATCCGCGTCCGTACCTGGCAACCGACAACGGCTTCGGAATCCGGAAAACGGTTTTGCGGACTTCGGATCGCTGTATCGGAAGGTACCTGCCTCCTTTTGTTACGCGTTTCCCCGACTCGACTGGGTGCATACCTCCTTTTCAGCCATGGCCGGTTAAAAGGAAGCAGGTACCTTTTTGCAGTACCTGGGGGATAGGAGGGCTACTCAATGTTTCTCGGGTTCGGACAGTGAGTTGATCTTTTCCGACGTCGTGTCGACACCGAAATAGGTCGTAAATTGATCTCGAAACCCTTTGTAATGTTCCTTGTAAGAGAACGGGAAAGCCACAAGAACGTCGTCACTTGGAGCTTTCGGGCCGCCGCCTTGTTCCCAAAGGCCGACAAATGCTTTTATTTGCCTGTTTTCTACGCCGACCCACGTTGCCAATCCGGACCGGAGATTGAAAATCAGCCTCGAATTCTGGCCCACGGTTATTTTGGCCTGGTCCCAATGCTGTAGGACGTAATCCATGGCCTGAATAAATTCCTTACCGTCATCTCCGTTGAAGTAAACTGCCACGATTCTCGGAGGAAGCGCACTCGTGGTGCTCATAAACGATACCTGCCCCTTGCCCCCGAAACCCATGCCATAGCCGGTCGAGTAAAGATCCGTTCTTAGGGTGAGACGAAATAATAACGTACAGCCCTGCCCAGGACGCTGATCGGTGACTGTAACTGCCTGTACTAGAAGAGAGTTTTCAAAATAGGAACGACTGATGATATCTCGTTCCGAGATCAAGAGCGGGACTCCGACGTTCCGCAGGATTGCAGGGGCCCCGGAATCGCCGATTCGGCAATCTTTCTCGGTTGCCTCGGCGACATTGCACCAAAAGGAAAGCAAACTGCCGATGATGAGAAAGCAACGAAAGCTCAATCTTGTCATATCTCGTCCTCCCCGAACCGATCCAGTCATGGCCTTCGCGCTTGTAAAAACACCCCCAAAAGTCTTGCCAGTCTGGGAGAATATCTGTTCCCATTCTGCGTGTCACACGATGCCGTCAAATTCGAGGGACACCACCCCAATTAGGGGATCTGCATTCATGGCCTTCCTCCGGGGCGATCGAGCAAGATTCTTGCTTCCGCCTGCGGCTTTGGATCTGTGTCTCTATCGTCTGATACATTGTTCGCCCTGATGCCTGATGACGGGGCCGGAGACTGTTTGCCTGAGTGCCAGCTACCGGGCCCCGGTTTGACGCAGGATAAGGCCGCAAGTACTCTGGCTCGTTCATGCCGCTTAGGATCCACATCGAGACGTACGGCTGCCAGATGAACGATTACGAGTCCGATCGGATGCGCCGGATGTTTCTCGAACAGCACGGCTACGAGTGGAGCGATACGCCCGAAGAGGCCGACGTCGTTCTTTTCAACACCTGCTCCGTTCGGGAGAAGGCCGATCAAAAGGCCCTTTCGTCGATCGGGCGCCTGAGAGCCGCCAAACTCGTCAACCCCGATATGGTCGTCGCCGTGGGCGGGTGCATGGCGCAGTCCATGGCCGCCGAAATCCAAGCCAGAGCCCCTTACGTGGATCTCGTCTTGGGAACTCACCAGTGGGCGAGGCTTCCGAACCTTGTCGAAAAGGTCAGGGCCGAACGGCTTAGGCTGATCGAGATCGATTTCTACGGATGGAAGGATTATCGATTCCTCCCGGTTTACGAGTCCCGAATCGCGCACTCCGTGTCCGAATTCGTCACGGTCCAAAACGGCTGCAACAAATTCTGCACGTTCTGCGTGGTCCCGTTCACGCGTGGAAGGGAAGTAAGCCGGCCCTCCGAGGAGATCTTGGCCGAAATCAGGGCGCTCACGGCGGCCGGCGTCAAGGAAGTCGTTCTCCTGGGCCAGAACGTCAACGCTTACGGCCGTGACCGTTCGGGACTGGTTTCTTTCGCTGACCTACTGGATGAAATAGCAAACATCAAGGACCTGAAACGATTGAGGTTTATGACTTCCCATCCGGCCGAAATGTCGGAAGAATTGATCGAACGTGTGGCCGGGAACGAAAAGGTCTGCGAACATCTTCATCTTCCGCTTCAGAGCGGATCCGACCGGGTCTTGGAGAAGATGAACCGGCAACATACGATGGGCCACTATAGGAACGTGATGGAGCTCCTCCGAAAGAAGATTCCGGGAATTCATATCACGACGGATCTCATCGTTGCCTTTCCTTCCGAAACAGAGAAGGACTTCGAGGCCACGTTGGCCGCAATGCGTGAGTTCGAATTTTCCGATAGCTATTCGTTTTGTTTCTCCCCACGGCCGCATACGAAGGCGGAAAAGTGGTCGGCTGAGTTCGTTCCCCCGGAGGTGGCCTCGGAACGCCTGGCAAGGCTTCAAGCGCTCCAGAGAGAATTGAGCGCAAGGCGCAATCAAGCGTATACCGGTGCCGCGGTGGAGGTGCTCGTGGAGGGGAGGGCCAAGCGGGGAGAAGAACATTGGACCGGAAGGACGCGAACGAACCTTGCGGTCAACTTTCCGGGGGAATCGGAGGATGCAGGGCGGCTGGTAAGCGTGAGAATAGTGTCGGCTATGGCCCACTGCCTGGCTGCGGAGCGGTTGGGAGGCCCATGTTGATTGAGGTGAAGGTGGCGGGCCTAGCCCTGGATCCCAATTCCAACATGCCGATGGTCCTGCTCGCGGACCCCGAAAAGAAAAAGACGCTTCCCATTTGGATCGGGATTTTCGAGGCCTCGGCGATCGCGACCCAACTGGAGGGGATCCGTCTGGCTCGGCCCATGACCCACGATCTGGTCCGGAACGTCATCGAGACGGTGGGGGCGAAGGTACTTCGTGTTGAGATCCACGACCTGAAGGAAAATACGTTCTATGCCTCCCTCGTCGTGCAAGGACGCGAGGGTAACGAACTGCGGGTGGATGCCCGCCCTAGTGACGCGATCGCCGTCGCGCTGCGCTTCGGGGCGCCCATCCTGGTGGAATCCAGGCTCCTGGACGAGGCCCCCAAGGCTCCGCAAGCCAAGGACTTGAAGGCGGGAACCAAGACGGTTGAAGAATGGGCCGAACTTCTGAAGAATCTTTCCGACGAAGCCTTTGGGAAGTACAAGATGTAGGGAAGGAACCTGAATGCCGATCGTCTCCATACCGGGCAAAACCCCCAGAATCCATGAAACGGCATTCATCGCCGACTCCGCCTGCGTCATCGGCGACGTGTCCGTGGGGCCCCAGTCCGGCATCTGGTTCGGCACCGTCCTTCGCGGGGACGTTCATTTCATCCGCGTGGGCGCCCGGACCAACATCCAGGATCTCTGCGTCGTGCACGTCACGAAAGACGATTACCCCGCGATCCTGGAGGATGACGTGACCGTGGGGCACCAAGTCACGTTGCACGGGTGCCACGTCAAGAGCCGTGCCCTGGTGGGAATGGGCGCCACGCTTCTGGACGGCGTCGTCGTGGAGAGCGGCAGCGTTATAGCGGCCGGGGCGCTGGTTGCGCCCGGAACTCATGTCCCGCCGGGAGTCCTCATGATGGGTGCGCCGGCAAAACCGAAGCGGAATCTTACGGAAGAGGAGAGGAACTGGATTATGGAGTCCGCCAAATATTACGTCGAATACCAAGGGATGTACCGCTGATGGCCAAGATCCGAAGTCTTCGCAGGTGTGCGCTTTTCAAGAGCTTGGGATACCGGGATCTGGCGATCCTGGCGCAGCACGTGGAGGAAGGCACGGCACCGGCCGAAAAATGGCTTCTGGAGGAGGGGACCCCGAGCGACGGAATGTTCATCCTCAAGAGCGGCAGAGTATCCGTTTCGATGAAAGGCCGGGGCGACGAAACCGTGGAAATGGGTCCGGGCGAATTTCTCGGGGAACTCTCGGTTCTTCCCGGCGCTCAGGTGCGGGCCGTGGGGGCCAAGTGTCTGGAACGGTGCGAGTACCTGCGGCTGGCCACAGCGGAATGGGAGCAACTCAAGATCAAGGCGCCTGACGTGGCGGGAAAAGTCGCCCAGGGCATTTTGGAATCGGTGGCGGAGAAAATGTCCGCGACGCAGACCTATCTTCGGGATCTCATGACGGATCCGAGAAAGGGGGCCTCATGAGCCGGAACATTGTTCACGTTGTAGGTACCGGGACGATCGGCGAGCCGTTGATCGGCCTTCTTTGCGATTTTCGCAAGGAACTGGGAATCGACGAGGTCACTTTTTCGAAAAAGCAGGCGCTTTTGACGGACCGGTCCAAGGTGGTGGCTTTGCTCCGGCGCGGGGCCAAACTCTGCGCGGCGGGCGAAGTTTGGGAGGCGTTCAAAAAGTTGGAGGTGGAGCCGAGTTTTCGGCTGGAGGAGGCTCTGGAACGGGCTTCGGTGATCATCGACTGCACGCCGGTCGGGAATCAGAACAAAACCCAGCTTTACGAGAAATACTTGCACAACACGAAGGGCTTCATCGCACAGGGGAGTGAGTTCGGGTTCGGAAAGATGTACGCGCGCGGGATCAACGACAGCGCGCTGATTCCGGGCAAGGACAAGTTTCTTCAGGTCGTCAGCTGCAACACGCACAACCTTTCGGTCCTTATCCAGACCATCGCCCACAACAACGGGGAGGATCTCAACGGTCTGGATTCGGGGCGCTTCGTGTGTATCCGCAGGGCCAACGACATCAGCCAGGATCAGGATTTCATTCCGGGCCATGCGGTCAACCGGCATAAGGAAGGGCGCTTCGGTACGCACCATGCCCGGGATGCACACGAGCTATTCAAGACACTCGATCTGGATCTGAGTCTTTTTTCCTCGGCGATCAAGACCAACACTCAGTACATGCACACCGTTTGGTTCTCGCTGCTGCTCAAGAAGAAAATCGATAAGTCTGAAGTATTACATAGACTTAGGGCCAACGATCGCATCGCGTTGACACACAAGAACAGCTCCAACTCGGTCTTTTCGTTCGGCCGCGATCACGGCCATTTCGGCCGCATCCTGAACCAAACCGTGATTGCAGAGGCCACAGTGGACGTTGTGAACGAGCGGGAGGTCGTGGGCTGGTGCTTTACACCCCAAGACGGAAACTCACTCCTGAGTTCCGTGGCGGCCACGGAATTTTTTCTCTTTTCAGATGAATTTACCAATAAGATCCAGTGCTTGAAGCCGTTTTTCTTCTCTGAAGTGTGAAGTCTCACCCTCTTGACAGGACGCCTCGTTTCTGATACTAACCCCCTGAAATTTAGGGTTTTTTGGGGTTAGAAAGGTGCAAGAGATGGAGCAAATAGAAGTACGTCCGTACTCGATGGATCAGAAGTACCAGATCGGTGAGGTTATCGAGCATCCGTTCTTCGGCCGGGGCCAGGTCATCGCAAATCTCCGAAAAGGGAAGATTGAGGTAGATTTCGAGAAGATCGGCGTACGAACGCTCGTTTCGAACTATCGAGCCTGAAGGACGGTTGAAATTGTCTTGAAAGGGGCCACAGACGTGGCCCTTTTCATTTGTGGGGGTGTTTATGACGAATCCGAAACGCGTCCTGGTTCCCTTGGCCGAGGGTTTTGAGGAAGTGGAAGCCGTCACCATCATCGACGTGCTTCGGTGGTCCTGACGAAGCCCGCAAGGTTCAAGAGGCTGTTCTTTACGAAGGAAAAAGCGAAAAACTATTAAGGATTAATCCTTAAGCCTAATTCTTCTCCAATCCGGTTCCGGATACCGGAATCCGGCTGCCGGGATACCCGCGTTCGTTCCACGCCAGCGTAATTGACAAATTGGCCCTGCGCCGGGTATTGCGGGGGCATGATTCAAAGCCCAATGCAGACGGTTACGGCGAAGTTCGGTTCCAAAGAGAAACTGGTGGACCAACTTTCGGGTTCATTGGAACGAGGGGAGGGCGAATCGAAGGACTCTCTCAAGAAGAGGCTTTTGGCCTCTAGCAACTCGAAACTGCTGGCTCTCGCAGCGCGCCACGCCAAACCGAAGAAGCCGAAATAATGGCCGGCCCGAGCGAAATCGCCAGGCTCCTTCTGGAGCGAAGGGTCGTGACCTTGCGCCCGTGGGAGCCGTTCCGATTCGCGTCGGGAATTCTTTCGCCGATCTATTGTGA
The DNA here is from genome assembly GCA_043804515.1 of Pseudomonadota bacterium. Lineage (GTDB taxonomy): Bacteria > Bdellovibrionota_G > JALEGL01 > JALEGL01 > DATDPG01 > JAZDIZ01. Next base: position 23,573 of record JAZDIZ010000059.1, on the reverse strand, counting down.
CAACCGCTTCCTTCTCTCCGATCCCGAGGCACGGGCACAGATCCTCCGTGGTCTGGAAGAGATCATTTGGGCGGACTCCGTTCGGGGGATCGTGGGCGTGGCCACGGCCGGCATCGCGTGGGGCGCCTGGTTGGCCGACCGATTCGGAAAGCCTTTCGCGTACGTGCGAACGAAAGCGAAAGATCATGGAAAGCAAAACCGGCTCGAAGGGGGCGTCGAGGCCGGCTGGACCGTGGCATTGGTCGAAGATCTGATTTCCACCGGGGGATCCCTGCTTTCGGCGGCCGCCGCTCTCCGAGAGGAGCGAATCGATCCGGTTCAGGCGGTGGCGATTTTTTCGTACGGGTTCGAAGAGGCGCATCTCGGGCTCGAGCGGAATCACATTCCTCTGGCGACGCTGACTCGATTGGACGATGTTTTGACCGAGGCGCGTTCGCTAAAAATCATCACGACCGAACAGGAATCTGAGATCCTGGCCTGGCGCAAAGCCCCGCGGGACTGGGCTCCCAAAACGTTTAAGAGTTAATCCTTTCTTCATCCGGTATCCGGCCTCCGGTTGCCGGTTTCCGGCAGTCAGGCAGTAGTCCCGGTGAACCGGGGTCAGGTAGATGAGGAAGATTGAAAACTATTAACGACTAATCCTTAAGGGTTAATCCTTAAGCCTGATCGCATCTTTCATGTTACCGGCGACGTAGGTCAGGCAACGACGCAGATGGTCCTTTTTCAACAACCTGTTACTTATTTTCGCCCGTGACGAACGGACCCCAATACGACATGTCCTTAAGCAGGCCATACAAATAGGCCGCGTGATCGTGGTCAAGACCCCGTATTGTTAACCTGTCACTTCTGTCCGCTCGTTGGATGTGCACAACACGGCCGTCCTGGCTCGCTTCGATGGTGACAAAAGCAATGACGAGAAGTGCGCCTCCATAAGGCGCGCCTGCCACACTAGCGAGACAAGATAGACCAGCTATACCGAGTGCTGTAGCAGTTAGCATGCCCGCAATTGCGCCAGGAGAATGTAGTAAAGCAGGGGAGCATTGAAGGCCGGCGGCGTTTTCTCCCCAAATCGGATCCTTCAGAACGGCTTGAAAGAGCCGCGGGATTGAAACTTCTTTGTGATTCGCGCTCACCAAAAACCTGGGGTCTTTGCCATCAAGCGTTCTGGCTTGAGCATTCGTGAACACAAGGCCTGCTGAAATGACCCCGGCCAAGAAATACGTGGATTTAGACATCGTAGACCTCCCATGTCTCCTGCAAGGATTCCGGGATTTCTATCCCGGCATGCCGCAGCATGTCAATATTTCCATTCCGACGCGGGGACGGAGCCCCCGCTGAAAATGCCGCCTGGCAAGGTCTTGAACAATCCCAAAAGCGGCTGGTTGGTCAAAAAGGCGTCAGATGCTAGGCGCTCGCGAAATTGCGACTGAGCTGAGGGGGACACCCTAACAGGGTGTCCCCCACTCGTGCCGCAAGGAGACGATGAGCGAGCAACGACGCAGATGGCCCTTTTTCACCGACCTGCTAATTCGACCAGCCGATTTCCTCGGCCGTTCTATCCCCTATCGCGGCTTCCCGAAGCGTTTTGAGGGGGCGGCAATCGTTCTCGGCCAACGGAACACACCGGCTCATGATTTCGCCCCAGAGTTGCGGATAACGTGGGTCATTCCTTGGCGCCGCTATGCCTTCCGGAATTTCCGGTGCCCCCCGCTCGTCGTATTTGTCGGAGGCCCCCAGAATGTGGAGAATTTCGTGAGCGATGCGGACCCGCGATTCCTCGTTTTCCTTCGGGCTCAGCGGTACAAAAACCAACCCCCGCCGTTCCGGACGCGTCTCTTGGAAATCCAACGGATACCGAGGAGCCTCCCAGAAGTTCTTCGCGTAGAGATGAACGAACAGGAATCCCTTCCCTCGCGGCGTGACCTCTCTCCCCAGATCAAAGAGGGCTTTCAATTCGCGAAAGGGGCGCCCCGGGTGAAAGATCGAAGGCTTCCAATCCAGGCGTTGAACCTCTTTCACGGGATCCATAACGGCCACGGACAAGGGAACCCCTTTCTGTCCGGTCCAGCGCTCGTATTCCCTCTCGAAAAAATCGTTGAGCGGCCGCAGCCACTCGTTGGCTCTCAGGGCGGAATTCGTCCACGAAAGCAGCGCGGGCTGGTCCACGTCGGGGGATCCGGATTCGGCCGAGAGGAATACACTCACATTCCAAGCAGGCGCGACCACCTTCGGCACAGCGTGCTGCTTCTTCCCGTTTGGTCTCAGCGTCGCCCACAGGGTTCCGGCAAGAATCACGGTTGCAGCGGCCCCGATCATGGCGAACGGCAGACTGCGCTTGAATTTGCGGCGTGGTCTGGGGCGCGCCTCGGCATAGGGTGAGATCGAGGATGTCCTTTGAATGTGCTCGGCAGGTTGAGAGGCCGTCGGGTCCGGTTTCGGTGCCGAGGCCTCCGTCGCAAGCCGGATCACCTCGTCCGAATCCGTCGGGAAAGACGTAGCCACGACCTCCGTCACGGCCACCGGCCCGGGTACCGGCCGCTCAATGTGTTTCTTGACGACTCCGATTTTGGCGACTTGTTTCGGAACCGCGTCGGCGGCACTCGCCTCGCAAGCCGGAGGCTCACCCTCTGGGATGGGATCCGTCTCGGTATCTTCCGGCGGCGGGGAGTCGGGAACCGAAAGCAGATCCGAAACGAAAGAGACCTCCGAGATGTCCTTTCCTTCAGCCGGGCTCGGCGCCGTGTCGGTGGAAGACGGTTTTGGAGCGGAAGGCGAGGCGGAAGAAGCCGCGGAGGCCCCGCGCGCGGACGACGCTGACGCATTTGCCTTGAACGCTATACGCGTCGCCCGGCCCGCTTGAGAAGCGGGAAGAAATTCCGTCTGTTCGAGTAGGGAAGGCAGAACGTTCTCGGAAAGGAGATCTTCGACGAAAGGCTCCTCTTCTTCTAGATCGGCCCCTTTGAGCTTGCGGTCATTCCACGCCGTGAGACCCGCACTCTTCTCCCCGTCCTCACGCCGGATCTCTTCACGGAAAAGACTCCTCAGAATTTCCGCCAGCGCGTCCCGGCCACCTTCGGGCACGGACGAGAAAGCGTCCGCCATCTCGGATACGTTGCCGGGACGCTTTTCGCGGTCCTTCTCCAAGCAGCGCCGCACCAGACTCCTCACCGGAGCCGGGGAAACGGAATCGAAAGCCAGCCTGGGCTCGCCGCGCAAAATCTGCTCCTGGAGTTCCAAACCTTTCGTCGCCTCGAAGGGCCGTCTCAGCGTCAGAATCTCGTGGATCAGGACTCCGAGGCTGTACACGTCGGCCCTCCGGTCCGCCGATTCCCCCTTGAGCTGTTCGGGAGAAACATACGCGAGTTTCCCGAGCGCGATCTCCCGCCCGTGACCGCCCAAGGCACGTTCCACGGTGGCCAGACCGAAATCCGATAGTTTAACGGATCCGTCGTAGCCCAGGAGAATGTTTCCCGGCGTCACGTCGCGATGGACAATGCGAAGATCCCGGCCGGCGCTGTCGGTCAACCGATGAGCGTAATCGAGCGCCCCGATGATCTGCCGGCTGACATAAGCGGCGACTTCCAACGGAAGTTTGTCGCCGCTCTCGCGCAGCTTCGAATACAAAGCGTCCAGGCCCTTTCCCTCCACCCATTCCATTGTGAAATAGAGCTGGGTTCCCACGGCTCCCAGCTCAAAGACCTCCACGATGTTGGGATGGCGCAAAAGCGCGCAGATTTTCGCCTCATCCACGAAGCGCTCCACAAATGCCTTGTGGTTCGAGAGCTCCATGCGGATCCGCTTGAGCGCCACCAGCGACGGGGCGCCCAACGGTGTTTCGGGAGCCAGGGAAGCCGCCAGAAACACATCCGCCATCCCTCCGTGGCCGATTTTACGGAGGAGAAGATACGTTCCGAATGGTTGGGGAGGGAAGACGTCCAAGCCGATCAGTCTGCCTCGGGGAAGAAGTCCTTCGCCGGAGTCTGAGCTTTCAGGCGCGGGTTCGAAGCGCCGCCGTCGATCATCACCCGTATCGCCGAACCGCTTTGATTCGTGAGCACCAATTCGGTCTGGAAAGAGGCGACCGGTGCGGGTGCCTTCGCTCTGGTTTTAAGAAGGTCCGCCCCCAGAGAACGATAGGGTGCAAGCGGATCAGCGCCCTTCTGGATGTGGGCGCGAAACCACGCCTCATCGAAGGGGAGGGTTAAGCGAAATGATCCGGACGTGCACGGGCTACCGCAAGCCATGAGCAGCTGCGCAGCGCCCTGCGACATTCCCGCCGTGCGCCGGTCCAACTGCGTGGCAGCCACGGCCTCATAACATTTCCCCTGGAGCGAAACCGGAACGCCTTCGAACCGCACCGCCAGCGTCAGCGCCGACGGTCCGGTCCTCCGGTCCTGGGCCTCCCTCTGCTGGCTCTCGCACACTGTGGAGAGAGCCCGCTCTTCCTCGTCTTTCACTCCTTGCGTAACCTCCGGAACGTTGAGTGCGTCAAGCACCTCATCACACCTTCCCGCCACTTTCAAACGGGCCAGCACTTTCGAGACGTCGTAAGCGGCGCACGATACCTCCTGGCTCGTGAGTTCTTTGTACCAGTCCGTAATCTTCGTCACGAGGGGATCTGACTTGTCCGTGGAAACCGAGGTGTCTCCCAGGACTTTCTCACTCTCGACGTCGATCAGAACGACGCCGGCAAAGCCGCTCTCGTCCATCGACGCGGGAGAAATTTCCACAAGGAGATTTGCCTTGTGCGCCAGAGCCGTGATGTAGGCTCTCGACCTGCTGATCGTTTCCAGCCCTTTGACATCGTGGCCCGTGGCCGAGGAGAGCCGCGAGGTAATGCGATCCAGCGTGGCCCGGTGGTTCGAAGCGGAGCCGCCAAGAGCATTCTTGAGGGTGACCACGAGCGTCACACACGCCTCTTTCGGCGGCTTCGGCACTTCTTTTTCCTTGGCGAACACGAAGACGAGGGCCGTCCAAAGGGAGATGAAAACGAGGACAAAAAGGCCCAACACTGCTTTTTTCGGAGGGATGGGAAGCATGAATCGGGATCTTAACCCCTTGACAGTCAAATGCCCAAGTCTATAGTAACGCCCTAAATTTAAAGGAAAAAATGATTCTGTCCTACCTTCCGGTGCTGATGCTTCTTGGTGTGGCCGTTGCGTTTCCGGTGGGACTATTGTGGCTGTCCTCCATGCTCGGGCCGAAAGTCCGATCGAATGTGAAATCGGAGGCCTACGAATGCGGCGTGCCGCCCGTGGGCTCCACGCGCGAACGGATTCCCGTCAAGTTCTACAAGCTGGCGATCCTTTTCCTGATTTTCGACGTGGAGGCCGCCCTGTTGTTCCCTTGGGCCGTTCTTTTTCGAAGCAAACTTCCGGAATGGGGGGCTCCGTTTCTCCTTGCCGAACTGGGCGTCTTCTTGGCCGTGCTGCTGGTCGGATATGTTTTCGCCTGGAGCCGAGGGGGCCTGGAATGGGATTGAGCTCCTCCTATCTTGTCACTCCAGATCTTCAAAAGCTGGTTGTGGAGGAATTGGGCGCGAAAGTTCTCGGCAGCGGCGTCCACCAGGGCGACTTCTGGATTCAGGTCAACGGCGAGGACGTTCTGGATGTGATCGATTTCCTCCGAAGCCACGAGCGCCTCGCGTTCGACTGGTTCGTGGATCTCTTCGGTGTCGATTATTTGGGCAAGGCCTCGCCGCGCTTTGAAGTCGTGATTCACCTCTATTCAATGGCCAAGAAGCACCGGATCCGTTTGAGATGCCGGGTTTCGGACCGGTCCCTCACCATGCCGTCCGTGGTATCGCGCTGGCCCGCGGCGAATTGGCAGGAGAGGGAGGCCTTTGACCAATACGGGATCCGGTTCGACGGACATCCGAACCTGGAGAGGATTCTCAATGCACCGGATCTCACCGTATTTCCCCAGAGAAAGGACTATCCGCTCAAGGGAGACCGCGAGACGGAGGAGGACCTGTGAGCCCGAAGTTTTCCGATGCCGCGGAAGCGGAATTCTCAAGGATCGTTTCGCGCTATCCGAAAAAAGAAGCGGCGCTCTTGTCCGTCCTTTGGTTGGCGCAGCGGGAATTCGGAGCGCTCTCCCGAGAGGTGCGGGAGTTCGTGGCCGGGCTCTTGGGCCTTTCCGCCGCGCGCGTGGAAAGCGTCGTCTCGTTCTACACGATGTATTCCGCTTCACCCCGCGGGAAGTTTCACGTTCAGGTGTGCCGGAATTTGAGCTGTTCTCTTCGAGGGTGCGAAACACTCATGGGCCTGGTGGAAGAGCAACTCGGGCTTCGTCCCGGGGAAACCAGCCCCGACGGCCTTTTTGCGTACTCGACGGTTGAATGCCTGGCCGCCTGCGGGGGCGCTCCCGCACTCCACGTCAACGAGAGGTGCTACGAGAACGTCACGAAAGATTCCTTGAGGAAATTGATCGAGGATCTGCGCAGCCATGGAACGGATCGTTAGCAAGAATTTCGGAAAGGCGGATTCCCACCGCCTGAAAAACTATCTTGAGGGGGGCGGATTCCGCGGCCTGGCCAAGGCGCTCCGCCTAAAACCCGATGAGATCACCCGTATCGTAAAGGATTCCGGCCTGCGCGGAAGGGGCGGGGCCGGGTTTCCGTGCGGGGCAAAATGGGGGTTCGTGCCGAAAAACACCGGGAAACCCGTGTATCTGTGTGTGAACGCCGACGAAGGGGAACCGGGGACGTTCAAAGACCGCGAGATCCTCAAACAGGACCCGCACCTCCTGATCGAAGGGATCGCGATCGCCGGGTATGCCCTCGGCGTGCGCCAGGCCTATGTATACGTGCGAGGTGAATTCCACGAGGAAGGCCGCCGCCTCGGGGATGCCGTCGACGAGGCGTACGCGAACAATCTCCTAGGGGAGAACATCCAGGGTTCGGCCTACAGTCTCGACGTCACCATTCACATGGGAGCGGGCGCGTACATCTGCGGCGAGGAGACGGCACTCTTGGAATCCTTGGAGGGAAAGCGGGGCCTTCCGCGTCTGAAGCCTCCGTTCCCCGCGGTCGAAGGGCTTTTTCGATGCCCCACGGTCATCAACAACGTGGAGACGCTCGCCAACCTGCCCGATCTCATTCTCAAGGGCGCGGAATGGTTCCGCCAGTGGGGCACGGAGAAGAGTCCGGGCATGCGGTTGTTCTGTGTAAGCGGCCAAGTCCAAAAACCCGGAGTGTACGAACTTCCTCTCAACGTGCCGTTGATGGAACTCATCACGAAGCACGCCGGCGGGCCGTTTCCGGGAAGACGCCTCAAGGCCGTCATCCCCGGAGGCGTATCCACGCCGATCCTGCGCGCCGAGGAATGCGACGTGACGATGGATTTCGAGGCCCTCGCGTCCAGGGGCACGATGGCCGGGTCCGGGGGAGTGATCGTCATGGACGACACCACATGCATGGTCCGGGCCCTTAGAGTGGTGTCGGCGTTCTTCGCCCACGAGTCTTGCGGACAGTGCACTCCCTGCCGGGAGGGTTCTGACTGGCTTTACAAGATCGTCCGCAGAATCGAGGAAGGGAAGGGTACCGAAGCGGATTTGAAGCTGTTGTTCGCCGTCACGGGGAACATGAAGGGCAAGACGATCTGCGTTTTTGCCGACGCCGCGGCCGCGCCCGTGGAGAGCTTCGTTTCGAAATTCCGCGAGGAGTTCGAGCAGCACGTGAGCGAAAAGAAGTGCCGGGCGGAGGCCGGGGCATGATTCTCTTCGACCCCGGCTGGCTGGGATCCGCGCTACGGATCGTTTTGGTGTTCACCCTGGTGTTCGGATTGTTCGTGAACCTTCTGGTGTACGGCGAGCGCAAGGTCAGCGCGTTCATGCAGGACCGGATCGGGCCGAATCGGGTGGGGCCGTTCGGCGTCCTTCAGCCCATCGCGGACGCGATCAAGTTCCTTTTCAAGGAAGAAGTGCGCCCGGCCGGCGCCCATCCTATTCTATATCCCCTCGCACCCATGATCGCCGTTGTTCCCGCCGTCCTGGTGCTGGCGATTATTCCCCTGGGCGCGCGCCGGATCGGGGGCGTCCTGCATCCTCTCCAGATCGCGGATCTCGACCTGGGACTTTTGTTCGCCCTGGCGATTTCCTCGCTGTCGGTGTACGGCATCATCATCGGGGGTTGGGCGTCCAACAGCAAGTACCCGCTTCTGGGGACGTTCCGGGCCGCCGCCCAGATGATCAGCTACGAGATCCCGCAGGGGATGGTGATCCTTTCGGTTTTTCTCCTGGCCGGATCGGCACGTTTGGCCGACATCGTGGCCGTTCAGAATCACGTGTGGTTCGTGTTCCTCTGCCCGCTCGGATTCCTTCTGTTCTTCATCTCGATGTTCGCCGAAACGAATCGCCTTCCGTTCGACCTTCCGGAGGGGGATTCCGAAATCATCGGCTACCACACCGAGTACTCCAGCATGAAATTCGCCTCGTACTTCATGGCCGAGTACGCCAATATGTTCACGGTTTCGTGCCTGATGGCGCTCCTCTTCTTCGGCGGGTGGGAGTTCCTCCCGTTCTTCGGGTGGGATCGCGTCGGGGAGTGGCTCGGTGTCGACGTCTACGCGGATCCGGTCCTCTGGCTGCTTCCGAGCGTTTGGTTCCTGCTCAAAGTGACCCTCTTTCTCTTCGTTTTCATTTGGGTGCGCTGGACGCTTCCCAGGTTCCGCTATGATCAGCTGATGCGCCTGGGCTGGAAAAGGCTGGTCCCGTTGAGCCTGCTGAACCTGCTGCTGACCGTGGCGGTGGCATGGAAGGCGATGTAATGCAGGCCTTTGCTTTCTACCTCTTCGCGTTTCTTACGGTGATCTTTGCGTTTCTGGTGATCGCCGTCCGGAATCCGGTGACAAGCGCATTGTCGCTCGTAGCGAGTTTTTTCGGCGTGTCGGGGCTCTTTATCCTTCTTAACGCCCCCTTCCTCGGCGTGGTCCAGATCCTGATCTACGCGGGAGCCATCCTCGTGCTCTTTCTGTACGTCACGATGCTCCTCAACATTCGCGCCTCGGACTCTCTTTTCAAAAACGCCGTTCCACGGCGATGGATCGCGGCCGGAATAGCTGTTTTCCTGGCCGCCCTCCTGTCGACGCTCTCGTCCTCGGACGTGCCGCAGGAACGTGTCCTGAGCGAGGAGTTCGGCTCGCTTGCGTCGGTGGGAAAAATACTCTTGGGACCGTACGCGTTAGTCTTCGAGTTGGTGTCCCTGCTGCTTCTGACGGCCATCGTGGGAGTCGTGGTTTTGGCCCGGCGTGGAACGGAGAAGGAAGGCTCATGATCGTGCCTCTCTCCCACGTTCTCGCGGTGAGTTTCCTCCTCTTCGGGATAGGCGTGGCGGGGCTCTTTCTGCGCCGCGACGCGATCACGGTCTTTCTTTCCGTCGAGATTCTTCTCAACGCCGCGAACGTGGCGTTTATCGGCTTCGCGGCCAATCGCGGAGACGAGTTCGGCCACGTGGCCGCGTTCATCGTCATCGCGACGGCAGCCGCGGAAGCGGCCGTAGGGCTTTCGATCGTGATCCAAGTGAGCAAGAAGGAGGAATCCCTGAACCTTTCGGCGCTCAAGGACCTCAAGGGCTGACCATGGAACCCTCTACGGTCCTTAGGATGGTGTTCCTGCCCTTCGGGGGCGCCTTGCTCTTGGGGGTTCTGTCACTCTGGAAAAAGCCCAAAGCGGAGCGCTGGGCGGGCCCCCTCGCCTCGGTGATCCTGGCCTTTTCGTTCTTTGCCGCCCTTGGCATCGCCATGCGGTTTTTCTCCGGTGAAGAAGCGGCACCGCTGATGGTGGACATGGGCTCCTGGATGAACACCGGGGCGATCGATTTCCGGGCGCAACTCCACATCGACGCCCTGTCGGCCCTGTTGAGCCTGGTCGTGACCGGAGTGGGCCTGCTCATCCATATCTATTCCATCGGTTATATGGCTCATGACGAGGGGAGAACGCGTTACTTCGCGTACCTCAACCTCTTCTGCGGTTTCATGTTGCTCCTCCTGACGGGAGCCTCTCTCCCTCTCATCTTCGTGGGATGGGAAGGGGTGGGGTTCTCCAGTTACATCCTGATCGCTTTCTGGTTTTCGGACATCGACAAGGCCAAGGCGGGCAAGAAAGCGTTCATCGTCAACCGGATCGGAGACGTGGGATTTCTGATGGCGATGTTTCTGTGTCTCCATCTCTTCGGTACCCTGGACGTGGGAGCGGTCCTGAAGGGCGCGCCGGTATTGGCGCAGACTCACCCCGGCGTGGTGGAAGCGATCGCCCTTCTCTTTTTTCTCGGCTGCGCCGGAAAATCCGCTCAAATCCCGCTTTACATTTGGCTGCCGGATGCCATGGCGGGCCCCACGCCGGTTTCGGCCTTGATCCACGCCGCCACGATGGTGACCGCGGGCGTCTACCTTCTGGCCCGTCTCTCGGGCTTGTATCACCTCGCGCCGTTCGCCAGTGAAGTCGTGGCCTCGGTGGGAGCTCTCACGGCGTTTCTGGCCGCAACCATGGCCCTGGCGCAAAGGGACATCAAAAAGGTCCTGGCTTTTTCGACGGTGAGCCAGCTCGGCTTCATGGTTCTAGCCATGGGGGTAGGGGCCTACTGGGCGGGGATCTTCCATTTGGTGACGCATGCGTTCTTCAAGGCGCTTCTGTTCCTCGCTGCGGGTTCGGTGATTCATGCGCTTCATGGGGAGCAGGACATCTTCAAAATGGGGGGCCTGAAGAACTATATCGTCGGCACGACGCTCACGTTTCTCGCGGGGTTTCTGGGAATCGTGGGGTTTCCCCTCTTCAGCGGCTGGTTCAGCAAGGACGCGATCCTTTTCGGTGTCGCATCCGCAGGACACACGACGCTCTTGGTACTGGCGGTCATTGCCGCTCTCTTGACCGTGCTCTATATGTCGCGCCTGTTCTGTCTGGTCTTTCTCGGCATTCCCCAAATCGACCGGCGCCAGCTTTCGGAAGTTCGCGAGTCGGGCCGCACGATGCTGTGGCCCATGTGGGTCTTGGCGTTCCTTGCCGCAGTGGGGGGGGCGCTTCCATTCAAGGCGGTTCTCAAGGAATTCTTCGGGGCCGCCGAGCCGGCGGCGGCGTGGATCACGGAGGGCCAACTGACCGGGGCTGTCACGATCCTCGTCCTTCTGGTTCTCTTCTTCTCCATCCGTACTTATCAATTGAAGCCCGCTTGGCTTACCCGGTTTTCCTCCGTGCGACTCAAGGAGGTTCTGGCCCGTCAGTACTTTTTCGACGACGTTGCCGTCGCCTTCTTCGGAGCGCTGACCCGCGGCGTCAGTTGGGGCGCGAGGTTGTTCGATGAACATGTCGTGGATCGCGCCATTGGCTATGTGGCGCGGAAGGTGGAAGGGGCGGGATACGCCCTGGCCAACCTCCAATCGGGCCAGGTCCAGGCCTATGCCTTTTCGCTCCTAGCGGGGTGTTTTCTGGTCGGCTGGTACCTGGTGGGGCTCGTTAAATGATCGAGAACGTCCTCAATCAAGTGCTCTTTCTTCCGGCCGCGGGGGCTCTTCTTCTCCTGTTCGTGCCCCGCAGATTTGAACGGGTGTTCTTTCCGAGCGCGGCTCTCGTGGCGACGATCACCTTCATTCTTTCCACGGTTCTCTACATCGATTTCGACACGGGTTCGGGCGCGTATCAATTCGTGAATCGCGCTCCCTGGATCGCTTCCTACAACATCACGTACTTCGTCGGGATCGACGGGATTTCCCTGGCTCTCATCCTCCTGACCACGTTCCTGACCGCGATCTCTCTTTTCCTGAGCGCGTGGAGCGTGCGGGAACGGCGCAAGGAATTCGTCATCTGCCTTCTGGTCCTCGAAACCGCGATGGTGGGCACGTTTGCCGCCCTGGACGTGTTTCTCTTCTACGTGTTTTGGGAACTCGTCCTGATTCCCATGTATCTGCTGATCGGAATTTTCGGCGGGCCGAAGCGAATCTACGCCACGTTGAAGTTTTTCATCTTCACGATGTCCGGATCGGTCCTGATGCTGGTGGGACTCCTGGCGCTGTATTGGCTGCACCACGTCGAGTTCGGGACGTATTCAACCTCCTTGCCGGATCTGTACCGCCTCACGATTTCCGGGGATCTCCAGCTCTGGCTGTTCGCAGGCTTCGTGATCGCTTTCGCGATCAAGATCCCGATGTTCCCGTTCCACACCTGGCTTCCGGACGCTCACACGGAGGCCCCCACCGCGGGTAGCGTCCTCCTGGCGGGAGTCCTTCTGAAGATGGGAGGCTACGGGATGATCCGTTACGCGCTCCCCCTCTTTCCGTCCGCAGCCGTGGCCTTCGCCCCTCTTTTGGGGTCTCTGGGAGTGATCGCGATCCTCTACGGTGCCTACGTCGCGATGGCTCAGGAGGATTTGAAGAAACTGGTGGCGTATTCCTCCGTGAGCCACATGGGCTTCGTCGTCTTGGGAATCGCGTCCCTGACGAGCTTGGGAATTCAAGGGGCCGTTTTCCAGATGGTGGCGCACGGCATTTCCACTGGTGCCTTGTTCCTGTTGGTGGGGATCTTGTACGAGCGGCGACACACGCGGATGCTGGCCGATTTCGGAGGCCTCGCGCGGGTCACACCCCGGTTCGCCGCGGCCTTCCTGATCATCACGCTCGCCTCGATCGGCCTTCCGGGTCTGTGCGGGTTCGTGGGCGAATTTCTCATCCTGTGCGGCTCCTTCGGGGGGACCGCTTTGGGCTATCCCGTCTGGATGGTGGGTTTCTCCGTCATCGGCGTGGTGCTGGGAGCCGTGTACATGCTGATGACGTACGAGCGCATCTTTTGGGGCGAGGTGCGCCTCGAGGAAAACAGGAAGCTTCCGGATTTACGGGGTCCCGAGGCTTTGGCGTTGATTCTGCCGATTGTGGCGGCGGTATGGCTGGGCGTGGCTCCCAACACGCTCCTTCGTTCGATTGCCCCTTCGGTTAAGCAAATTTTGAGTCACATCGAAGCCGCGAACACTTCGGTCTTGAACGGAAAGGGCCACCCGTGAACTTCGGCCCCCTGAGCCAAGAAGATCTTTTGGGATCTCTGCCCTATGCGATTCTGAGTGCGGGCTCTCTTCTGATTCTCCTGGCGGTGCCCTTTTCCCGACCCGGAATGAGGGAGCGGCTTTCCGCGTTCCTGACGGGCGCGGTGATCCTGGGGGCCCTTGTTTCCTTTCTTTGGATCGGTGAAGGAACCCTTTCATTCGGAGGGCTCTTGATTCACGACCGTCTCGGGATCGGCATGGCCCTCATCGTGTCGCTTCTGTTTCTCCTCGTCCTGCCCGCCTATCCGGAGCTCCGGGACAACCTGGCCGAGGGTCCCAGCGGCTTCTTCAGCCTTCTTCTCTTGAGCCTGTGCGGTGCGTTTCTTCTCATTTTTTCGAACCATCTCTTGGTGTCCTTCGTCGGACTGGAGCTGCTCTCTCTTCCGCTTTACATCCTCACGGCGATCAACCGATCGAGTCGGGCGTCCAGCGAAGCCGCATTCAAGTACTTTCTTCTGGGCTCCGTTGCGTCGGCCCTCTTCATTTACGGGACCGCGGTGATCTGGGGACTCGTCGGGACCGTCAGGTTGGACGAGATCGCCTCCGCCTGGGCGAACAAAGATGCGGGCGATCCGGGGCTTCTGGCCGCCGGCGTGGGACTCGTCATCGCGGGAATCGCATTCAAAGTGGGGCTGGTGCCCTTCCACATGTGGGTACCCGACGTTTACGAGGGGGCTCCCGCGTATGTGGTGGCTTGGATGGCGGGGGCCGTAAAAGCCGCGGGGATCACTCTCGCCCTAAGGTTCGTCGGCGTCGCGATCCCACCCGAATCTTTGGATACCCGGGCCGTCTTTGTCTTCGTTTCGCTGGCATCGATGGTTCTCGGGAGCCTGGCCGCGCTCCAGCAGTCCGGTTTCAAGAGGCTTTTGGCGTACTCAGCCGTGGCCCACGCGGGCTACGCGGCGATCGCTCTGGTGACGGTGCAATCCGGTTTGGTGCGGGAGTCCTACGTCGGCGCCGGCTACTACCTTCTTACGTACGGCATCGCGAGTCTCGCCTGTTTCATCGTGGCGGCGATGGAGGAATCCGAGGGGAGGGGCTCCATTTCCGACCTTTCCGGCCTGGCGCGGAGGCGGCCTGCGTTGGCGGCGGTTCTGGCCATTGCCCTGCTCTCCTTGGCGGGATTTCCACCCCTGGCCGGATTTTTCGGGAAGTTCAATCTCTTTTCGTTGGCGGTAAGGGCCGGCCACATGGAGTTGGTACTTGTAGGAGTTCTAACCAGCGTGATCTCGCTGGGGTACTATCTCAAAGTTATCGTCGCCCTCTATATGCAGGAACCGTCGGAAGCCCGCGTCCCCGAATTGCGTTTCGGAACCGGGCTGTCGCTGATCGCCGCGGCGTTGGCCTTGGTCCTCTTCGGCCTTTTCCCCGGCTGGGTCCTTGCGCTGCTTTGAAGGTGTCGGGAGCTGGAAAATGAAAGTGCGACTATTTGACGCGGTGGTGCTCGGAGACGGCATGGGGGGCTTGGTGGCGGGCCTCATGCTGCAAAAGCGCAAGGCCAAGGTCGCGGTCTTAAGAAAGAGGCTCACGTCGCATCTCGACCCGGCCCTGTGCGAGTTCCTGAACGGATTCGCGCTTAAGCCCGTCCTCAAAAGGATGGGGTTCCATCCCACGGAGGTCAACGCGATACCGCCTTTGGATGCCCCGCTGCAGCTCATTTTCGCCGACCATCGGATCGATTGTTACGGGGAAGAGGGAAGGTTTGAACGCGAGCTGGTCCGGGAATTTCCCGGGACCTCGAAGAAGATCCTTCAGCTCTTCCGCGAAAGCTACGGGCACATCGAGATCTATCAGCATTTGCTCAACAGCCGCGTTCCTCTCCCTCCCCGGGGCTTCTTCGCCCGAAGGCAGTTCAAAAAGGAGCTGACCCGCGTCTGTGATGTGGCTCTCCTGGAAGACCGTTTGCTCAAGAAGGAACTGGAGAGCTTCGAGGTCGGGGGCGAATTCGGCCGTGCGATCGAGGCCATGAGGCTCTCTTTTACTCAACTTCTCTCCCCGTGGACGTGCGGCGCGCAATTGGCTCATCTGCTCACGCTGGTACGGTGGGAGGGCTACTCGGCGCCCGGCGGCCTGTTGACGATTCGAAACCTGCTCCTGGACCGGATCAAGGAGAGAGGCGGCGTTCTGGTCGATGCGGACGAGATCCACGAAGTGCGCATCAAGCGGAGGAGGGTGACCGCTTTCGGCCTGACGGGTTCCGAGTTTTCCGAATTAGGGTGCACGGCGGTCATTGTGGGCGGGAACCCGCGCGGATTCATCGCGATGGCGCCGGACGAGAAGCCGATGAAGCAGTGGCGAAAGCTCCTGGATCAGCTCCCCGTGAAACTCCGAAAAGCGTACCAGCTCTACCGGCTCTCGGCCGGGGGTGTTCCGATCGGCATGAAGTCCCAGGGACTGATCATCCCGCCTCCGGTGCCCAACGGAAGCAATGAACGTCGCCGATTCGTGCGGGCGATCCGGTATACGGTCCGGCGCAAGGTCCAGGAGGGCAAAGCGCCGGAGATCTGGTTCGGGTTGACCGCGTTCCTGTCCTTGGATGGCGAGCCTGAGCCGGCCCGTGTCCGGGAGGAGATCCGGGAGGGGGTTCGCCAAGCCGTGCCCTTTTTGGAGCAGCACCTGTTGGAGGAGCCATCTGCGGTTTTCATGACTCCGTTGGACGGGTCGCCCGGGGATTTCAGCCAGGGCTTCGTCTACGAATGTGAGAAACCGAGGGATCTGGGGATCGCCGGTCTGACGCCGGAAACGCCGTTTCAGAACGTGTTCATGGCGGGAGACGTGGTCTTTCCCGGCTTGGGATTGGACGGGGAACTGATCGCGGGCCTCCAGTGCACCCATTACGCGGGGACTCTGATCCACGAGGACCGACAGCTCGCCGATTGACCCACCCGTTCGAGCTTCTTCTTTCTAGAGTGGAGCAAGACTCACAATGCCCTTCCAGTCCTGAAGCCGGGGCCAACCGGGCCTTCGCTCCGTGGCTCGGATCGTTTCACGCGATTACACGGCGATCCTGCGCCTAACCTCCGCTCCGGCCCCGTTCGGCCCCGCCACAAGCACGCCACGCTTACAGTTCTGCTCGTTAGTGAACCTGATGGACCTATCCTTGTTTTCGGCAGTTCGGGTGGTAACGAAATCGAGGGCCGGGGGCTGGCCTGCAAAGGCGTGCGCAGCGAGCCGACATGATGGGGACACTCAGGATGGGTGTCCCCCTTATCGCGAGCGAGCAGCCGAGCGCTCAAATTCGGGCGTAACCGAATTTGGGGGCGTCCTTTGCAGGACAGTCACCGGAACTCGGTTTCTCGCACCGCTCTTTGAGGAGATTAGGGCGGAGAAATGACCACACCCGTGGCAGCCGCGAAGTCCACAAAACCGGGCATCTCTCTCAAAAGCCGTCCCATCTGGGTTCGGCGCGATCCAGGCATACTTGGGGCTAAAAACCACTTGATTTCGGTCCACGTAAGTGCTTAATTACGCGACCATTTTTAAAGGACACCGATATGGCGCATGTATGTGATTTTTGTGGAAAAAGGCCCCAGGCCGGGCACAACATCTCCCACGCCAACAATAAGACCAAGCGGCGCTGGATGCCGAATTTAAAGAGCGTCCGGGCCAACGTGAACGGGGTAGTCCGTACCATGCGTCTCTGCACCCGGTGCATCCGGAGCGGCAAGGTTCAAAAGACCGTTCACGGCTCGGCTGCGGCACGTTCCGTGAAGAAGACCGGTGCGTGAGCGCCGGAAACTCAACCGAAAGCCTAAGCCCGAACTGCTGGCCGAAATCCGAACGGCCCAGGGAACGAATTCTGGCCCTGGGACCGGAATCCCTTTCCCTCTCCGAACTATTCGCCGTCATCCTAGGCCACGGCCATCGCGGCCGGCCTCTTTTTACTTTGTCTCAAGCGTTGGCCTGCCGTTGGGGCCCGGGTTTCGATGTCCGGGGGCTTCCCGGCATTGGAGACACCGCCCGGGCCCGGATTCTCGCGTCCTTGGAACTGGGGCGCCGTTTCATGGCCGCACGTGGAAGCGAGATCCGCGCCATTCGAACGAGCCGGCATGTCGTGGATTTGGTCTCTCCCCGCCTGGCGGGCCTTCCTCGGGAATCGTTTCTCACGATTCCGGTGGATGTGAAGAATCGGCCGCTGGCTGTCGAGGAGATCGCCCGGGGAACGTCCGATGCCGTGACGTTTTCACCTAAAGACGTCTTTGCGGCGGCCCTTGCTCACCAGGCCCACGGGTTCATCTGCGCCCACAATCACCCCAGCGGTGATCCGACCCCTTCATCGGAGGATCGCATTCTGACCAACCGTTTGGAGGAGGGGGCCAAACTAATCGGCCTTAGGTTTTTGGACCACGTGATCCTGGCAGGCGAGGGGTATTTCAGTTTTGCGGATGCTCGGCGGGCCCGGCAGGGATCGGGATGAAGAGGACGGAGCTTGAACGCAGACTGAGAAAGCTGGGATGGTTTCTTGCCCGCCACGGCGGCAACCACGATATCTGGACGAACGGGGTCGAACAGGTCGAAGTTCCGCGGCATTCCGAAATCAGCGAAAAACTGGCCCGGTTTGGAATCCTCCGGATCGCCGAACAAAACCCCGGAGCGAGGAGGCCTTGAGGTCTTACAAATATCTTTGTATACTTGTTCCTTGGGAGGTGAAGTGTGCTTGCATTTGAGGGTCATCTTTCGCGGGACGGAAAGTTTTGGGTCGTGGAAATCCCGGACCTGCACTTGATGACTCAGGGTCGTACGAAAACAGAAGCGTATAGGATGGCCAGAAGCGTGGTGGTCGATGCTTGCGGAAAAGCCGGCCTGAAATTGAAGCTCGTCAAGGGTTCGGGCAACGCCTTCCTCATTCTCTCGGACGACACGGACGCGTTGATTCCCCTGTTCCTGAAGAAACAGCGTCAAAAGGCCAACCTCACGGTCTCGGAAGCGTCAAAAAGGCTCGGGTCCGATTCCCCGAACGCATACGGTGTCTATGAATACGGGCGTGCACGACCCACGCTCAAGAAGCTCGAGCAACTCCTTGCGGCCGTGAATCCGACTCATTATCTGATGCTCAAGTGCGCGTAAGAGAGGGGGCGCCTGCGGGCCAAGGGGTTACGCCTTAACGCGTTCCACGGAGATGATCCCCCGGATCTTCTCGATCGAACGCATCAGGGAATGGAGCTGGGACGTGTCGGTGACTTCCACGTCGAACGTGTTGATGGCCTTGCGGTCGAACGTGGTCTGGATCGACGCGTGGGAGATGTTTCCCCCCTTCTGCGTGATCGCCTTGGAGATGTCGGCCAGGATCCCCGGCGCATTCAGAGACACCACCTTGATCCGGACGCTGCGCACCGCCTTGCCGGTCTTGTCCCACTCCACATCGATTTTCCGCGCGCTGTCCACCTCGAGGATCTTGTAACAATCCGTCCGGTGCACGGTGACGCCGCGCCCGCGGGTAACGAATCCGAGGATCGCGTCCCCCGGGAGAGGGTCGCAGCATTTCCCGTACCGGACCATCACGTCCCCGATCCCTCCCACCTTGATGGGCGAAAACTTCCTGGGCAGCACGCGAGAAACGATCGACCGGATCGTTCCCGGCGCCTGCCGATGGTCCAGTTTCTCCGCCGGTAGAAGCTGGCTCAGAACGTCGCTCGTCGTGAGCTTCCCGTAGCCGACGGCCAGAAGCAGATCGTCCAGACTGTCGTATCCGAGTTCCTCCGCGATCTTGCCGAGGCGTCCCGTCTTGTGAACCCGATCGTAGGTCTCCCCGTATTTCTTGAGTTCTCGGTCCAAGAACCCGTGGCCCACGGCTCGCCCCGTCTCGCGCTCTTCCTTCTTGATGACACCCCGGATCTTGGACTTGGCTTTCGACGTCACGACGAGCTTGAGCCAGTCCTTCGTGGGTTTGGCCATGTCCGACGTGATGATCTCCACCGTGTCGCCGTTTTGCAGACGGTACTTGAGTGGGACGATCCTCCCGTTCACTTTGGCCCTGGTGCAATGGTGTCCCACTTCCGAGTGGATCCGGTACGCGAAGTCGATCGGCGTGCTTCCCCGGGGGAATTCGTAAACCTCGCCCTTGGGCGTGAAGACGTAAACCTCGTCGGCAAAAAGGTCGATCTTCACGGTTTCGATGAACTCGTGGGAGTCCTTCAGATCCTGCTGCCATTCCACCAGATGCCGGAGCCAGCGGAACCGATCGAAATCCGATTTGTTCTTGAGCTCCCCGTCTTTATAGAGCCAGTGGGAAGCCACTCCCTCCTCGGCCATCAGATGCATCTGGCGCGTGCGGATTTGGATCTCGATGCGCCTCCCCTCGGGGCCGATCACGGTCGTGTGAAGCGACTGGTACATATTCCCTTTCGGAAGGGCGATGTAGTCCTTGAAGCGCCCCGGAACGGGTTTCCACAGAGAGTGGATATGGCCGAGAGCCTCGTAACACTGAGAAAGGTCGTTCACGATGATCCGAAAAGCCAGGACGTCTGCGACTTGTTCGAAGTCGAGGCTCCTTGTCTCCATCTTTCTGAAGATCGAATAAAGGTGTTTGACCCGGCCCGTGACCTCCGGGGGGATGTTCTCGGCTTGCATCTTATCGCCGATCAATCGGATCACCCGGGAGATGTATTGATCCCGTTGCGGCGCCGTCGCCTTTAATTGTTCTTCAAGTTTTATAAACACATTGTGTTTTAAATACTTAAGGGACAGGTCTTCAAGTTCAGCTTTAAGCCATCCGATGCCCATCCGGTTCGCTAGGGGGGCGTAGATTTCGAGCGTTTCCTTGGCGATCGCGATCTGGCGCATCTCTTCCATGGGTTCCAGCGTCCGCATGTTGTGGAGCCGGTCGGCCAGCTTCACGATGATCACCCGGATATCCGCCGCCATCGCAAGGAGCATCTTTCGAAAGCTCTCGGCCTGCCGAACGTCTTTGGACGCGAAGGACACTTTCGACAGCTTCGTGACTCCGTCCACCAGATGAGCGACGCCGGGGCCGAACTCCTTCTCGACTTCCGGAAGCGACACCAGTGTGTCCTCCACGACGTCGTGCAGAAGGCCCGTGACCACGCTTTCCAAGTCCATCCCGTGCCTGGCCAGAATGAGGGCCACTTCGGTGGGGTGGCTGAAGTACGGTTCGCCTGATTTGCGCTTTTGGCCCGTGTGGGCCTTTTCAGAGAAAGCATAGGCTTTCCCGATCAGATTCAGATCAGCTTGCGGATTGCCCTTTTTAACCGCATCCGTAAGTGCGTTTAAAGACACCATAGCGAGGAACGGCCAGTATAGCTCCACCGGCCCTTTTTCCGCCACGTTTCGGGCGCAAAGGTTCCCGGCGTTTAGCCCTTGGAGGAAGCGCAACGGGCAGTGACGCCCAGGGTCTAGACCGGTCGATATCCCGGGCAAAGGCCGGTTCACCTTCCTTCTTCCTATCCCCAGGCGTAGATCGTGTGCGTTCTTCATGCTCCGCCGGAGAATTCACGCGCTTCAAGGGAATTCAGGCGGGGGGGCCGTTGCCGGAGCGAAGGTAAGCGCAGGATCGCGCTGAGGGGGACGCCCTTAAGGGTGCCCCCCCATGATGCGATCCGAGCCACGGAGCGCAGGCAACGGCCCAACCCGCCTCGCGCACCGGTACTCGTCGATTATTCGGATGGAAGTTTAGAGCCGGACGATCTTCGGCGACTTAATTCCCTTGGTGGCGTTCCTGCTGTCCACGATCGCTTTGGCGTTCTCGACGATCATGCCGATGTCGTACACGGCATGGTTCGTCGTGATCACCACGAGATCCTGGCGCGCGAGTGCTCCCGGCGTCAATTCGACGGAGCGGTAAACTTCACCGTCCATCTTGATCTCTGGAATGAAGGGATCGTTGTATTCCACCAGCGCCCCGCGTTCGGCCAAGAGCTTGAACACGTCCAAGGAAGGGGATTCCCTCTGATCGGAGATGTCCGGTTTGTACGCCATTCCCAGGAGGAGGATTTTGGAACCTTTCACGCTCCTCTGGAAGTCGTTCAATCGATCCACGATCAGCGTGACCACGTGGTGGGGCATGCTGGTGTTCACTTCGGCCGCCAGCTCGATGAACCGGGCCGTATAGTTCAGCGTCTTGAGCTTCCAGGAAAGGTAAAGAGGGTCGATCGGGATGCAGTGCCCCCCAAGCCCCGGCCCCGGATAGAAGGGGGTGAAGCCGAACGGTTTTGTGGCGGCCGCATCGATGACCTCCCACGTGTCGATTCCGAGCACGCGGCACATAATGGCCACCTCGTTCACCAGGCCGATGTTCACGGCGCGGTACGTGTTCTCCAGGAGCTTCACCATTTCGGCCACGCCCGTGGATCCCACCGGCACCAACGTGTCGATGGCCGCGCTGTAGAGCGCCCTCGCCATCTCGGTGCAGGTCGGGGTGATTCCGCCGATCACTTTGGGCGTGTTCTTCACCTGGAAGGTCTTGTTACCCGGATCGATTCGCTCCGGGCTGAAAACCAGAAAGAAGTTCTTGCCGACCTCAAGACCCGCTTCCTCGATCATAGGGAGAAAGATTTCTTCGGTCGTCCCCGGATACGTTGTGGATTCCAGAATGACCAACATGTCGGGATGGATGTTCTCCTTGATTCGATCCCGCGTATTGAGAACGAACGAAATGTCCGGGTCTTTCGTCTTTCCAAGAGGAGTTGGGACGCAGATGCTTACGGCGTCCATTTTCCGAAGAAGTGAGAAATCCGTCGTGGCCTTCAGCTTGGAACAGACGCTTCTTAAAGCCTCGTCCGAGATGTCCTCGACGTACGATTTCGATTGGTTGATGTCCCGAACACGTTTTTCCGACACCTCGAAGCCGGTGACCTCGAAGCCCGCCTTGGCCAGATCCACGGCCAACGGGAGGCCGACGTACCCCAGGCCCATGATACCTATTTTGGCTTCGCGCCGGTCGATTTTGGTTTTGAGGGGGTGTTCCATAAGGGCGGGATTCGTACCCCTCTTTGGGGGCTTTGGCAAATCGTCAAAGCGCCCGCGCGGGCAGTCAGCCGCCCTCCCGCGGCAGTGAGGAGGTGGTTTCCTTCGGCCGCGGATCGGGCTACCATCCGCGGCTCATGGATCATTTCCAGTACCGGGGCCCGGGACTCCATTGCGAGGAACTCCCGCTTGCCGAGCTGGCCCGCGAGTTCGGAACCCCTCTCTATGTGTACAGCTACGCTACGCTGGAGCGGCATTATCGGGCGTTCGAAGGCGCGTTCCGGTCGCTGAATTCCTTGATCTGCTACGCCGTCAAGGCGAACGGCAATCTTGCGGTTCTGCGCGCCGTCGCCAACTGGGGCGGCGGCGCGGACGTCGCGTCGGGAGGGGAGCTCTTTCGTTGCCTCGAAGCGGGGTTTTCGCCCCGGAAAATCGTCTTTTCAGGCGTGGGAAAGTCGCTCGCCGAGATCGAATATGCCCTCCGGACGAAAATCCTTTTCTTAAACGTGGAGTCGGCCGGGGAGCTTAGGACGATCTCCCGGGTGGCGAAGGCCATGGACCTGAAGGCTCCGGTGGCCATGCGATTAAACCCCGACGTGGATTCCAAGACGCACCCGTACATCGCCACAGGCCTCAAAGAAAACAAGTTCGGCCTTCCAAGGCAGGAGATCCTGGAGCTCTTTCGTGAGGCCCAACAGGATCCCCATCTGGATCCCGTCGGCCTCGCTCTCCACATCGGGTCCCAGATCACCGAGCTCACGCCCTTCCTGGATGCGCTCAAAATCGCTCTGGATTTCATCCACGACCTGCGCTCGAAGGGGATCCCGATCGAAATCTTGGATTTCGGCGGGGGTCTCGGCGTGACGTACACGCACGAGACGCCGCCGTCTCCCGAGGAGTACGCGTCCGCGATTGCCGGACTGTTGAAAGGCGAAAAGCTCCGGGTCATCATCGAGCCGGGGAGGGCCATGGTCGCCAACACAGGCGTTCTCTTGACCCGCGTGCTGCATCTGAAGCGGAACGAGGCCAAGACGTTCGTGATCGTCGACGCGGCCATGAACGATCTGATCCGGCCTTCGCTTTATGGCGCCGAGCACGAGATCGTGCCGGTAACAAAGACAAACCGCCCCGCGATTCTCGCCGACATCGTGGGTCCGGTCTGCGAAACCTCCGACTTCCTGGGAAAGGCCCGCCGGATTCAGGAGCCGGAAGAAGGCGATCTGTTGTGCGTCCGCACGGCCGGGGCTTACGGTTTCTCCATGGCTTCCCAGTATAACGCCAGGCCGCGCCCTGCGGAGATTCTCGTGCGGGGGAGCCAGGTGGACCTGGTGCGCGCACGAGAATCGTTTGACGATCTGATCCGGGGTGAGAACATCCCGGATTGGCTTAAAGGGTCCCCATGAAAATCCGCTTCACCAAAATGCACGGTTTGGGCAACGACTTCGTGGTCATCGACGCCCGAGGCATTCCGGAGATGAACTGGAAGGAGACCGCGCCCAAGCTCTTGGATCGCCGCTTCGGAATCGGAGGTGACCAGCTTTTGATCGTTCTTCCTTCGTCCACGGCGGACGCCCGGTTGAGGATTTTCGAACGCGACGGCGTCGAAACCGAGATGTGCGGAAACGGC
>JAZDIZ010000058.1:0-5617 GCA_043804515.1 Pseudomonadota bacterium | reverse complement strand
CGACCGACGAGGGGTCGCCGACTCCGTCCACCATCACTTGCTCCCAATCCATCTCCCCCTAAACAACTTCTGACATTCCTTCCGAAAATTCCAAGGTCCATTGTCGAAACTAGTTCGATCCAAGGGATCGGGCTTTTCCGGAACCTGTTAACTCTTAGATCTGAAATCCAAGGATCAATCCTCAATCCTTAATACTTTCTTCTTTCGCCCAGCGGGAGAGAAGCAGCAGGTTCACAAAGTTGATCAAGAAATGTGCGGCCGTAGACGTCAGGAGATTCCCCGTACGCTCGTACACGTATCCCAGGACCAGACCCACAAGAAAGGCGAAGAGCGTCCACGGAATGAACCGCCGGCCCGGCCCCGTATGAAGGGCGCCGAAGATGAGCGCTGCGGGGAAGATGCCCAGGTAATGCTGGATTACACCCCGGAAGAGGAATTCCTCCCCCAATGCCGAGAACGCCGCAACGGCAAACGCTTCCGTCCATTTTAGGGACCCAAGAAGCTCCGCAAGGAACCGCCCGAGACCGCGCATGGGCGGCAAAAAACGCACCAGCAAATAACTCACGACGATCACGGCCGCCGCGGCCGTCACGGCGATGCCCAGGTCCTTGAGGTTCTTGCTCCAGAAATTCGGCCCGAACGGCGCGAAGCGAAAAATTCTTTCCGAGAAATCGATCCACACCGAGAGACCGAACATCCCGAAATAGAAGAGCGCCACAGTGAGCAGATTCAGGCGGGACTTGCTCACACGAGAGCCTCAAGAGCGCGGAGCACCTCCCGCGCATCCTCCTTGGTATGGAGTTCAACCCCCCATAGCTTTCGGATCTGCGCGCGGGCTTTGGCGCTTTTCCTCCAGCGGGCTTCCAGAGCCAGGCCCAAGCCATAACCCATTCGATGGACGGTATCCCACACCGTCGGCACTGCCGGAGCAACGGGCACCTCCCGGTGCGGGTCGACCCATCGGCTCGCCATAAATCCGAAGGCTTCCTCCACAGCCAAGGAATGAGGATCCTTCGGCATCCGGCGCCGGTCCAAAGACCTGACAAAATGAGCCGCCTCCTCGGCCAATTCGCCCGGGATCACCGTGGAGAGAAAAACGAGCCTTTGCTCGGGCAGAACCGCCGACTCCCCCCTCCGACATCGATCCAAAATGAACCGCTCGACCGCTGTCCGCCGGCTTCCTCGCGCGGCGTTGCGGAAAAACCCGAACGTAAACGGATGGAGGATTTTCCATGCGGGGAGTTCCCGCCTCCGGCGCAATTTTCGAAGGATCAGGCGGCTGTCTTTGTAAAAGGTCCGCGCGAGGTCCTCCGGGCGTACGATCCCCTGCGAGTGGAGATGCCATGCGCGGTGGTAATGCGCGGTGGCTATCGGCGAGGCTCCAAGGCAGTAGAAGGCCCCCCCGGCGCGGGCCCACCCCCGGTCCGTTTCAAACCTCCAGCGCAGCATCGGAGCCCGGAGAACGACATGAACGCCGTCCAGGCCGGCGCGCCTCATGAGCTTCGGAAGCCTGTCCGGAGCCAATCGAAGCAAGCCGGTCCAGAGAAGAACTCGTTCGCCCCGTTTTCTCCGGCGCTCAAGTTCGGCCACCAACATTCGGTCCCGCCGCGAAAGAGAGGCGTCCGAAGAAACCGCACAGACCGATAGCCCTCGGCGCCGGACAGAGCGGATAAGCCGGCTTGTGCCCCCATCGGGTCCGAACGGCCGGTCGGTCAAGAACACGGCCCTCCGCCCCCTCATCCGGCTCCACCGGAGCAGCGTCATGGTGTGTTCCTGATCCTCCGGCGCCAGAGCATCGCCGCCGACGGCGACAATTCCCGCCTCCGAAACCTTCCGGCGGACTTCCTCCGGGCTCACCCGCGCCGCCTCTCGAAGTGAACGATGGCTCCGGTCCGCGCCCCGTTCATACGCATCCGTCCGGCAAGGGTTGAACGCCTTCCAAAGCAAGGAAAAGACGCTCCGCTCCAGCTGCGACGGATCCACTAGGAGCCGCCCTTTTCCTTACGGTCCAGGACGTCGGTGTAAAGCGACCCGAAGCCGGTGGCCATCCTGGGAAGATAGAGGGCCCCGACAACCCCGATATAGAGAAGGTTTGCGGCGTGAGCGACCACGGAATATGCGAGTCCGACGGGCTTGGAGATTCCGTAGATCGCCAATGCTCCTTGAACAAAGAGTTGATAGGTTCCCACGGAACCCGGCGCCGCCGGGATCGAGATTCCGACGCAGGCGATTCCCAAGACCAGGAACGGCGCCGTCCAAGGAAGGTCCAGCCCGAAGGCCGTCAGAAGGATCTCGTAGGCGATGATCACGGCTCCCCATACGCCGGCGGATTCCAAAAAGAGCCTCAAGAAAACTCCGAAGTTGGGCAGGCATTCCAACCCCACGACGAAATTTTCGAGCCCGGAACCGACCTTCCGGCCGAGCTCGCCCGGCAGAAAACGGAGAATCTTTCCGGACGCTCTTAAAAAAGGGCCCTTCAACAGAACCGCGACGATCACCAGGACGAGAATCGGAAGGAGGATTGCGGCGAATGTCAGCGCCATCGTCCGGGCCGAGATTCCCAGATAGGGGATTTCATGCGAGCCTGCCGGGATTCCCAGAAGCCCGATCAAGAGCATGAGGAGGGTCGCCAGGCCGTCGAAAAGGCGCTCCACGGCGATGGACGCCAGGCCTGTGGAGAACGGAACGTTCTGCCGCCGCCTCAGCAGGAGAGGCCGGACCAACTCGCCGAGGCGCAGGGGAAACGCGATGATGGCCATGAACCCGACGGCGTTGATGCCGAACAGCTCGCCGTGCCTGATTTCGCGGGCCGGCCTCAGGATCACGCGCATCCGGCGCGCCCGAAAATAAAACGTCAGCACCAACATGGGCAGGAGCCAAAACACGGGACCCCAGTGCACCGTTTCGAAGGCCGACAAAAACTCCTTGAAATCGATTCCGCGAACCGCGAGCCAGAGACAAACGACCCCCAGCAGGACGCTCAAAATGAGCCTGACCTTCATCTGTCGGATTCCGCCTGCGCCGCTCCCTCACCACCCAAATCGGATTTCACCGCCGCCAGGACGTCGCCCTCCAGAAGCGCTTGCCGCCCGGTCGGCTCCGAGGGAACGAAAGCATGAAGGCGGCTGGCATTGGACCCTGCCGGGATCACTTCGATGCTGGCGTTCGGATCCTTGAACGTGCCCTTCCGGTAGATGAACCGGATCAGGCCCACATCCTCCGAGGTCACAAACACCACGTCCTCTTTTTTCTGCTTGGACGAGATGAACGTTTTCAGCACGTATCGGAGGGCCGCGCGGTAAACCCTTTTCGCATCGTACGCCAGCGCCTGCCCGCTGGTCTCCGCGGCCCGGCGCACGGCCTCCTTCAGCTTTTGAAGCAGGAGTTCCGAGCGTCCGCCGAAGTCGCTTGGAATCGTGACTTTCAACCTCGAGCGAGACCCGTCCAGGTCCACGATCTCGATGGTGGCGTCTGTGTCCGTAAGGGAACCGTCCTGATACGTGAAACGCAACAGCCCCGCCGTCGCGTCCTCCAAATGGATCGCTTTCGAAGCCGTGTCCGAAGGCCCGGCCGCTTGGTTGAGGAGGTGTCGTTTCGCGGCCGCAAACACGGGATCTTGCGGAAAATCGATTTCCGCGTGCGCCGTGGACGCGGCGGAAGGTGACGCAATGCCCGCGGCCAGCAGGAAAAAGAGCGGAGCCAAAATGGTGGAAAATCGCGTCACAGTAGTTCTGTTCGGCGAGGTACGATATCATGATTCCACGCATGATCGTAGAGTGCGGCCAGTGTCATACGAAGCTCCGCATGGACGCTTCCACGATTTCCTTCGCCGGCGCGAAAGTCCGCTGCGCCAGATGCCTGCACGTGTTTACGGTGAACCCGGGGGGGAAAGTCGAATCGAACCCCGAGGTCCATCCTCTTGAGACTTCCGTGGCCTCGGAGGCCCCCGGCCCTCCCAAGCCGGAAGCGCAGGGACCTCCGGCCGCCGCCTTTGAAGAGAACCCCGAACCTTCGCCAACCCACACTACGGCTTCCGGGGCGAGCACCCGCCGCGCTGATGGCAAATCTCCCTCCCTTTCACGACGCAGGCCGAATGCCCAAGCGCAGAGGCCAGCCCCGCCTCAGCCGAAGGTTCCGCCGAGGCTTTCCGTTCCCGTACGCAGATTCCTAACCGAAGCCGTTTCGCCACGACAGCGTTTTCGGAGAATCGTTGTGGCCTGCGGGATCGCCTTTTTCGGCATGATCCTGGGGCTTGCGGCGATGGGAGTGCAGCCGACGCCGCATTATCTTCGGTTTCTGTTCCGCTACGGGCCGTTGGATTACGGGCCCGGCCTCAATGTCGTCCATTATGAGGGACAAATCCTCTCATTGGAGGACGGGACGAGAAAACTCCGAGTCACGGGGACGGTATACAACCACTCCCGGGAGCCCCATGCGTCCCCGAACCTGAAGGTGGAGGTGTTGTCCGCGGGCGGTGAATTCCTGGCCCAGAAGACGGAATCATGCTGCAACGCCGGAGTGCCCTCTTTCGGGACCGCCTCATTTTCGATCGAATTGGACCTGCCCCAGGGGCCGGTGGGCCGTTTCAAGGTGACACCCGAAAAATAGGAGACCATCTGGAGCCGCTGCGCGAGTTCGTTCAACGCCTGCGCGGAATCCGCGAACCCCGGCAACGCGTTTACAGGCTCGTGGAGAACCTTTCGCAGCGGGAGCCGCTCGAGATCGCCCGCCTGCTTCAGGAACTGATCACCTCGTCGGCGGATCCCGGCCATTCCACATCCCAAGTGCACCTTGACCTGGTCCGGTATCAGGAGATCCTGAACGGCTTGGGTTATGAAACCATCGCCTCCGTGTATCAATCGGCAGCGGAGGCTTCCTTCCGGGAGGTTCTCTGGCTCCTCCGAAGCGACCGGATCCGCGCCGGGGAGCGGGAAGAGGTTCCGGAAGGATTCGCCGCTCAGCTGGGTTCTCTGACGCTGGGGCTGCGAAAAGCCTTAAGCCGCAGCCCGAAACGCGCAAGGATCGAACTTCTTCTCTTCGACGCGGATCCGATGGTGATCCGCGAACTGCTTCTAAACCCGAAAATCACGGAACGGGAGGTGGTGCGGATCGCCGCTCGCCATCACGCCCCCGTAGAGGTCCTTAAAGAGGTGCTTTTTTCGGACCGGTGGATGGTGAACTATCGGGTCCGCAAGGCCCTGGCTTTCAATCCAGCCACTCCGAAATCATACCTGCCGGGATTGATCCGGCACCTGTGCGTACAGGACCTGAGGCTTTGGCTCCAGAGCGGAGCCCACGATGAGGAAATCCGACGGATCGTGCGTGGGCGGCAGAAAAAACCCTAAGACGACGGAGGGGTCTTGTCGGATTTCTTCTCTTCCGTCTTCTCGTCCTCCCCGCTCATTCCTTTGCGAAACTCACGGACCTCTTTTCCGAGAGCGCTCGTCGGTGGGACCGATTCCCCTGGGGTATGAAGGCTGTCATGATTGAAGTTTCGGGATCAAAGAGCGGCATGCTACGATCTTGAGCCCGGCACGAACGATGCTAGGCGCCAAGCTAAAACTCACTGATCTTGCAACGGGACAGGAATGGCTCCTCCTGGTGACCAAGATCAACT
>JAZDIZ010000057.1:0-14621 GCA_043804515.1 Pseudomonadota bacterium | reverse complement strand
GTTCCAGGAATCACCCCAATCTGATCGTGGCGGACAAAGCCAACGGGAAAACACACGCGGATGCCGTAAACGTCGGCCTGAACCTCTCCCGGCACCGTTACGTCCTGTTCGTGGACGCCGACACCGTTCTCGAGAAAGATGCGATTTTAAAGACGGTTCGTTTGGCCCTGCGGAACCCGAAGGAAGTGGTGGGAGTGGGCAGCACGATCGGAATTTCGAACGGGTTGGATATCCGCGAGGGGGAGATCCGGAACTACCGGGCCTCAAATCAGATTCTGCCGAACCTTCAGGTCCTGGAATATCTCCGGGCGTTTCTCGTGAACCGCCTCAGCTGGAGCCGGGCCAATTACAACATGTGCGTTTCCGGCGCCTTTTGCCTGTGGAGACGGGACGTTCTCATCGATATGGGAGGCTTCCGCAGGGATTTCTCGTGCGACGACCTCGAGATGACGTTCCGTGTGCACCAGCATTTTCGCCGGGCGAAGATCCCGTACCAGATCCTCTCTCTGCCCGACCCCGTCTGCTGGACCGAAGCTCCTTCCAAGACGTACGCCCTGTACCTGCAGCGCCACCGGTGGCAACGGGTCACCAACGAGGTTTCGTTTCATTATTTCAAGATGCTTTTCAATCCAAGATACGGCACCACCGGGCTTTTGGGCGCTCCGTACTTTCTGTTGGCCGAAGTCCTGGGCCCCTGGATCGAACTTTTCAGCTACCTTCTCGTCCCGATCGGCTGGGCGTTCGGCCTGCTGGATTTCAACGCCCTGGGATTGTTCCTGCTTTGCTCGGCGGGGCTCACGTCGCTTCTTTCGCTAGCCGCTCTGGCGCTGTTCGACGCCAGTTACGAAACATATCGGCCGATCGACATCTTCCGCCTTTCGATTTCCTCCGCCGCGGAATACCTGGGCTTCCGCCAGATCCTTTCGATCGCCCGGTTCATGGGATCGATCGCTTCTTTATTCGGCGTGAAGTCGTGGAACAAGTTCGAGCGGGAACGACGGCCGGCGCAAGCCGCGGCTGCCTAAGGCGCTTCTTTCCACTTTGCTAAATGCGGTTAGAATCGCCGCATGCGATTACTTCTCGTTGCGAATTCAGGAAAACCGTACCTGGCCCATTGCAAAGACCAGATTTTTTCGTTCCTCAAAGACTCCAAGAAGGTGGGGTTCGTCTCAGCGGCCCCGTTCTTGGATCCGGAGGAGTTCTTCGCAAAGGCGAAGGACGCCTTGAGTGGCGCGCCTTTCGAATTCGTCCACTTGGATCTGCCCCGCGACCCGAAGAAGATTCTGGCTGAGCTCGACGGTGTTCTCGTGGGAGGCGGCAACACATACAAACTCCTCAAGACGCTGATCGAACACGACCTGATCGCCCCGTTGCGCCAACGCATTAAGGACGGCATGCCTTTCGGCGGTTGGAGCGCCGGCGCCAACATCGCGGGGCCGACCATTCTGACCACCAACGACTGGAACGTCGTGGGGCTATCCAAGTTCGAGGCGTTGAACCTCGTGCCGTTCAACATCAATCCTCACTATCTCGAGACCGATCTCACGATGGCGCCCCACAGCGAAACCAGGGACGACCGGATCGCCGAGTATCACAAGGCGAACCGCAATGCGGTATTCGGGATCGAAGAATCCACGATGATCCGCGTCGAGGGGAAAGAATTCCGTGTGTTAGGAAAGGGGCGTGTGCGCGTATTTCGGCCCGGTCAAAGCCCTGTCGATTTCCTGACAGGTCAGGTGATCCCGCCGGATCTCATTTGAAGTTGAAGCGCTTGTTCGAGCCCGTCTCGTCCAGCTCAACCCAAACCCGGAGTTGTTTTACAGGCTTCACTAAACCGGCCTCAATGTCGGCCTGGTAATACACTTCCACAGGCTTCGGTTCGAAATGAACCGAGCCGCTTGCGAATTCCATCTGAAAATTTTCTCTTTCCCGTTCGCGAACAACCGGCAGGAAAAGGTTGTTCATCACGGCTTGGTCTCTTTCCATCCGAACGTCCGTTTTCCGGACCGGTACATCGATCATCATCGGCAGCGACTGGGACCCCACTGGGGCCTTGATAAAAAAGCGGAGAACATAGTCGCCGCTCGGAACGGATAGAAGTTGAAAATCGTCAATGATCGGCTGACCGGGGGTCTTATAGACCAACGAGAACTTGTGATTCAGTTGGCCCTTCAGGATGTCGCCAACTCGTCGGATGCCTTCCCCCGCGGACGCCGCAGAGAGAATCAGGCCGCCCGCCAAAAAAGAAAGAACAAAGCCGAGCATTCGAAGTTTCATATATACCGCCTTATCCGGACGAAAAGTGCAATGCGTATGCCATAAAGCATCGGGAATTGCAAAACCCAATTAGCTAAATTAATTGACTTTTTTGGTCTCATTCGACCTCCGTCCCCGATTTGTCCCGATTCGGGAGGCGAAATCTGTCTCAGGCGGGACAAATTGAAACCTGCACCGCTCCGTGGTGAGATGCGCCCCCGCATGCCGGAATCGATCATCCAGGCCGAAAATCTCACCAAACGATACGGCTCGTTCACGGCCGTCGGCGGGATTTCTTTTCATGTGGATCCAGGGGAATGCGTCGGTTTCCTGGGTCCCAACGGCGCCGGCAAGACCACAACGATCGCGATGGTTTGTTGTCTTACGCCTGTTACCGACGGCACCGTCCGTGTGTTCGGCATGGACGTGATGAAAAAGCCGCGTGCGATCAAGTCGCAGCTCGGAATCAGCCCGCAAGAGGACAACCTGGATCCCGAGTTCTCAGTCCGCGAGAATCTGATTCTTTACGCACGCTACTTCGGCCTTTCGGGCACCACCGTCGAGAAACGCACCGATCAACTCCTGGATTTCTTCCAACTCACCGAAAAGAAGGACGCAAAGATGAGCGAGCTTTCGGGCGGGATGAAGCGCCGCTTGGTCCTGGCGCGCGCGCTCATCAATTCACCCAAGCTCCTGGTTCTGGACGAACCGACGACGGGCCTGGACCCGCAGGTGAGGCACCTCATCTGGCAACGCATCCGCCAGCTCAAAAACGACGGCATCACCGTTCTCATCACGTCGCACTACATGGAGGAGGCAACACAGCTCTGCGACCGCGTGATCCTGATGGATTCGGCCAAAATCCTCCTGGAAGGAACGCCGGCCTCGCTGATCGCCCAGGAAGTGGGGCAGCAGGTCGTGGAGCTTTGGAACTACGGCCCCGATCTCCGATCGTTCATCGCTTCCAAGGGCTGGCCTCTGGAGGAAGTCGAGGATCGTTTTTACCTTTACGACCGCAGCGGCGGCGAGATCGCCCGCGCCATCTCCGAGCGCTTTTCCGGCCAGGATCGTTTGATCCGCCAGGCCACCCTCGAGGATGTTTTCCTCAAAAAGGCGGGGAGGAAACTTCGGGAATGAAGCCCTGGCACAAGATCGTAGGCGACATTTCAATCCTGTCGCTCCGGGTGTGGCGACGGAATCTCTTGGTCCTCCGATCGGGCTGGCTCATCCAACTCGTCCCGCCGATCGTGGAGCCGGTTCTCTACGTTCTGGCGTTCGGCCTCGGCCTTGGGGGCATGATCGGCATGGTGACGTACGAGGGGAACTCGGTTTCGTACCTCCTGTTCATGGCCCCGGGCGTGATCGCCATCACGATCATGTGGTGGGCGTATCTCGAAACGACGTACGGATCCTTCGTCCGGATGGAGTATCAAAAGACATTCCAGTCCATGCTGGCCACGCCCCTCCTGATCGAGGACGTGATCGCCGGCGAATGGCTTTGGGGAGCCACAAAAGCCATAGTCGCGACCCTCCTGATGACCCTGATGCTGACGTTGATGGGGTTGGTTCACTGGCCGTCGGGGCTCTGGATTCTTCCGGTCACGATTTTAGGCGGCCTCGTGTTTTCAGCTATGGGCCTGATCACGTCGGCCCTTTGCCCCCGGATTGATCTCTTCAACCTTCCGATCTTTCTCCTCTTGATGCCGATGTTCGTTTTCTCAGGAACGTTCTTTCCGATCGAGATCCTCCCCTCGTGGGCGCTGAAAGTTGCCTACATCCTGCCCCTAACGCACGTCTCGATCCTCCTCCGTGGCGCCTGCTTAAGCCGCGTCCCGGACACCTGGATCGTAAGCTCGGTTTATCTGATCGTGGCCAGCGTTGGCCTGAGCGTTCTTTCGTTCGTTCTCATGTACCGCCGCATTGTGAAGTAGCGGACCTTCGCTCATCGCTGCGAAGGCGCAACCATCCGACAGCCCATACAGCCAGCGACACGAAGAGGCCCGGATACATCGGCTCGATCTCAAGAGGGAAGCCCTTGCCGAAAAGAAGCCAGCCCAGGGAAACGAGCCATCCCGAAAGCATGGCGACGAATGCGTACGAACTCGGGATTCTCGTGCGGGCGAAATAGCTGCTGACCAGCGGCACCAGCAACCCCGGGACGATGACGGTCCCGATCGTGTACCAGAGGCGGACGACGGACGGGATGTACCAGGCCAGCGCCATGGACCCCACGCCGGTGATGAGAAGCCCCCAGCGCGTGGCTCGAACGGAGTTCCCTCCCATATCCCCGCGCAAGCGCAAGAACACGTCACGCCCCAACGTCGTGGCCGAGACAAAGGCCTGC
This sequence comes from Pseudomonadota bacterium, assembly GCA_043804515.1. Classification (GTDB taxonomy): domain Bacteria; phylum Bdellovibrionota_G; class JALEGL01; order JALEGL01; family DATDPG01; genus JAZDIZ01. Next base: position 10,021 of record JAZDIZ010000057.1, on the reverse strand, counting down.
GTGTTGAACGTGGACATGATCGTGGCCAGCATTCCGATGTAGAAGAAACCCTTTGCAACCGAGGGGAGCGTCTGTTCCGCCAGAAGAGGATACGACATCATGGGTTGGGTCAGGTTCGGGAGCGCGGCCCGGGCGTAAAGGCCGGCGAACGTCGTCATGGCGTCGAAAACGAACCAGAAAAGAATCGAAACCAGAATCCCCCAACGGGCGGTCCTGCCGGACTTGGCCGCATAGCACCGCTGATGGAACGTGGGATCCACAAACGTCCAAAGGGCGATGAAGAACCAAATCAGGACGAACTGGGTCGAGTTCCCCCCGTTCCACGTCATATGGGCCGGCGGAACATGGCTCTTGATGAACTCGATTCCGCCGAATTTGAAATAGGCGAACGGCAGGATCAGGCCGAAGCCCAGGAACATGAAAAAGAATTCGAAGATGTCCGTGTTGACGTCCGATCGAAAGCCTCCCGAGAACAGATAGATCGTGCTGGCCACGGTCCCCACGATGAGACAGGTCGAAAGCGCCCACCCGGTCAGCAACTGGAGAAGAACAGCCAACATCAGAACGTAGGGAGCCGGTACCATCAAAAGGAACGTCAAGAAGGAGCCTAGGACCGCGGTCTTTCGGCCGTAAGCGTCTTCCAGTTTGTCGGGGATCGTGAGGAGATCCGTCCGGCGCACTTTTTCGGCCAGGATGAACGCGAAGAGCGCCGCGAAAAAGTAGTACGGGAATCCTTGGATGATCCAATTCGAGAATCCGTAGAGATAAGAGAATTCCCCCACGCCCAGAATTCCGCCGTACCACGACGAGACGAGCGTCATGACAAAGACCGGTAGCGTCAATGTCCGGCCCGCCAGAAGAAATTCGAGCGCGTTCGGTTTCCGCCGCGTCGAAAGGAGGCCGATGGCGATGACTACGAGGAAGTAGCCGACGATAATGACCTGGTCGATGGGTGAAAGGGAGATTCTCATTTCAGAATCCCCCTGTGTGCGAATCGCCCCAAGGCGACGACCAAGAACCGCCCTTTGCGGAGACGAATCGAGCTCCGGCGTACCTTTGTGACGTTACTGATCCCGAGCGACTCGACTCTCAGCCGAGCGTTGCGAAGCGGATACCGGAAGCCCTTCAGCGTGACGCCCGAGCATGCCGTATACGGGATTAAACTGACTGTTGTTCCCGCAGGCACGGAAAGCTCAAGATTCTTCGTGACCGGCACGGCAAGCCAATCTTCTCCCAATAGAGACACCCGAAGGTGAGGCACAAACTTCCAGATCGAGGCGAAGTTCCCGAGCGTGAAATCGATTCTTTTTCCTTCGGCGCCGAGGACGAAAACCCGTGAAACTCGTTCGCGCACCAGAAAGACCAGCGCTTTCTCGAAATCTGTGCTGTCCTGATTTTCCAGGCGGACGAACCTTGCGCTTTTGAGGCGACGTCGCGTCACCGGCTCGATCGAATCCAAGTCGCCGATCACGACATCGGGATGCACGTTATATTTGCGCAGGATATTCGCCCCTCCATCCGCAGCCACAATCAAGTCAACGCCTCGGGCAAGACGCCGCACGAGCGAACGAGATGGAGGCGCTCCGTTCAAGACGACCAACGCGGCTTTCGGTTTGGGGTTCACGGAACTCCTTTCGCCAGCATTACCTGGATCAAGTTAGCGGGTCGCCCGATGATTCGGGCCTCTCAGCCGCTCGATGCGCAGCTCCCCGGCTTGGTGGGGTTACTTAAATCGAAATCGGGGGAAGAAGTCAATGCGGCGGACCGGCGGAAATGGCGGAGAGAATCGTGGGATTTCCGCACCGAGTCGGGTTCGTGGGCGTCTTACCCTGTCAACACAACTCGTGACTACTGGAGCTCTGGAATCACCGGGATTATTTAATGAGAATCGACGCGAACCACAATTTCAAATGTTGGTTCCATTCTGGTTCCCGCAAAGAAATGATGATTTCCGTGTCATTCTAACTGCCGCCCCAATTGGAGTCCGCAAGCATAGCGCAGAAAACCCCGAGAGAGAGAAGTGCAACGCCCACCAAGCTGCCGAGGACAACGATCGCCGTCCTACCTGCGCTAAATTCTTTGCTTTCGACCCGTTGGACATTGTCGAGCGGAATGGTTCTTACATCGACACCGCTCACCCCTTTTGCCTCTCCGATCAGCTTGTTATTTTCAACCCGAAACGACTTCAACTCCGTGCTGTTGTATTTGCTCTTTTCTGAAACGACGTATGTGACCGTTTTCGACGAGGAGTCGGATGTCTTCACTTCGGATTGAAAACTGGCACGGTTGGTCAGTTGCTCTTTCGGAATCTCGATCCTCTTGTAACAGCCCGAACAAGTGATGGCCGTCACCAAAAGATAAATCAACATTTTCTTCATCGGATCTCCTTTCAAGATACTCAGAGCAAGAGAAGTGCCAAGCAAATTGAACGGGAAATGGTGTCAGGAATTCAAAACCTGACAGTTCAAGTGTCAGGTTTGCCCTTTTTGACGTGCGTCTCGTGCTCGTAGGTACCTGGCATGATGGTTGCTCTACCTCCGACCATGAGAATTGATGCAATAAGAATAGCTCATCTAATACTCCCTATCGTGTCGTTTATGGCCTGCAATACCTTGTTTGATAAATGCGATCTTGGAGAAGCAAAATGCGGCGGCTCCGTGATTTCGATTATTTACCCGATATCGGGGGAGGTATGAAAATGATACGGATGTCGCGTTGGAGGAAACCATGTCTCGTCTGACCCTTTTCCACGTGGTGCTCATGGGGTTCGTACTCGTGTCGGGGTGCGGCGACGGAACCTCGTTCAGTTATCGGGTGCTTCCGGCGGTTCCGTCCCCCTCGAATCCACCCCCTTCACAGCCCGAAGAACCGCCGCTATGCCAGACCTGCACGTCCAGCCGGGTGATCGAGCTGAATCCCGACATCAGGTCGGACAAGCCTAACGTCAAGCTCGTCATGATCGTCGACAACTCCAACAGCATGACGGCCCATCAGACCAAACTCTCGCTCGCCATGGACGGATTACTGAACGGCATCCGGGGATATAACGTGACGGTCTACCTCTACTCCACGACGCCGTACGGTTCCTTCCTCCCCTGGAGTGGGATCTTGTTGCCTGGATTCCAAAGCGACTACGTCTGGTCGCAGAAGGCGGTCACGCAGACGGACACGCTGTACACCTGGCTTCAGAGCGGAAGCCCGATGTCGTCCACGAGCCCGCCGAGCGGGACGCAGGCATCGGCCATCACCCAACTCAAACGGAACGACACGCTAAGCCTGGTCCGGAGCTTCGCGGCCGGTTCGGGCGGTTCCAACCCGACGTTTACGGAAAGCATGAGCGACACCGATTTCGCCGTTTTGAAAACACAGCTCAAGAACCGGATCCTCGATATGGGAACCAGCGGCAGCAATTCCTCCGAATCCGGAAGCTGCAATCTCGTTCGCGCCCTTCTGGAAACGGGGCAGAACAAAATCTTCGATCCCGGGGACGTCGCCGCATTTCTCATCCTTTCGGACGAAGACGACTTCAGCTCGGCGAGCACCTGCGTGCGTTCCCTGGTCACCGGTCTCAAAGTCGAGAATTACACATCACTTCAACCCGATAACACGTGCGGCAACTCCTGCGCGAGCTATGTCTACACGGTGAACTCCTCTCCGCTCCCGACGGTGAATGCACTATGTTCGGTGGTCACCTACGTCGACAACGTTCCGAGAACCTGGACCTATTGGACCACCTTGTCGGAAAACAAAAGCTGCAGCATCGCCGGTAGTCTCGGCTGTACATCGAGTCAGTTGAGCCAGGCGCAAAGCGGATGTATGGGGACGATCGTTCCAAGCACCTGCTCGTACCAGTGCGGCTGCTCGGCCCAATCCGGCCTTTCCTGTCCGACCTCCGACCACGTCACGCTCACGATCCCGAACGCCTGCACGAATTCGTTCACGCTGAACGGCGTCACGTACGCCGACGTGATCGATTACCTGCACCGCACGGGTTATGGCGAAAAGCCGTACACGTCGTGCTCCCAGCAGGGTTATTCCAATTCCAGTTCCACGTCGTGGGTCAGCGATTCGACCGTGTTTTCGTCCGTCCTACTGACCGAGGATCCGGAGGCCGTCCGGGACGACCTGATCGCGACTTTTCACAAGAAGGCCGGGGCGCTCTTCGGCGAGCACGGATATTCCATCGCAAGCATCATCCAGGATCCGGTAAAGGACCTCCTGCAGCCGGACTGCAAGCTGAGCGCGGAGGGGGGCACGCTGCCGGGTTCATACGGCCTGAAATATCTGGACCTGATGGCGGGCACGGCCCAGCCCTCGCAGAGTTTCTCGATCTGTGCGCCGGATTATGACGGGGCGCTGAGCTCGCTCGCGAATTTCATCGGCGAAGTGGTCGAGTCGAGTTTTCTCCTGGACTTCCAGGCCGGTGAATCCCTGGGGCAGGTCTGGATCCGGAGAAATGGAACGGACATGAAGCTGACCGCCGGCGAGGACTACACGCTCAACGCCAACCGGCTCGATATCAAAAGCGGCCTTCTGTGCGCCGGTGACGTGTTGCTCGCGGAGCTTGTGAAGTAAACCAGCGGGATCGAGGAACACCACCTCTCGCGCTCGGCGTTTGAGTCGTATCTGGATCTCCGCCGAAACTGATCATTTTCCAGCGTCACGCCTTTTGCCGGGGATCCCCACCGATATTTATCCTCGGCAGGCGCTTGGGCATTTCAATCGGTCGCCGGAGATTTCGCAAAGCCTTGAAGGATCAACAAGAGGGTTTTGTGATTTGGGAACGCTGGCCTTGGACTAACGGGTGTTCTTCATTCCCCCTCAACATGACAAAGTCCCCGACACAATGTCGAAGCCTTTGTTCTGGCGGAGAGAGGGGGATTCAGCCTACGGTCAAAAATCGCATCGCAATTTTTGCCTCCGGCCCCCGCCTCGGCTGCCACCCAAGGGGTGCCCGGCAGCCTCCGGCGGTCGAATCCCCCTTCAGGGAGCAAATGCTCGCCAGCTCGCATTTGAATTATTGAGATTTCCGCCATCTCACTACGTGAGCTGGCGGAGAGAGGGGGATTCGAACCCCCGAAACCCCTTTTGAGGGTTTACACGCTTTCCAGGCGTGCGCCTTCAACCACTCGGCCATCTCTCCGTCAAATGGTCTGATAACAGATTGAATGGAAAGTAGCACAGGCCTGGCCAAAGGGGGATTCGAAAAGCCGGCGCCTTCTCTCCGGACCGACTTTTTTGGTACGTGTCCCCAATTTCCGAAGTAAGCTCTGGGGCGTGCGATCATTGTTCATTTTCCTGATCTTCCTCGCCTGGCCGGTGGTCCTCCACGCCGACGAGAGCTTTGACGAGATCGATTTCGGAGCCGGGTTCGTGTCGGTCGAGGCGGGAAAGGCGATGGTTCTGGGTTCCGGACAGCACGTCGTGACCGATCCGGTGCTCCTTTACGTCCTGATCGGCTTGAACCTTCGAAAGGAATTCGGCTTCAGCGGGGAGTCCGATTCCTGGATTTCAGCTTTCAAACTGGGAGGCGGCGGAGGCACCGAACGGGCGACCGGAAAGGCGGAGCTTTTCTACGACCTCCTTGTGAAGATCCGATACACGTTCTTCTCACGCGGCGTCTCTCTCCGGCCTTATCTGGAAGCCGGGCCCGGCCTCATCAAATACGTGAGCGGAGCTTTCGAATTGGAAGGTGGAGGCGGCTTGAACTTCCATTTCGGCTCTGGCTTCGCGGGCGCCGGTGTCCAATACAAACGGCTGTTCAAGTCCGACTCATTTACGGCAGCGTTGGGGTACTTCGGCGAGTTGGGGTACCAGTTCTGACCTTATGAAGCTGGCCAAGTCGTTCTATGCCCGCTCAGCCCTTACCGTAGCGCCAAAGCTGCTCGGAAAATTGCTGGTGCGCAACGTGGGGGGCGTACGGATTTCCGGCCGAATCGTGGAAGTCGAGGCGTACATGGGAAGCGAAGACCCCGCGTCCCACGGGTTCCGCGGAAAAACCGAACGGAACGCCGTCATGTTCGGCCCCGCCGGACGGACCTATGTCTATTTCACGTACGGGAATCACTTCTGCGTGAACGTCGTGACCGGCCGGGAGGGAAAGGCGAGCGCGGTCTTACTCCGGGCGCTGGAGCCTCGGGAGGGGCTCCCGTTCATGTGCCGCCGAAGAAAGAAACGCCGCGTGACCGATCTGGCCTCGGGCCCCGGGAAACTCAGCCAAGCCCTGGCGATCGACCGAAAATTGAACGGCGCGGATTTGGGTGGAAAGGCACTTTGGATCGAGATGGATCCGAAACGGGAACGTATTTCGCGGACTCGAAGCGGCCGCGTCGGAATCAGTGCCGCTACCGAACTCCAATATCGTTTCTATATCGCCGGGTCCCCCTTCGTCTCCAAAGGGCGCCCGGGTCCTGCCGCGCGCAAGCGGAGCCGTCAGATTCGGCCGAAATCGTCCTCCAAACGGACGATGTCGTCTTCTCCGAAATAGTTCCCCGTTTGGATCTCGATAAAAACCAAGGGCGCGGATCCCTCGTTCGCGACGCGGTGTGCGGTCCCCGCGGGAATGTCGATTGCCTCCCCCTGCTTGAGACGCGCAGCCCGTCCGTCCAGCGTCACGACCGCCTCCCCTTCGACCACCATCCAGTGCTCACGCCGCCGGGCGTGTTTTTGATAGCTCAGCCGTTTCCCGGAATTAACCGTGATCCGCTTCACTTTGTACGAAGGTTCATCCAGAAGGACTTCCCAGCGGCCCCAGGGAGGGCTGTCCTTCAGCCGATGCGGTTCGGAATTCATGCCTTCCTTTTTATAGGGATCCCCTCGACGTGTCCACGACGGCTGACTATCATCTTCCCCGCCATGCAAATCCATCTTTACGACCTCGACCTCCCCGTTGCGCAAAAACTCCGGAGTTTCGCGGGCGAACAGTGGGCCCGCAGGTTCTGGAATCTGGACGTGTCTCTTTTCACGGCCGATCCCGCCCAGCAGACGCAAATCCGGGAGTCTTTCGGATGGCTCCACGTGACCGACAAGATGGCGGCCGAGATTCCGAAACTGGAATCCTTCCGGGCCGAATTGGAGCAGGGGGGAATCACCGATGCGGTTCTGATCGGGATGGGCGGGTCCAGTCTTTGCCCCGATCTATTGCGCCTCACGTTCCCACCCCAGGGAAGAATCCGACTTCACGTCCTGGATTCCACGGACCCGGACCAGATTTCGGACGTGGAAAGCAAGTTGGACCTCAAACGAACGCTCTTCCTCGTGGCGTCCAAATCGGGCACGACGATTGAGGTGGACGCCCTGCACGAGTACGTGTTCGCCAAGGTAAAGGACCCGGCACGAATGGCGGCCGTTACCGACCCGGGCACCCCGCTTCACAAATTGGCCACGGACCGAAAGTATCGCCGCGTGTTCCTGAATCCCGCGGATATCGGAGGCAGGTATTCGGCGCTCTCGCTCTTCGGCCTCGTCCCGGCCACCCTCCTGGGCATGGATCTCAAAAAGTTCCTGCGCTCCGCGATCCAGATGTCGGTGACGTGCGGACCCACGATTCAGGAGCGGGACAACGTGGCATTCATACTCGGAACATTCATGGGTGAGGCGGCCGAACGGGGCCGCAACAAACTCACGCTGCTCCTCTCGCCCGAAATCCAAGCGTTCGGAGCGTGGATCGAGCAGCTTGCCGCGGAAAGCACGGGTAAGGAAGGCAAAGGGATCGTGCCTATCGATGACGAGCCTTCGGATGCGAAGATCGACGCTTCCGATCGTATCGCCGTGGCGATCCGCTTAAGAAACGGGCAAAACCGGGACGTGGATCGGCGGCTGGAGGAGTTCGCACGCCTCCGCTGCCCTGCAGCCGTGATCGAACTGGACGATCTTTACGATCTGGGCGGGGAGTTCCTCAAATGGGAGATCGCGACAGCCGTGGCGGGGCACGTGATGAGGATCAACCCCTTCGATCAACCGAACGTCGAGGAGAGCAAGATCCTCACGAAGAAACGTCTGGACGAGTTCCGTTCGTCGGGCCGCCTGGAAGAGCCCCCTCCTCTCGTCGAAGACTCGGGCATTTCGGTGTGGGGAGACACCGGCCTGGATCGGGTCTCCACAGGCGCCGACGCGATGCGCGCCCACTTGCGCAGGGCCGTGAGCGGCGACTATGTGGCCGTTCTGGCATTTCTGCCGTACTCCGCGCAGAACACGGAGGCGCTCGGGAAATTCCGTTCGGCCTTGGCGAAAGCCACGGGCCGCGCCACAACGATCGGGTTCGGCCCGCGGTATCTCCACTCCACCGGGCAGTTGCATAAGGGGGGCGCGCCCAACGGCCTCTTCATCGAAATCACACAGGACTCGGATCGGACACTCCCGATTCCGGGCAAGGCCTACGATTTCCGCACGCTGGAAACCGCGCAAGCCTTGGGCGACTTCGAAGCTCTCACCACGCGCGGCCGGCGGGTCGTACGTTTCCATCTGAAGAAAGGTTCCCGGCAGGGGCTGGAAACGCTGCTCGGGTGGGTGGCCCAGGGCTAGCGTCTACGCGTGAGAGAGAGAATGGTGCGCCCTAGGTGATTTGAACACCTGACCTGCGGATCCGTAGTCCGCCGCTCTATCCAGCTGAGCTAAGGGCGCCCCGAATGCTGACGCATGGTTACTTAACGCACGCTTGGTTGTAAAGCGCTTTCCTTTGCGAATGCTGCCCCAAGAGCCCTATTCCGCTTGACCCCACGTCTTCCAAAGGTTAATTCGCCCGCAGCATGCTGGACGACAACTACTTCATGGGGTTAGCCATCGGCCAGGCCCGGCAGGCCGCCGATGTCGCCGAGGTGCCCATCGGCGCCATCCTCGTGATCGGGGACCAGATCTACTCCTGCCAGGCCAACGAGCGGGAAACACGAAACGACCCCACCGCACATGCCGAAATCCTGGCGCTTCGACACGCCGCCGAGACGCTCGGGAACTGGAGGCTCGTGGAATCCACGATGTACGTCACAGCCGAACCCTGCGTTCTTTGCTCCGGCGCTTTGTACCTGGCCCGCGTAAAAAGAGTCGTTTTAGGCTGCCCCAACCCCAAGGGAGGCGCTTTGCGTTTCATTCAGGAACATGAGAAAACGCTGGGCCTCAACCACACGATCGACGTGGTTGGCGGTGTCCGGGAGCTGGAATGCGCGCAGTTACTCAAGGAGTTCTTCCAGCACCGCCGGGGTAAGTAGCGGAGAGATGGCCGGAGGGAAGGCGCCGGTTTTTCGAATCCCCCTTTGCCCGGGCCTGTGCTACCTTTCGTTCAGTCTGATATCTGATCATTTAGCGGAGAGATGGCCGAGTGGTCGAAGGCGCCTGACTCGAAATCAGGTATACTCGTAAGGGTATCGGGGGTTCGAATCCCTCTCTCTCCGCCATTACTTTCCCTTGATCCTGTAACTTCCAACACTTGCGCTTCGGGTGGCCTTTGAATCTTGTCGCCACCTAGCCTCACCTAGCCGGAACCCCGATTTTGAGGACTTTTCCACCCTCCTGGAGACTCGCATCATAGGTCTGCATTGCCTCCTGGGTGATGGCCTCTGTGATCTTCGCATAGACTTCAGTCTGTCGAAGATCCGCATGGCCGAGAATCTCCTTCAGAGCGAGGGGATCCTTGGTCCTCAACTGAAAGTCTGTCGCGAAGGAGTGCCGGAGAATGTGAGTGGATCTGAAAGGCAATCCGAGCTTTTGGAAGATCCGGTTGAACCGGAACTGAATGTTCCGATAAGAAACCGGCTGGAACCCTTCAGGACTACAAATTAGCCCGGCTCCTCTGCCGCTCAACTGTCGCCATTTCTCCAGCGCTGCCAGGAGGTCAGAGGTAGCCCTCACCATTCTCGGCTTCCCCGACTTGGTAGAGGAATCGGCATAATCGGGGGACACCACACCCATTTTCTGAGCCGCCATAGGCGCGGTTGAAAATCGGTCACTAGACCGAATTCCGAAGCGTCCGCACCTTTTCCCATTACTTCATTTAAGGACCCTGAGATCTGCCTAGGACGAAAATTGA
>JAZDIZ010000056.1:0-6435 GCA_043804515.1 Pseudomonadota bacterium | reverse complement strand
GTTCCAGGACTCGGGCAACCGGCCCGAATGGATGATTCAGGAGATCGTTCCGGTTCTCCCGCCGGACCTCCGCCCGCTGGTCCCCCTGGACGGCGGAAGGTTCGCCACATCGGATCTTAACGATCTGTACCGGCGTGTGATCAACCGCAACAACCGCCTTAAAAGGCTCCTGGAACTCAACGCTCCGGAAATCATCATCCTGAACGAAAAGCGGATGCTTCAAGAGGCGGTGGACGCCTTGTTCGACAACGGGCGGCGGGGCCGCACGATTACGGGGCCGAACAAAAGGCCGCTCAAATCCCTGTCCGACATGATCAAAGGGAAGCAAGGACGGTTCCGCCAGAACCTCCTCGGCAAGCGCGTCGATTATTCGGGTCGATCGGTCATCGTTGTGGGTCCGGAACTGAGGCTCCATCAATGCGGCCTTCCGAAGCTGATGGCCTTGGAGCTGTTTAAGCCCTTCATTTACGCCAAACTGGAGGAGAGAGGCTTGGCCACGACGATCAAGGCGGCCAAGAAGATGGTGGAGGGCCAGGAGGAGGTGGTGTTCGACATCCTCGAAGAGGTCGTCAAGGAACATCCCGTGCTCCTCAACCGCGCTCCGACACTGCATCGTCTGGGCGTTCAGGCCTTCGAGCCGATGCTCGTGGAAGGAAAAGCGATTCAGCTCCATCCGCTGGTCTGCATGGCGTTCAACGCCGATTTCGACGGTGACCAGATGGCGGTGCATGTTCCGCTTTCCGTGGAGGCTCAGGTGGAAGCGCGGGTGCTCATGATGTCCACCAACAACATCCTTTCGCCCGCAAATGGAAAGCCGATCATCGTCCCCACGCAGGACATCGTTCTGGGGCTGTATTACCTCACACGTGAGCGGCCTTACGCGGTGGGAGAGGGAAAGATCTTTGCTTCCCCGTCCGAGGTAAGAATCGCATACGACTCGGGTGAGGTGGACCTTCACGCCAAGATCAAAGTGCGGCTTGCGGGCGAATTGGTCGACACGACGGTCGGAAGAATCATCCTCAAGGAGATCGTTCCTTCGGAGCTTCCGTTCGCGATGATCAACCGGACTTTGGACAAGAGATCCCTGGCCGACCTGGTCGACCGCTGTTTCCGCGATGCGGGACAGAAGAAGACGGTTCTTCTGGCGGACCGCCTCATGAAGATGGGGTTCGAGTACGCCACCAAGGCGGGAATCTCGATCTGCATGGACGACATGAAGATTCCGCCGGCCAAAGCCAGGCTTCTGGAGGAGACGGAACTGGAGGTCGACAAGATCCGGAAACAGTACACCGAAGGGCTGATCACCGACGGCGAGCGCTACAACAAGGTAGTCGACATTTGGTCCCAAACCTCGGAGCACGTGGCTTCGGAAATGATGAAGGCGATTGCTACGGAAACGATCGTTGGCCCCAACGGGGAGAAGATCGAGACGCAGGGATTCAACCCGATCTATATGATGGCGGAGTCGGGGGCCCGGGGAAGCGTGCAGCAAATGCGGCAGCTGGCGGGCATGCGCGGTCTGATGGCGAAACCTTCGGGAGAGATCATCGAGACGCCCATTACGGCCAACTTCAAGGAAGGCCTCACCGTGCTGCAGTACTTCATTTCCACGCACGGCGCCCGGAAGGGATTGGCGGATACCGCTCTAAAGACGGCCAACTCGGGCTACCTGACCCGGAGATTGGTCGACGTCGCGCAGGACGCGATCATCTCGGGCTACGACTGCGGGGCGCTGGACGGCATCTACATGACGTCCCTCTTCGAGGGGGGCGAGATCATCGAGCCGTTGGGCGACCGAATTTTGGGCCGCGTGACGTTGGAAGACGTCTTGGATCCGTTCACGGGCGAAGTGATCGTCCCGACCAATACCGAAATCGACGAAGTGTATGTAAAGAAGATCGAGGGAGCCGGGCTTGAACGGGTGAAGATCCGCTCCGTGTTGACGTGCCAAAAGCGGCGCGGCGTCTGCGCCCTGTGTTACGGACGCGACTTGGCGCGAGGGCGCCAGGTGAACGTGGGCGAGGCCGTGGGCGTGATCGCTGCGCAATCCATCGGCGAACCCGGAACGCAGCTCACCATGCGCACGTTCCACGTGGGCGGCACGGCCACCCGGCGGGCGGAACAATCGGCCTTGGAGGCCCGATACGGCGGCACGGTAAAATTCGTCAATCTCAATACCGTCCGGGACCGCGACGGAAAACTGACCGTCATGAACCGGAACGGGGAGATCGCCCTCATCGACGAAACGGGACGTGAACGCGAGAGATACCACGTGATTTACGGCTCGCAGGTCCTGGTGGAGGACGGTGATAAGAGCAAGCAGGGGAAGGTGTTGGCGGACTGGGATCCTTACACGATTCCAATCTTGACCGAAGTGGGCGGGGTCGCCCGTTTCAACGACATCGTCGAAGGTATGACGATGCAGGAGCAGGTCGACGCCGTTACGGGTCTTTCCCGCCGCGTCATCATCGAATCCCGGGATCCCGACGCGAGACCCAGGATCACGCTCCGCGATGCGGAGGATAAGCCGATCAGGCTTAGGTACTCCGAAGGCGAGGCGAACTACATCCTGCCCGTGGGCGCGATCGTCATGTTGAACGACGGGGAAGAGGTCCGGCCCGGCGATATCATCGCCCGCATCCCCCGCGAAACCACGAAGACCAAGGACATCACCGGAGGTCTCCCGCGCGTCGCCGAACTCTTCGAGGCGAGGAAACCGAAGGAAGTGGCCGTGATCTCCGAGATCGACGGCGTCGTTTCATTCGGAAAGGACACGAAAGGCAAGCGCAAGGTCATCGTCACCCCCGACGTGGGCGATCCGCGCGAGTATCTGATCCCGAAGGGCAAGCATATCTCCGTTCTGGAAGGCGACCGCGTTCGGGCGGGCGAGGCGTTGATGGACGGCTCGGCCAACCCCCACGACATTCTGAAGGTTCTCGGCGAGAAGGAGCTGGCGAAATACCTGGTGGATGAGGTGCAGGAGGTCTACCGCCTGCAAGGCGTCAAGATCAACGACAAGCACATCGAAGTGATCGTTCGCCAGATGCTGCGGAAGATCAAAGTGAACGAGCCGGGGGACACGGTCTTTCTTTCGGGCGAGCAGGTCGATAAGGCGGTTTTCGAGGAGACCAACGAAGCGATCAAGAAAAAGGCGGGAAAACCGGCCACAGCGGAACCGATGCTTCTCGGAATCACGAAGGCTTCCCTATCCACGGAGTCATTCATTTCGGCGGCCTCCTTCCAGGAGACCACGAAGGTGTTCACCGAGGCCGCCATCAACGGCAAGGTGGACAAGCTCCGGGGGCTCAAGGAGAACATGATCATGGGCCGCCTGATTCCCGCCGGAACGGGAGTTAAGGATTATCGTGTCCTGGGGATCAAGGTGCTGGTGGAGGAACCGGAAGCCGCCCATGTGGCGGAAGAAGGTGTTGCCGCCTTGGATCAGCTGGCGACATTCCGGGGCACGCCCCCGGCGGGACCGGTGGACGAACTGAGCCGTCCGAAGTGAAAACCCCAACGTGGGCGCGACTTATGTCCCAACCTTTGGCATTGGAGAGCCAAATGCGGGCATTTACGCCCCTGTTTTCGACGTCCCTGGCAGAGAGTGGGACATCCAAGAGACATCCGGCCGATGTGGGAGCGGTTTCTTCCGCTCCCGCGGTGGAAGGAAAGATGCACAGCATAAAAAACGCTGATCCTCTTGACATTCTGGGGTTTTTTCACTATTTTCCGCGGACTTTTTCGAGAATTGAAGCAGATGCCGACAATTAATCAGCTGGTGCGGAAAGGACGGAAGCAGCAACGCCGGAAGACGGCTGCTCCGGCCTTGATCGGTTCCCCTCAACGACGTGGCGTATGTACGCGTGTGTACACCGTGACTCCCAAGAAGCCCAATTCGGCGCTTCGAAAGGTGGCGCGCGTGCGACTCACGAACGGCTACGAAGTCACGTCCTACATCCCGGGCGAAGGTCACAACCTTCAAGAACATTCCGTGGTGCTGGTGCGAGGGGGCCGTGTGAAGGATCTTCCGGGCGTGCGGTACCACATCGTGCGCGGGACGCTGGACTCGGTGGGAGTGGGAAACCGGAAACGGTCCCGTTCCAAGTACGGCACCAAAAGAAGTTAGTTTGGATTAACCCTTTCAGACGCCGCGGCCTCAACAGCTGCTCCGTCTCTTGGAGAAATGGAAGGCGTTCGGAGGCCTTCGGGCCCCGTGGACGCGTTTTGTTGAACGAGAACGAAGCTAAGGAGTTTTTGGAATGCCTCGAAGACCGATCATATTGACAAGGGTTATCGCCGCGGATCCCAAGTTCCAGGACCGTACTGTGGGCCGCCTGGTCCGCACGCTCATGAAACAAGGAAAGAAATCCATCGCGGAGAGAACCGTCTACGGCTGTTTCGACATCATTGCCGAGCGGATCAAGGATGATCCGGTGAAAGTCTTCAAGCGGGCGCTCGACAACGTGAAGCCGGTCGTCGAGACCAAAGCCCGCCGCGTGGGAGGTGCCAACTACCAGGTGCCGGTGGAAGTGCGGCCGACGCGCCGGGAGGCGCTGGGACTGCGCTGGATCATCGACTACGCCCATGACCGGCCCGGACATTCCATGAGGGAACGCCTGGCGGACGAAATCATCGACGCGTATCACAGCCGCGGCGGGGCCATCAAAAAACGGGACGACGTTCACAAGATGGCGGACTCCAACAAGGCGTTTGCGCACTACCGCTGGTAAGGGCGAAAGAGGTATCGGAGCGCCGAAATGTTGGTCCCCCTGGAAAAAGTTCGCAACATCGGGATCATTGCCCACATCGACGCGGGCAAGACGACGACGACCGAGCGGATCCTCTACTACACGGGAAAATCGCACAAACTGGGAGAAGTCCACGAGGGGACGGCCACCATGGACTGGATGGAGCAGGAGCAGGAGAGAGGGATCACGATCACCTCGGCCGCAACCACCTGCTACTGGAGAAATCACCGGATCAACATCATCGATACGCCGGGACACGTGGATTTCACGATTGAAGTGGAACGTTCGCTGCGCGTTCTGGACGGCGCCGTGGGTGTTTTTGACGGCGTTGCGGGCGTTGAACCGCAGTCCGAAACCGTCTGGCGCCAGGCCGACAAGTACCACGTGCCGCGTTTGGCGTTCGTCAACAAGATGGACCGAACCGGTGCGAACTTCGAGCGGTGTATCCGCCAGATGGTGAGCCGGCTTCACGCCCACCCGGTGGCGCTTCAAATCCCCTTGGGCCTGGAGGATCGCCACCGAGGAGTGGTGGACCTGATCGACATGAAGGCCCAAGTGTTCAACGTCGAATCTCTCGGGGCGGAGTTCGAGACCGTCGAGATCCCGCCGGACCTTCTGGAGAGCGCGAAGCGCTGGCGGGACAAGATGCTGGAAGCCTTGGCCGAGGTGGACGACTCGATCATGGACTCGTACCTGCACGGAAAGCCGACCTCCCGCGAGACGATTCTTAAAGCCGTTCGGAAAGGCACGGTCTCCCTGAAGCTTACGCCCGTAGTCTGCGGAGCCGCCTTCAAGAACAAAGGTGTCCAGCAATTGCTCGACGCCGTCGTGGATTTCCTTCCGTCTCCCATGGATGTTCCGCCCGTCAAGGGCCTGGCCATGAAGGACGGACAACCTCCCTTGGAGCGCAAGCCGAGCGTAAAAGACCCCTTCTCGGCTCTGGCGTTCAAGATCATGGCGGACCCCTTCGTGGGCCAACTTACGTACCTTCGGGTGTATTCCGGAAAAATCGATTCCGGGTCCACCGTGATGAACGCGACCCAAAAGAAGAAGGAACGCATCGGAAGGATCCTTCTGATGCACGCCAACAAGCGCGAGGACGTCACGTCAGCCTCCGCCGGAGAGATCGTTGCTTGTGTGGGGCTCAAAACGGCGCTGACGGGCGACACGTTGTGCGACCCCGAAAAACCCATTGTCCTCGAGTCCATCCAGTTCCCCGAACCGGTCATGCAGATCGCCATCGAACCGAAGACCAAGGCGGACCAAGAAAAAATGGGGGACGCCCTGTTCAAGCTGTCTCAGGAAGATCCGTCGTTCCGCGTGAAAACGGACGACGAAACCGGCCAGACTCTGATCAGCGGGATGGGCGAACTCCATCTCGAAATCATCGTGGAACGCATGCTCCGGGAATTCAAAGTCGAAGCCAACGTCGGCAAGCCCCAGGTGGCGTACCGGGAGACGATCTCGAAGAAGGTCCTCTCCGAAGGAAAATTCATCCGCCAAACGGGGGGCAGGGGTCAATACGGCCATGTTTGGTTGGAGATCGTACCGGGCGCAAAGGCGAGCGGTTTCAAATTCGAGGTGGCGATCAAGGGCGGTTCGGTGCCCAGGGAGTATTTCAAGGCCGTCGAGAAGGGGATCGAAGGCGCGATGGATAACGGCGTTTTGGCCGGTTATCCGATGGTGG
>JAZDIZ010000055.1:0-23328 GCA_043804515.1 Pseudomonadota bacterium | reverse complement strand
GACCCCTTACGTCCGAGACCGTCCGGCCCATCACGGCGGAGATCAGCGAAGTGAGGTTCCCGATCACCGAAGAGACCCGGCAAGCCATGGAGAGGTTCTGGAACCTGAAAGGCCGTTGCAGTGTTTCCGAACTCTTTTCGGCTTGTCTCGACTTCTATCTGAGCCAAAAGGATCCGAGCCGGAAGGACAAGAAGAAGACCTTAACCTTACCGGTAAGGTTGAAGACTCAACCCAGCTCTTTGACCGAGGCCACGCCTCCTACTCGGTATATTGCAGCTGACGCCAAACGAATGATCCGGGATCGATCCAAAGGACAGTGCGAATATGTCGATCCAAAGAGCGGGCGCCGATGCGAAAGCCGCTACCTTCTTGAGTTCGACCATATGGATCCGTACTGCTCGGGTGGCTCATCTAATGAAGAGAACATTAGGCACCTGTGTCGGATGCACAATCAGTACCTTGCAGGAAAGATGTTTCAATCCGAGGCCGAATTGCTTTCGAGTAGCCCGTGACGCTGGCCGAGTTGCAAGCCCCGTCCTCCCGCCTTAAACAACCCTTCTTCTGCGTGGGACGCTCCGCCGGCGGACTTCGATGGCAGTTTTTCCGCAGCCTGTTAATCCTTGATCCTCGGACCAGACCGAAATCGCACGTCAAGCACTCAAAAAATATAGGGAACTAGAGTTTACGCTGTGTAACATTTGTAGGTTGCGACCCGTGGTTCCGGTTCGGGACGCGTCATTTTTGTGTTGACTTAATATATTGAATTTGTTATATTAATTACAGATTCGACGCTCTTAAATACTTGGCACGTGGTTTGTATAAGTACCCCGTAACTAGTATGACCATCAGACGCAAAACCCCCGCTTTCGGCCTCTCCTTTCTGGCGCTTTTCATCTCCCTCGTCCTCGTCGCCTCTTGCACGAAAAGTTCCGTGAGTACGGACGCCAACAGCGCCGCCGGCAAGGGCACGAGTGGCCTCGTGAACACGGGTTTGAATAGGCCCGAGGATTCCGACGTAGGCCAGATCTTACCGGTCCCGATCGACCCGATCGACAAGACGCGGGTTCTGGCCCAAATTCCGGATCTCAGCACGGGCATGGCTTTCGTCGTGGGCTTTCCGGGCGCGGTCACCAACCGGCGCGTCACGACGGTTTACATCACCAACCTCCGCACCGACCCGGATCGGAAGTCGTTTCAACAGGTCACGCCGGCACTCGACGGATCGTTCCCGCAGGTTCAACTGCCGAATTCGCTGCCGGGGGATGAAGTGGCCCTGTGGGTGGACACGTCGGAACAGGTCTACCGCATCCCCGTCCTCGTGCTCCAGACCGTTTTCCCCACCAGAATCACGGGGATGGCCCGGGTCGGGAAATGGTTGGCATGCGCCACCTCCCGATTCAAGGACGGAACACCAGATATCGGAATCTACGATATCAGAATCTACTATGTGGACGCGGACGAGTTCCTCGAGGGCAACGTCACTCCCACCTCGCATCATCTGACGAGCCTGGACGGGGTGCCGCAATTCTCTCCTAAGGCGCTCTTGGCATTAGAGAACGGGGATCTCTGGATCGGCACGGACCAGGGGCTGATCCGTTTGCGCTGGGCGCCGCCCGGCCCTCCGGAGTTCTCTCATTTCACGAAAGCCAACGGCCTCCCGTTTGACTACGTCACGGCTCTCGCCTCGGACCCCAGGGAACCGCGCAGTCTCTATGTCGGGACGAACTCAGGCCTGGGGTTTGCGGCCGACGCGTCCGGTGCCACGATCCGTTTTCAGACGCTTCATGCCGACTTGGATTGGACGACCGGCTTTCCGTCGGAAGAGAATGGCCTCTTCGACGATTTAATCCTCTCCCTCTCTCCGGCCGCCGAAGGCGGCGTATGGGCGGGCACGGGCCAAGGACCCGAATCCGTACACAAGCGAGCCGGGATTACGCGCTTCGTGGGCATGAAGGCACAGGAAACGATTTCCACGGCTTCATCCGAAGATACCCCGGATTGGGCGGACGGACCGGCTTTTTGCCGACGAGACGCCCAGGAACAGAAGAACTGCACTCCGACCACCCCCTTCGTGACTTCGGGCTTCCCGGGAACCTCCGTTAAGCAAATCGTGCGGGACGGCGAGGGGGGCTTGTGGGTCCTGACCGATGCGTGTCTCACGCACATCGACAAGACACGACAATCCACTTGCTTCCCATACTTGCGTCCGACTTCGAGTTCTTCGGACTCCCCGGCATATGCGGCAGGCAGCCTCGGGTCGATTGCGGTAGGAACGGATGGGACCGTTTGGGCCACAAACGGAGCGGGAACGATTCTAAAGGTGGAATTTTTTGCCAACCCCTCGGTTCCTGAAATCACGCTTCCCCTCTCGGATACCTTTTTCAGCAAGACCCTTTCCCCCGTTTCGTTCTTGCCCGAACGTTCGGGCCGGATGTGGGTCGCCTCGGGTATGCTGGGGCTCGCTCCGCATGACACCCGTAATGGATTCACATCGTTAGGTTACGCACTCGGCTTCAGTTCCGCAGAACCGGAGAGAGGGGGACTCCTGGATGACACTTCAACAAACCTCCTTTGGAACGGCAGACGGCTCTGGATGCATTCCGAACTTTTCCCCGATTTCATCAGCTCTCTGCGCCTGACATCCTCGGGCGGGGGGTTTGAAGGGGAAAATGCACAAATAAAACATCGGCTGATTGTCGGCAGTGCAGTGGCGCCCAACCACGGCATGTGGCTCTCAACGGCACTGCTCTCTCCCGGGAGACGTGACCCGTATCTGGAGCGGGTTGACGACGACCAATGCAAGCCGGCGTTCTCTGAATACAACCCCACGAAGAGCTGTTCGCTTTCGCTTCCCCAAGGTTTCGATCCGGGAAACTCTTTAGCGTCCAATTCCCGCGGCGATGTGTGGTACGTAACCGGCTTGTTTTCGACCCCCGCGCTCGTTCATGTGCGTCCCGATCCTCGGAATCCGACGGACCTTCAATCGTACGTCATCGTCCCTCATTCGTTGCCGTTGGTTCCCTACTGGGGCTGGCATGGCTCTCTGCTGGATTTGTATTCGCCCGACGCGGCCGGTGTCCGCACCGGAGACATTCTCTGGGTGGCCACGCGCGGGAAAGAAGTGTTTAAGATCGGCGCAAGTTCACCGGACGATAAGAAAAACCTCGACATCCTCGCGTTTTTCTCAGCGGACGACCTGGGTGTGAAGAGAGAAGATATGGGATTGAAAGGAATCAAATCGGACGGATTCGGCGGAGCCTGGGTCCTCGCTAACCCCTCCACGGTGATCCACATCCGAAAGGACGCCACAGGGGGCGGGGGGGGGATTCTGAAGCTGGATCTGGGAGACGGCGTTGGCCGGATCAATGACTCCACCGTCGCGCCCGAAGGGGATGTCTATCTCGCCACGAACGCCGGCCTGGCCCGCGTCATCGCGGATGAAGAAGGGGCGCCCCGGTTAGCGCGTTGGGTGACGACCGCAGACGGTCTCCCGTCGAATGAGATCCTCGCCGCCGCGTTGGAAGTCCCCGAAGCGGTCCCGGGGCAGGCGGCTCCCGGACGCGCCGAGAGAATCTGGCTCACGACCGACCGCGGAATCGTGGCGTTGCCGAGGCCTTAACGGGCTGTTGAAAAACCCTGAAGACGGCCTGGGTCTCTTCAAGGAATAGAACCGAAAATCGGGAAACGCGTTAAGGGGTAATCCTTGATCCTCGGACCAGACCGAAATCGCACGTCAGGCACTCAAAAAACATGGGGAACTTTAGTTAGCATGCCGCAACATTTGTAGGTTGCGATCCGTGGTTCCGGTTTGGGACGCGTCATTTTTGTGTTGACTTAATATATTGAATTTGTTATATTAAGTACAGATTCGACGCTCTTAAATACTTGGCACGTGGTTTGTATAAGTACCCCGTAACTAGTATGACCACCAGACGCAAAACCCCCGCTTTCGGCCTCTCCTTTCTGGCGCTTCTTATCTCCCTCGTCCTCGTCGCCTCTTGCACGAAAAGTTCCGTGAGTACGGACGCCAATGGCACTGCCGGCAAGGGCACGAGTGGCCTCGTGAACACGGGTTTGAATAGGCCCGAGGATTCCGACGTAGGCCAGATCATGCCGGTGCCTTTGGATCCCTCGAAGATCATGGCACAGATGCCGGATCCGAGTTCGGGGATGACATTGGTTTTCGGGTTTTCCGGCGCGGTCACCGATCCGCGCGTCACGACGGTTTACATCACCAACCTGCGCACCGACCCGGACCGAAAATCAGGCATTCCCGTGACGCCCGACATGAATAACGGCGGCTCGTTTCCGACCGTTCAGCTCCCTAACTCTCTAAAAGGGGACGAAATCGCCCTTTGGACGGATCTGGACGCGGAGAAGTATGTCACCGTCCACCTTATGGTCTTCGCGTCCGTGTTTCCCGGCGTGGCGACAAGTATCAAAACTCTCGCCGAGGGGTGTTGGATTGAACACGCCTTCGCAAGAAATTGCCTGGCCGTCGTCTCGGGCTCGGGTCTCTATCTCTACGATAAGGGAAGCCTCACCAGCGCGCCGGGAAAGGACGCGACGAAAGACGCCCGGCTGGTGGTCTATGCCAGGCTCACCGAAGCGAACGGCCTTCCGACGAACTGGGTCAGGGCCGTAGAGTCGGACGGAAAAGGAAACCTCTGGATCGGGACGGAGCAAGGTCTGGCCATCGCGCGCCCCACCAAAACCGGAGAATACAAGATCCAAACGTACCAATTCCCGTTGCCCGAACCGGTGGTTTGTCCGGCGGTGACGCCGACGCCGACCCCCACGCCAACCCCTACGCCTGAGCCGGGGGACCAAGACGTCCGAGCTTATGGTGGGCAAGGCAGCCACGTCATGCTGCCCAAAAAACGGCCGGTGTCAGACGACGTCGATCCCCCTCCCCCGTGCGAAGTCGCGGGTTTGCCCTCTATAACAAACATTCAATCGGTCCGAGCCATCACTCTTGACACCAAATCGGGCACGACCCAAGTATTCTGGCTTGCCACGGTCGGGGGTCTTGTCCGGGCTGAGCAGCCCGCCAACGCCTCGAATCCCACGTTCACGACATTCTATTCCGCGAACCTTCATAGGATGTCCAACCTTGTGGATGTGAAGGCTGATCCTGATGGCGGATTCTGGACGGCCGTGGAAAGCGGCGGGCTTTTCGTCCGGTTCCGCGGTGTCACGGATACGGGTGATCTGGACATCCAAAATCTCGCGGAAGTTCCCCGAGTGCCGAACTCGAACGCGACACTTCTTGTTTTCTCGATTCTTCCGGACGGTGACGGGGGTCTCTGGTTCGGCCATGAATCCGGTCTATGCCATCTCCTCCCGCCATCGGAATGGACAACGGTCGACGGCGATAGGGTCTCCTGTCCGATCCCATCGGGAGCCGTTACGAGCATTCTTTCCAACGCCTCCGGCGGCCTCCGTCTGGGTGTCATCTATATCGATCACCACATCCCTATCGATACAAGACGATCGATCCTCGAGGAGCTGGATCCCGCCGGCCGGGTAAACGCAAGAAGTACGTTCCCGGACACCAGCATCAGCGTCCTTCACGACGACGGGCAAGTGATCTGGGTGGGGACACAGGATTCGAGGCTCATTCGCGTCCCGCTCCCGACAAATTCAGACTCGGCGGCGCAACCGGTCACGTTTTCCAATGTAAAGGTTCTTCCCGATAACAGCGCTGGGCTCGTCCACTCGGATTTCCGGGGGGGCGCTTGGGTGGCATCCGGCTCGGGGCTGAGTCACGTCATGAAATACGAGGACGGCACGTGGTCGGTTGAGAATCAAACGATTCAGGCCTTTAAGGAAGCTCTCCGGAAGACGGGGCAGCAACTTCCTGCGTATCCGAGCGTAGCCGCGTTGGAGGTGGAGCCGCCGTCCGTCGACCATCCGTGGGGGCGTGTGTGGATGGGTTTTCAACGGCGTGGGTTGTTCGCCGTGGGCGTCGGAACCGACGGCAAACCGGAGCCTCCCTCCGTTGTTCAAATAAATCTCTCCCGATCTGCGGACCCCGGCTTTTTGTTCTTTCCTTACGTCGACCTCCATCTCGGGACATATCAAGGCACAAACGTTTTTTGGGTGAGTGCACTCGCCGCGAGCACAGACTCGTTCGTGACGGGCTTTGTATTGGTTCCGCTTCCACTAGACTCCTTCGAACCGTCCGAAGAACCTTTATCCACATCGTATTATCAACTGCCCTGGAATCAAGCGGGCGCACAGGCGGCCGTGACAACGGCCATAGTGAACGGCGATTTGTGGGCGGCATTACCTTTGGACACGGCGCTCCGTCGTGCCGCGCCCGACTTTGTGCTGGTACCCGCCGGCGTCGATATCCCTGCCGACAATTGGACATCCATGACCTCGGACCGGGACGTTGACACAACGGCTCTCTGGTTTGTGTCCCGGGATCGGGGACTGACGCGAATGGATCTCAACTCGGGCGCGAACAACGCATATATCTATGGGTGGGACGATTCAGAGCAACGTCTCAAGGTTTTTAACGTACGGTCTCCTGCGGAAGAGATGTCGGTTGTTTTCAGGCTTTCCGTGCTCTCGTTGGAACGCGACGGCACGGGCGGTGTCTGGACAAGCCTGTCCAATCCATCCGGTCCATTCGGAACCCGGCCAATTTCGGCCGCATTCCATATCCAACCCGGCCGGACGCCGGAGATCCGCTCCTACACGACAGACGACGGCCTCCCCTCGAATCTCGTGAATACTTTCGCCGTCGATTCCGCCAATCCCGACCTGGTGTGGATCGGAACGACTAACGGCCTGGTTCTCTTCAAGGAATAGAAGTCGAAATCCGGAAAAGCGCTTTCTACGGTTTCGGCGCGACGCCTTTGAGTGAATTCACGTCGAAAACCGAGTCGGGGATCGAGGCCGCGGTCTCCAAAGAGAGCGTCCGGGAAACCTCGATCCGCTTCTGGTTCGCCAGGACCTCCCAGATCTCGGGAAACGGGATCGCAAACCGGGATGGAAGGTTGGTCGTAAGGCGATACTCTCTCCCTCCCACTTGAACTCCCGCTGGAAGCCAGTCGTCCTTGCTGAACCACGCGAGCGCCTGGCCGGCCTGGCCGATCTCATACAGGATGCGGCGGTCCTGGAGCGTCAGCCGCGTGGCGTCCGTTGAGATCCCGACTTGGCGCAGAACGGCCCCGAGACGCCTTGAGCCTTCGGGCAAATAAAAAATCCCCACGGGCCCCATGGCCTCCAACGTAGGCACAGCTTCCGATTTCCCGCCCGAAATCCGGATGGAACGCGCAGGCGTGACAAAGTAATCCAGACGTCCTCGCTGGGTCTTCAGCGTCCGGCGCATCTGCCCCGGTCTCTTGAGCCAGAGTTCCTCATCCAATTGCGTAGGGTTCCCGTTCACGTCGTACCAGATCGTGGAGAGCTTCGCGTGAAGGGTTTTCATCTCCTTGATCTGACCTTCCCACTGACCCAAGACGTAGGAAGCGGGGGGAATGAACGCGAGGAGGCCGACCAGAAACGCGAAAAGGACGTTCATTCCTCTTCGAGAATCCGTTTGAGAATCGGGCGAAGGACGCTCCTGATTTCGGGGCGTTCCATCGCCATCACCAGGTTCGCCTCCAGCCAGCCGTGCGGCTGGCCGGTATCGATCCTGACCCCTTCGAAGGGATGTGCCACCAGCTCGTTGCCGGCCACAAGCTGAGCCAACGCGTCCGTGAGCTGAATTTCCCCGCTCGCGCCGGCCTTGGCGTTCTCGAGGTAGCCGAAGATCTTGGGCTCCAGGATGTATCTCCCGATAATGGCCCAGCGGGTCAGGGCTTTCTCAACCGGGGGTTTTTCCACCACGTGCGTCACGCGGAATGTCCCGCCCGTCTCCGCGCCCGGCCCCGACACGATCCCGTAGAATTTCACGCGCTCCTTCGGAACGTTCTCGATCGCCACGACCGAGCACTTCTCTTTATCGTAAACCTCCAGGAGCTGGCGGATGCACGGCGTCTTCGACCGAACCAGGTCGTCGGGCAGGACCACGGCGAACGGTTCGTCTCCGATCGCCTCGCGGCCGCACAGGACGGCGTGGCCGAGGCCCTTGGCTTCCCCTTGATAAACCCGTTTGAAACGGATGTTGTCGATCAGGTCCTTCAGGCGGCCGAGGCGATCCAGCTGCCCCCGCTTTTCCAGCGTGTCTTCCACTAAGGAGCCGGTCTGAAAGTGCTCGTAGATCCCGCGCTTCTCGGGGTTGATGACGAACACGACCTCCTCGATGCCGGAGGCGAGCAATTCCTCGATGATGTATTCCATCGCCGGGCGGTCGACGATGGGAAGGAGTTCCTTTGGAACGACTTTGGTGGCCGGAAGAAACCGTGTGCCCAGCCCTGCGGCCGGGATGAGAGCTTTGCGGACTCTCATGCTTCCAGTCGTCGCTCCTGCTCCTCCATGTCGGTTTTGCATTCGATGCATTGGGTGGTGACGGGGCGGGCCCGAAGACGCTCTTCGCCGATCGGTTCCCCGCAGACTTCGCAGACCCCGAACGTGCCGTCGTCAATCCGCGAGACCGCTTCCTTGATCTTCAGAATCAGCTTGCGCTCCCGGTCCTTGATACGAAGGAGGAAATCCCGTTCCACCTCGGCCGAAGCCTGGTCGGTCATGTCCGCCATGTTTTCTTTCACGGCAGTCAGGTCTCCCATCTGAGCCCTGGCCTCGTTGATCAGGTCGTCCTCCCGCTTTTTGAGTATTGTGCGGAATTCATTCAGCTTTTTCTTGGACATGGTTTGTTTCATATCTACCTCCGCTCCCTACATCGAGGCGCTTGAGGAAACGATCATAACCCAATCCCGCAACCCTTCAAGCGGCCGGGAAACCTACACCACCCTGGTCTTGAAGAAAAGCCTCTGGTAGAAGATTTTCTCACTGGAAAGGAGACGACATGCTCAAAGAAGGTTCAAAGGCTCCGAATTTCTCGCTTGCGGACGATTCGGGCAGGGAAGTGTCGTTCAAGGATCTGAAAGGCAAAAGGGTCGTCCTGTATTTCTACCCGAAAGACGACACGCCCGGCTGCACGAAGGAGGCATGCGACTTCCGCGACCATTACGCCCAGTTCGCGAACGCTTCCACGGTGATCTACGGCGTGAGCGCCGACTCATTGGAGTCTCACAAGAGCTTCAAGAGAAAGTACGACCTCCCGTTCCCGCTTCTCGCCGATCCCGACCACAAGCTGGCCGAGGCGTACGGAGCGTGGGGGGAAAAGACGTCGTACGGCAAGAAAACGACGGGGATGATCCGCTCTACGTTCGTGATCGAGCCGGACGGGACGATCGGGAAGATCTACCGGAACGTGACCGTGGACGGCCACGCGGAATCGGTCTTGACCGGGATCAAGTAAGTAATTGGGGACACGTACCAATTAGCAAATTGCCAACGAAATTAAGCTAATAAGACAGGGGACTTCCCTGGGGCTGTGAAATTCGTACGTGTCCCCAATTTCCGTAATAGATATTATGCCCGGCCGCGCGGGGCCCGGACCTCGACGCCCGCCACGTCGGCGTCCACAATCTCTTCGATCGCGAGATTTTCCTCCGACATCTCCTCTTCGGCGGGAGGGACCACGCGTTCTTCCCTGGCCAGCCGGGCACTCGCCATCGGCGGCACCGAGCGGTAGACAAACGCGAGTTTCCGGATCTGGGACATGATACTCGGCTGGATCCCGGAAAGGCTTGTAAGCTCCTCCACCCTTGTTCTTCGGATCCATGTGAGAGAGGGAACGCCGATCGCGAAGAACCGCCGCATATCGGTTTCCGAAATTCCGTCAATGTGCTTGAGCTGCCGATAGAACTGCACCAAATTGCGGACCGCCAGGCGGTAGCCCCGATAGCTCAAACCGAAACGCTCGCTCAACTTGCTGAACCCTTCCATTACGACCTCCCCCATAGCTTCCATGCCAACCTGGTCTCTTTCCCCCAACGCCAAATGAAGCAGGGACCGGAAAAACATCAGGTCGTCCGCGTGTTTCGTAAGACCCACCTTTTCCGTCTTCAGCAAGATCGGCGTCACGATCATTTCGGACATCTCCAAGAGTTCCCGGAAGTTGTCCCCCACGACCATCGCCTTCACGTACCTGCCGATCGGCGAGAGCGTGTTCCGGGCCATCTCGATAAACAGCAACTGCATCTCGCGAACACCCGGGTCGTCGCTCAGGCCTTCGATGCCTTCCTCCTCCGCCAATTCGATCTCTTCCATGCCGGTGGACGATCCGGATTCAATGGAGTCAAGCTCCCGATCAATCTCGCTTAAAAAATCGTCCGGCAGGCCCGATGAATTCCCCGTCGTTTTTTCCGGGCGCACATAGGCGTCGTCATTCTCCACAGAGCACCTCCGCTCCCTTCAATGGGCTTCTGACAAAAGCTTTCCCTGATTTTGCGCTCGATGCGAACGCATTCGGCCAGGCCGTGCGACCGACATCCCGCAAGCGGACGACGACCGGCCCCTGGTAGCCAGTGTGCACTTTCTACCTTTGGTAGTGGACTATACTGTAATGCAATATATGGTCAAGAAAAAAGCCCAAGAGTTCCCTTGGGTTCCCTGCCCAAAGTTCAAGCGACTGGTTTCCAATGAGGTGCGAGTCGATTGAAGCTGTTACAAAAGTCTTGCTCGCGTCTCCAACCCAAAGAGGGTTCGAAGTCCAAGAGAAGCGCTTTTCCAAGTGTAATTTCCAGCACCGGCGCCAATTGCAGAACCCTCGGAGTGAACAGGAAGAGCGCAACGGCGCTCAGCCTCCACGCCCTTCCTCAAAATCCGAGAGATTCCCGCTTCGGGTGGAGCCACGTTCCCGCTATTCGGGTTGCTGACGGCACTCGAAATCGGAGACATCCGTGTTATCGTTCGGGGGAACGTCGGCCCTCATGAACTTGAAACCGGGCGAGATCTTTGCCGATGTCTATCGTGTCGAGAAACCCCTGGGTTCGGGCGGCATGGGGAAGGTGTACGCCGTTCACGACACGCGGGCCGGGGATCGCCTCCTGGCTCTCAAGATCCTGACGGATGTGAACCATAAATGGCACCGGCTCTTTCAGCAGGAGTTCGCACTCCTGGCCGTCTCTCGGCATCCCAACATCGTTCGCGTCTATGACTACGCCGTAGAACGCGTGAGCGGCACCCCTTTCTACACGGCCGAATGGGTCCGGGGTCCAAACCTGTACGAAACAAACGCGCCGTGGCCGGAAGATGAACTCGTCGCCCTGACGATACAGGTCGGGAGAGCGCTTAAATTTCTTCACAGCCGGGGGATTCTGCACGGGGACATCAAACCGTCCAACATCCTGAAACCCGAGGGTGACGCGCGCTATGTCCTGGTGGATTTCGGCCTGGCGGCTTCCACGAAAATCTCGTCCCCCGACGGTCTCATCCTGGGGACCCCCGGGTTCATGCCGCCCGAAGTGAAACGGGGCGGGCCAGCCGACGAACGGTCAGACTTCTATTCGCTGGGAGCCACGCTTCTGCGCCTGGCCGCGGATCCGGAGGCTCTTTCACACGGGACTTCTCTCCGGGAGTCTCGCCCGGACCTATCGGAGGCCTTCGTCGAACTTGCCCTGCGCCTGACGGCCCCGAATCCGGACGGGAGATTCCGCACCGCGGCGGATCTCCTGAGCGCCGTTCGCCGAACCCTCCGGCCGTCGCTGGTCTTCGAGACGGAGGAGACTCTCGCGTCCTATGTTTCGATCCCGTCCCTGGTCGGCCGGGAGTCCACTCTGGACCGCATTCTCGGACACCTCGAGGAGCCCTCCCGCGTTCTGGTGGTGGACGGGCCTGTTGGAATCGGGAAGAGCGGGCTGCTCCGTGAATTGCGTCTCAGGCTTCAGCTGAGGGGGACTCCCACTTGCCTGATTCCCCTGGAAGCGTCTTCGGCCCTGGACGCTTTGAAAACCCTCGCCCGAAACCTCGGGGTGAAGACCGCTGCCGGGGAATCTTTCGCTTCTTTAGACGATCGGCACGTTCTGAGCGAGGAAGTCGAGGTCCTGGTCCAGGCCGTCGCCCGTGAGCTCTCCGGCCGGGCGTGCGCGGTCCTGCTGGATGATCTGGATCTCATGAATGAGAGGGAGCGCGAGGTGTTCGGCTCTTCCCTTGCTCGAATTTTGTGCGGGTCTCGAGTGCGATTGTCCGTCCTGGCATCCTTGGACTCGGTCTCCGGCCTTCCTTCCCCCCTGAAAGCCCAGGTTTTCGAAGCCGTCCACCTCGCCCCGCTGACCGAAGAGGATGTGGCCGCGTATTTTCAGAGGTTGGACCCGGAGGTGCATCCGGCGGTGCTCGCGGCCCTGCACCGCAAATGCGGCGGCGTTCCTCTCCTGATGGAGGGCCTGGCGGAGACTCTCCTGCCCGCCGCCTCCCGCTGGCGGGACTTCGAGTACGCGCAGGAGATCGAGAGCCTTCCTCTAGCGCAATTCTCACCCAAGGTCCTGGAGGACCGGATCCGGGGGCTTCCCGAGACGGCGCGCCGGCTTTTGGAACTCCTTGCGGTGGCATCCCGGTCGTTGCCGATTTTTCTTTTGCGATCGCATTTCCGTGCGCCGGCCGGCATGGACCTGGATGAAACGCTCCGCCGTTTGCTCGCCTCGCACCTCATCCGGACCGAGGTGGAGGAGGAAGAGCCTTCGGTCCTGGCCTCCGGTCCGGCCGTCCAGGCTGCCGTCGTAAAAGGGCTTGCCGCCGAGGAATCGACGCGTCTGCACGGCCTCGCGGCCCGGTTGCTTCTCGACCGGCCGCATAGGGACGATGAAGCGTTGGCGGAACACCTGCTTCAATCCCCCGAACCGCAGACGGGATTGCCGTTCCTCAGGCAAGCCCTCGAGAAATTCCGCCGGACCCAGGCCAACACGTCGGCCCTCCGCCTCCTGTCTTTCGCCGAGCCCGTTCTTTCGGAGGCGTCGGATCCCGCGCTCCTGGAATCCATCTGTTCCTGCGCGGCGGAGATCTACGCGCGGACGGGGCGGCACGATCGGGCGCTGTCCGCCCTCGGCCGTATCCCGCGCGAACGCTTGACGGAGTCCGCTCACCTTCTCCGGCAGGTGGCCGACCTGCACCTCAAACGGCGGGATCTGGGCTCCACGTTGGAAGCCCTCGATCAGGCCGACGCGAACCTCTCCTCGCTCGACGAACCGGAAAGGACGGAAGAACGGATCCGTCTCCTGTCCGTTCGGCAGATCGCGTCCTTGTTCACCGGCGACTACGGACGGGTGGAGGACATCGGGAGAATGATCGCGCAAACGGCGCCGGCCGGACTCTACCGGGAGAAGATCATGTCCCTGTGCATGAGGGGCCACGCGGCTCTCGCGGCTAAGGAATTGCCGCGCGCGTACGAGCTGTACCGGGAGGCGCAGAAAGAAAGCGGGGCCTACCGGTACCCCGCGGGGGAGTCGATGGCCCTCGGCAGCCTGGCGCTTTACCACCGAACGGTCGCCGAGCCGGAGGCCGCCATCGCGAGCTTTCGCAAGGCGCTCGTGGCGGCTGAGGAGGCCTCCGATTTCGGCGCGGTCGCGACCCATCAGCTCAATTTCGGCGCGCTTCTTGCTGCCCTGGGTCGTCACGGCGACGCCCTCAAGGCGTTCGATCGGAGTGCGGAACTCTATGAGCGTCTCGGAAATTCGCGCGATCACGCGCAGGTTCTCTATCGCAAAGCTCAACTTCTGTTCTTCGTCGGGCAACGGGAGGGTGTCGAAGCCATGTTGCGCCGGGCCCTTCACCGAGCCGAGGAAGCCCGGCACACCGAGATGGTGGCCTACGCCCGCTCCGGATTGGCCCAGGTCCTCGCGGATCCCGAGGTCGCTCATCAGGAGTGGCTGGAGGCCAAAAGACTTTTCGAGGAACGCAAGGATCGAGCGGGTCTAAACGATCTTGAGCTGACCGCCCTGGAACGGAACTGGACCGCCACTTTGCCCGGGGAAGCCCGCAAGACGTTTGATCTTTCCCAGTGTCTTCGTCTGCTCTCGTTCCTCTCCCCAAGCGCCGAGGAAAGCCCGGAATGGAACGAGGAGTCCCTCCGGTCGCTGGAAGAACTCTGCCGGCAGGACACAAACTTGGAGTGGCTGGCGGCTCTCTTCGCCGCTCGTTCCCGGATCCGATGGAAACGCGGGAAGATCCACCACGCGGTTCAAGACGCCCGCGAGGCCGTCCGGCTGTTCGAACGGCAGAGCGCCCAACTGGACGAGGCGCTTCAGTCCCGTTATCTGGACTCCCGGGGCGTCCGGGAACTGCGGGACGCCATCGCCAAGCACGGGGAGGCGCCCACGGCGGAACGGGACTCCAGATCGGCCGAATCCACCCCCACCAGCGTCCGCCTGGCGCAGCACCTTTCTTCCCAGGCGCTCGCCCGCGTCCTGGACGTGGTCCGGTCGCTCAATTCCGATCCGGATTTCCAGGTGACCGCGGACCGGCTGGTGGATTCGTCTATCGAACTCACGGGCGCCGAGCGCGGCGCTTTTTTCCGTTTCGAGGACGGCGCCTTTTCCGCCGTCACCGCCCGGAACATGCGCCGGCATTGGATCCAGGACGTCCAAACCCGGCTCAGCCAAAGCGTTCTTAAGGAGGCCGTCCGGAGCGGGAAGGTCGTGAGCGAGAACCGGGTGGCCGACTCGCCCAAGTGGAAATCCCATGAGAGCATCATCGTCTCGGGGACCCAGGCCTTTCTCTGCGTCCCCTTCCGGTCGCCCCTGGGGCTCCAAGGCGTTCTCTACCTGGATCGCCAGACGGGAACGGAGCCGTTCACGTACCTGGATACGCTCATCGCCGAGGCGCTGGCCGAACAGGCGGCGGTCTCCCTGGAGCGCGCCAAATTCCTGGAGGAGGCGAGGCAACAGAACCAGCGGATCGAGCATCTCAACCGGCAGCTCAAGGAGGACTTGCGGAGCACGCAGGAGTTGCTCGACACCGCTCGGCGGGATCAAACGCTCCACGCCCCCTACGGGGAGATCGTGGGCAAGAGCGAGGTGTTGAGGCGAATGCTCGAAACCGTCGATCATGCGGCGGCGTCCCAAGCTCCCGTCTTTCTCACGGGAGAATCGGGGACGGGAAAGGAACTCGTCGCCCGGGCTCTGCACGACCGGTCGCCGCGCAAAGAAGGACCCTTCGTGCCCGTCCACTGCGGCGCCATTCCCGCCCCACTCTTCGAGTCGCTTCTCTTCGGCCATGTGAATGGGGCATTCACGGGGGCGGAGCAAGACCGAGTCGGGTTCTTCGCGGCGGCAGACAAGGGAACGCTCTTCCTCGATGAAATCGACTCTCTTCCCCCGGAAGGACAGGTCAAGCTCCTGCGCGTTCTCCAGGAGTCCAAAGTGCGGCCGGTGGGCGCGACGAATGAGATTGACATCGCGGTCCGCATGGTCTCGGCCACGAACAAGGATCCCGAGAAACTCGTGGCGTCGGGGCGGCTCCGGGAGGATCTCTATTACCGTTTGCATGTGATTCGTATCGACGTGCCGCCGTTGCGGGAGCGGACGGAAGATGTGTCCGTTCTCGTGAGCCGTTTTTTGGAACAGGCGGCCGAAGAGATCGGGATCCCGCCGCCTGCGATCGAGGACGAGGCGCTCGCGGCGTTCCTGAAATACCACTGGCCCGGGAACATCCGGCAGCTCAAGAACGAACTCGAGCGCATCGTGGCCCTGATACCCAAAGACTCGCAAAGGAAATCCCTGATCACGCTTTCGATGGTAGGCCCCGAAATTCGCGGCGCGGGGTACCTGTCCGGAAAGCCCGGCGCCCTATCGGATATCCTGGATCACACGGCGCGTGATACGATCGCCGCCTGTCTTCAAAAGCACGGCTGGAACAAGACGCGCGTCGCGGCCGAACTCAATCTTACGCGTTACAGTCTCCGGCTGATGATGAAGCGGCTGGGAATCCCGTGGGAATCGCCTTCAGGAACGGCGAAGCCGCCCCGAAAGAATCGCTGACGGGCCAAGGGCGAAGAGACCCGGAAACAAACGTTCTTCGACGCGGCTAATTATTAGCCATCCCGCAGAACTTCCGTTTCCACTCGGCCTGAGACCTCCACGCATTGCCCTTGAAATTGTTCGGTTTTTTGCGCCGGACCCCGTTTGGCCCGGATCATGCCTTAGATAGGCCTGAGACTCCCCTGGCGGGAAGTACGGAGGAAACCATGAAAATTGAAATAACTGTCAATGATCCTGGCATGCGAGTTGCGAGCGCCGATTACAAGCCCCGAAGTCCTCAAACATTCGTGCGTCTCTCTCTCGTCCTGGGACTGATTTCATTCGGGTGCAGTCAGAACTCAACGACCGAAGCAGCGTCATCGGAGCATCCGGCGGCGGCCTCGGGCGTGATGTCGGTGGTTCAATCCGCCGGAGAGTACGGCTCCAACCATCTGGAATGCAGGTTCGGTCCGGCCATGGATTCCTGTCCCGGATTCATGACGTGCGGTGGCGGCGGGACTCCCGGCGTCTGCGGGTGCACGCCCCGATCCAGCTTTCCGGCGAACGCCTGCGGCGTGTACGCCGAAGACTGCGGCGGGTACGTCGATTTCGGAGGTTGCTCGAGCGGACAGATTTGCGGAGGCGATCGCGTCTGCCGCGCCGAGGCTTCGTATCAGTCCGTCGGCTGCGGTCCGCTCCAGTCGGGCCGGTCGTACAAGTTCGCGGGCGCCAGCACGCCGGGGACCTGCTTCTCCATCTCAGGATCCGACATCGTCCTGGACGGGGACGGAAAGACCCTCACGGCCGGAACGGCCTTCGAGCTCTTGGACGGTGCGAAGAACGTGGTCATCAAGAACTTCGTGATCGACGCCGATACCGGCGTTGTCGTGCACAACAATCACGCATTCCCGACCACCTGTGACGGCCTTCCCCAGAACATCCGGATTGCGGGCAACCGTTTTGTGAGGGGCGGCATCGGGATGTTCAACGACGGGTGCGCCGCGTGCAATTTCTCCATTGAAGGGAACCGTTTTGAGACCGGGTTCATCGACCTTCACCATTACTCCTACAACTACGGCGTCGGCGGCCACGTCATTTCCGACAACGTCATCGAAACCCCATACCTTTATTTTTCCAATCCCGACCCGGCCGCGCCGGACAGTGTCGGCGGCGTCTTCGGCCTGTGGCACCTCTACGGAGGCGTCGTTCTGAACAACACGATCAAGGGACTCGCCGGGATCGCGGACGTTCAGAGGATGGCCATCCTCGACAATACGTTTCACGTGACGGCCGCCGTGCCCATGTTCGACCCCAAGGGGTTACCAATCGAGCCCCCCGGAAAAGCGATGTTGAAATTGGCGGGCGTTATCCGGAGCCGGCTTGCGGGAAATTACATCCATAACGAAATCTCCGAGCCCGGAACCATTGTGCAGTTCGCGGTGAATACGTACGGGGTTCAGCGAAGCGAGTTCCTCTGGAATACGGTTTTCCAGCAGGTTAGGAGCCAGTATCCGAACAGCGCCCAGATCGGGATCAACTTCAGGTCCGGGGGAGCCGATAACTTCCTCTACAAGAACGACATCCGGGCCTATGGAGGAAGCGGCCGGGGAATACAGATCATATACGCCAGTGCGACCTGCTCGGTCGACGTCGATATCTACGGAAACGGAACGACGGGGGACTGTCAGCTTCGCCGGTTCGTGATCGATTCCAACACGATCGTGTCGACCGATCTCGGGATCGGCCACTGGCAGGACGGCGGGCTCCACCTGATACGGAACAACTCGATCGTGGCACCCGGCGTGCCGGTATCGTTCGGTTCCTGTGGACAGACCGTGACGTACGTGAACAACCTTCTGGACGCCAACGGCGGGGCGGGCATGGCGGGGTCGTGTCCCATGACCTCCTCCAATGATCTCGTGTATTCGCCCTCCATGAGCGGTTGGTTCAGGAATCGCTCGGCCTACGACTACCACCTGCTTGGCGGAGCGACCGGCGCCATCGACCAGGCCACCGCCAACCCCTTGGTTCCGTTCGACGCCGACGGCGTCGTTCGACCTTTCGGGGCGACGGCGGATTTGGGATCCCATGAGTTCGTCAACGATTCCCAGGCTCCTTCGGCGCCGACGGGCCTGGTCGCCGCCGCCCAAAGCTGGAGCCGGATCCGCCTGAACTGGAACGCCGCTTCCGACAACGACGCGGTCGCCGCATACAACGTATACCGGTATTCCGCATCCTCCGGCCTGTTCGAGTTCCTAAAGAAGCTTCCTGCAAGGGTCACGGCGGACTACGGTCTCGCGGCCGACACGCTCTATCGTTACGAGGTTTCCGCACTGGATCGGTCAGGGAATGAATCCCCTCTTTCGGCCGAAGTTTCGGCCCGAACGTTTCCCGGATTCGCCGATCCGGTACGGCCCACCCCAAATCCCGCCAACAGCACGATCCCCCACGGCGTGATCGTGATGGGCGGGTACTATGCGCCGGACGGTCAATTCCGTTGGGCGGATGGCCTCGGATCGTTCTCCATCACCATTCGGGACGGTCAGGCCACACCCCAGCCGGTCCCCAACGCCTTGGTGAGCCTGGATCTGTCCGCCTGCCCGTATATCCAGATCTGCTCCGACACGCCCGATCTCTCCGGACGCCTTGTCACCGGACGAACGGATTCCGACGGAAACGCGACGCTCTCCGTGATCGGCCGGTACGGCGTGGACCCGCTCACGATTCCGCCGGGCGCGTGCGCGAAACTCACGGTGAACGGCGTTGCGTTCCCGGATCAGATCGTGACGGCCGTGGATCCGGATCGGAGCGGCGGCGCCGGGCCGGCGGATTTGTCGCTGATCGTCGCGGACCTCTCAGGCAACGGCGGGTACAGGATCCGATCCGATATCGACGGCAACGGCGCGCTCGGGCCGAACGACCAATCGCTGTGGCTTGAGTATTTCTTCGACGGCGGATCCGTCTATTCGTGCAGCAAGACGGGCACGTACTTTCCGGGTGCGGATCCTTCCCAGGTCGGGATCGTCGGGCAGCCCGACACCGGCTCCGTCGACGTATCGGGCGGCTCCCCGCTCGGCTGCGGGGCCGTGAACGGCGGAAACGCCGGGCCTCTCTTATGGAGCCTCCTCTCGGGGTTCCTTCTGTTGAGACGGCGGTCTCCGAGGAGAGAAGTACGGAGGAAACCATGAAACAAAACGGGACCTATTTGGGTTTGGCCGTAATCGCAGGTCTGCTGTGGGTGGGAGGGTGCGCGAACGCTCCTGCCCCCGCGGGCGGCCCGGAGGGGGGCATCAAACACGATACGGGTTTGCAGTCGGTGACTGCCGCTACGGCAAGCGTCGGACCGATTCCCAGCGTTTATGTTTTTCATTCCCGTTTTATCCCGAAACCGGCGGAAACGATCACGATCACGGCCGCGGCGTCGGAAGTCGCGAATCCCACAAGCGTCGTGATCAACGTGGACGGAACGGATGTCAAAACCTGCCCGTCGTCACCGTGCGTTTACACGACGTCGTATCCGGCCGAGGGCGTCCACAATTACTACGCGACGGCGCTGTTTCCGGGGTCCGTTTCCGTACGAGACCCGGCCAGCGGCACCAAGCCGTTCACCGTGAGTTCGATGGCGCGGACGATCCTCTCGGCATGCCGGGACATCACCGGACCCGGATATTACATTCTGGACAGGGATCTGTCCGTCGTCGACCACTGCATCCTTGTCAAGAACACCTCGGACGTCGTGGTGGACGGATGGGACGCCGCGCTCGGGCGGAGGCACATGATCACCTTGATCGGCGGAGGCGACTGCGGTTCGGGACAGTGTGCCGTTGAAACGAGGTACAGCAACTCCGTTACCGTCACGAACATCGAATCGCCCGACGGCGCCCGGGAGTACAGCTGCTATTCCTCGGGTCCGCAGACGAGCCAAATTGTCTTCGAAAACTCCGCCTTCGACTCAATCGGCTTTTTCTGCCCGGCGACCGATATCGTAGTCCGCAACAATTCCCTGAAGGGTTTGGGTGTCTTCGGCGGGGGGACTTGTACGGCGCAGATCGTGCCCCAGCGGTTGAAGATCCTCCACAACCGTATCATCAGGGATGGAACGGCCAGCGCCATTGCCATGGAACTCATCGGCGGCCCACGAGTACTGGGTGATCCCAATTGCAACGATTTCAGGGTTGAGGGTCTGATCGAGGACAACTTCATTCAAACCAACTGGCCGCTATCCGACGGCAACGAGACGGCCTACATCCGCGAGGGCATGGCCTACAGCACGTTCAGAAACAACAGGTTCATCGCCAAGGCTGGCCTGGCGGCGGTGTTCATCAGGGACGGCACGGACAGCAATCTTTGGGAAAACAACTACTTCGAGGCCGGAGACAGCTCCCGGGGCGCTCTGTTCATCGGACCGGGAGCGGGTCAGCCGTACCCGGCTCACAACATCTTTCGCGGGAACATCTTCCGAGGTGTGAACTCCGGCGCGGACGGCGACGGGGGATGGTCCGGGATCGGTAACGTTTATGAGAACAACGTGTTCTGGGCCGGCAACGGACAGTCCGCGTACACGTATCACAATACGTTCTGCGGGCCGGATACGGTGCTCAAACACAATACGTTCTATTCCGAAGACCCCGCCGAGGCGGCGTTGCAGTTCTGGGTGCCGAGCGGCGGCATGTTCTCAAACAACATCGTCGCGCACAAGAGCTCTTCCAAGATGATCGGCGGAGACCCCACCGGCTATACGGGAAACAACAACGTCTTTTTCGGGACATCGGCCGTTCAACTGTTCGGACGATTGCTACCCGCTTGGAAGGCCGAGACCGGAGACGACTCCAATTCCATCGAAGCCGATCCGTTGTTCGTGAATCCGGCGGGGGGAGATTTCCATCTGCGGGAAGGCTCTCCCGCATGCAACATCGGCGGGGATTACGCCGGAGCGTTTCCCTGCGGTTCGTCTCCGGCCACGCCGACGCCTACCGCGACACCCACGATCACGGCTACGCCCACACGGACCCCCACGCCGACGGTGACACCCACCAGGACACCGACGCCCACACCGACGGCCACTCCGACTCGTACGCCCACACCCACACCCACGCCTACGGTGACGCCGGGGCTCGGTCCGGCGCCTACGGTGACGTTGATCGCCTTGGCGGGCAGCCAGGGTCTGGTCACGTTCAGTGTCAACGTGGACAGCAGGATCCTCAGCTGTCAGTTGGACTTCGGGGACAGCTCCGCCCGGGTGAACTGCGGGACCGCCGTTGCGCACACCTACGCTCCGGGCCGGTACCAGGCCTGCGCCACGGCCGTGGGGGACCTCGGAGCCGGCACGAGGGCTTGCCGCGATCTGCAAGTGAACAAACGTCTGAAAGTGAGAATCGTGTCGTTCGGTTCGGGTACGTACGGGCTGTCGACGGATTCCATCGTGCTTCAGACGTTTGACGCCGAGACGTTGGAGCCGATGACGACGGCATTCCTGGTCAACGGAAGCCAGGTGGAGGCGAGTGAGGCCCGGTTCCCGTTGCTTCGGGGGGAGAGGCTCTCCGCCGTGATCCAGTCCGCCAATGAGAGTCTGGATTTCGTTCTCGAGCGCGGGAGCGACGGGTCCATCGCGATCGTATCGGCCAGCGACTGGGAAGCGATCGAGATCGCGACTCAGTCGGGAAGTGGGGTCTTGGAAGGATCGGTGAGCGTGGACTCCGACGGAGTCTTCGGGCTGGGCTGCAGTTCCACGGGTGCGAGCGGAAACGCCGGGCCTTTCTTATGGACCCTCCTCTCGGGGTTCTTTCTGTTGAAACGGTGGTCCCGTCAACGCATCAGGAACAGGCCCTGGATTCTCATAGCCGCGATCCTTTTATCGGGCTGCGTTTCCCAGGAGGTTTCGGTCGGTGAAACGGACTCCGGTTCCGCGAACCCGCAGCCGCTCAACAAATTGGCCAGCAGTGGGTCCGGGCTGCTCCCGCTTCGCGGAGACCCCTCGTTCAGCACCGGCTCGCTGACGGCCGAGGAACTCAAGTGGTACAACCGGATCTTCGATGGCGTCGGCGGAACGCCGTCGGAGGGATCCCGCACCCTGATCGACGAGATCTGCGCCGGCGGTGATTTGTACGCCATCGGGCGCGACATTGGAAACTACGCGGAAGCGCTGGTCATGGCCCTGCGCGCAACGGGGGATCTGCGTTTTCTGGACCGCATCCTGGACGTAAGCGAGCGCTGTCGCTCCACGCTCAAAGATGAATGGCACAACGGAAGCACGGACGAATTCACCGACTGGCAGTGGCTGGTCGATCCCAACAATCCGCAGTTCTACGGAAACGATCTGAACTGGCTGGATGAATCGGCCGCCTCCAGCACCTTCGCGCTCGTCGCGTATGCGATGCACGTGAACCGGGACTTGAGCCCGAGCTACGCCGCTTCGGCCGATTTCTGGCTCGACTGGCTGGAAAACCAGTTTCTCGCAAAGTGGTACCAGCGGGCCGCCGGCAAACACGACTGCGACGGCTGGGATCCGAAGCTGTGCGCCTGGAACAAACCGTTCGCGGCGTTCTACAAGCCGGATACCGAGCCGCGATCCTGGAACTGGAGGCTGGCCTACTATCTCTGGAAGATCACCGCGAACAGCTTTTACAAGGACCGCAACGACGAGATCGTGACGCAGCTCGTGAACTCGCTCCAAGTCAACCCGGACCATCCGACGGCAATCCGATGGGCCCGGCAGTTGGATGTGACGACGCAGGAATGGCAGGACACGACGCACGGCCAATACGTCAGCCGGACCGCCATGGAGATGAATCTGGAGGGGATGCCCTTCTTCGCGGACCCGGCCAACATGGCCCTGTTCGCGGGCACGTATCGCGACGTGGTGTACGGCCCGTTCGCACCCGGATTCACGGCGATGGCTGGTGACGTCAACGGGACCGGCACGTCGGCGGTTTTCGCGCTTTTCGCCAACAACGGTTTCGCCCGTTGGGATACGACCGGGTTCCTGATGGATCTGGCCGAGCGTTCCATCACGGGCAAGGCGAACTTCGCGGCCGGAGGAAACTCCAAAGGGGCCCGGAACGACGTCTACATCGCCGGCTACGCGTTGATGGCGATCGGCTCGCGCACCAGCGGTTCGCCACCCAATCCGGCCAACAGCACGATCCCCCACGGCGTCATCGTGATGGGCGGGTACTACGCGCCGGACGGCCGGTTCCGCTGGTCGGATGGCCTCGGGTCGTTCTCCATCACCGTTCGGGACGGTCAGGCCACACCCGAGCCGGTCCCCAACGCTTCCGTGAGCCTGGATCTCTCCGCCTGCCCGTATATCGACATCTGCTCCGACACGCCCAATCTCTCCGGACGCGTCGTCACCGGGCAGACGGATGCCAACGGAAATCTGACGCTGTCCGTGATCGGCCGGTACGGCGTGGACCCG
>JAZDIZ010000054.1:0-4782 GCA_043804515.1 Pseudomonadota bacterium | reverse complement strand
GCGCGCGTTGCTTCGCCCTCGCGACGGCGACGCGCATTCTCACCACCTCGCTCCGTTCGCCGCCCTCGCGGTCGTACACCTCCTCAAAACTGGGGAAGGGAAGCGTGAGGTTGAGGTCGATCCGGTCCGCAATCGGGCCCGAAACTTTCCTGCGGTACCGAGCCACCACCGGTGGGGGACAGAGGCACTGCCTCTTGGGATCCCCCGACGCGCCACAGGGGCACAAATTCATGCTCCCCACGAAGATGAACTTTCCGGGAAGCTCGAAGACGCCCTCGGCCCGGGCGACCGTTACCATGCCGTTTTCCAACGGCTCACGCAGAGCCTCCACCACGTCACGCCGGAACTCGGGGAGTTCGTCCAGAAACAGGACTCCCCGGTGCGCCAGCGTGAACTCCCCCGGGCGAAACGGCCTCCCCCCGCCCACGGCGCCGGCTATCGACATGCTTTGGTGCGGTGCCCTAAACGGGGGTTCCTGGACTGGATGGCTCTCGCGCAGGCCGGCCACGCTCCGAATCCGCTCCACCTCGAAAGCCTCGGATTCCTCCAGTTCCGGAAGAATTGTGGGAAGGCGGCGGGCCAGAAGGCTCTTCCCTATGCCGGGAGGGCCGGAGAAGAGGATGTTGTGGTGCCCCGCGGCCGCGATCTCCAGGGCCCTCTTGGCTCCCCATTGGCCGCCCACGTCTTGCCAGTCCAGTTCCCAGACCCGGATTGCTTCAGGCGCCAGACGGCCTTCCCACTTCGGAAGCCCCCTCTCCCCTTTTAGGAAGGCCACCAGTTCCTTGAGATTGTCGCAGGCCCAAACTTCGAGTCCCGAAATCCGCGCCACCTCACGCGCCGATTTTTGGGGGAGGATCACGCCTTTCCATTCCATCCGACGCACCCGATCGGCGACGGCTAAAGCTCCTCGCACAGGCTGCAAGGCGCCGTCCAGCGAGAGCTCTCCAAGCGCCACTCGGCGTTCCAAAAGCCCCGGTTGGATCTCTCCGAGGGCGGCTAGAAGACTTAGCGCGATCGGGAGGTCCAGAGCCGCCCCCTCCTTACGGACGGAAGCGGGGCCCAAATTGACGGTGACGCGTTTGTTGTGCCAGCTGATCCCGGCCGCCGCGAGAGCGGAAACGATCCGGTTCCGGCCTTCCCGGACGGCGGTTTCCGCCAATCCCACGATGTCGAACTTGGGAATTCCCCAATGCAAATCGGCCTCCACCGTTACAATGAGCGTGTCGAGGCCCAGGAACGCGGCTCCATACGTGCGGGCGATCATACGGCGCAACACGCAGCAGGATTGATGCCAAGGGGGGCTCGGTTTTATCGGAGCTTGAGAACCAGGAATCGGACCGGCGGGCTCAATTCCGGACGGCT
The DNA here is from genome assembly GCA_043804515.1 of Pseudomonadota bacterium. GTDB lineage: Bacteria > Bdellovibrionota_G > JALEGL01 > JALEGL01 > DATDPG01 > JAZDIZ01. The sequence continues at coordinate 3,420 of JAZDIZ010000054.1, read as the reverse complement.
CAGGTTCTTGGCTTTCCGCCTTTTTTCTTGGAATCGGAGCTTCCCGGCGGTCGGCGTCTGGTGGCTCGCGTGACTTCCTCCTCTTTTACCTCAGCCAAAGCCTCTCCCGCCGTGATCTCCGTCCGCTGGATCGTGGCGATCATTTCTTCCTCGGAAGCCCCGCGGAACCGTACCTGAACCTCCACGTCCCCCAGGCGCAACAGGTCCCCGTCCTTCAAAACAGCCCGAGAAACCTTTTCTCCGTTCAGAAAGACGCCGTTCAGGCTCTTGAGGTCGTAGATCGTAAACCCTTCCTCGCGTCGCTTCACGTGGGCGTGCTGGCGTGAAACGGAGGGGTCACCGATGCAGATGTCGTTGATGGCGGGAACACGCCCGATGAAAATGTCATCTTCGTCCAGAAGAAACGACATCTCTTTCCGGCCCTCCATTTTAACGACGAATTGCGGCATATGCGGGTTCCATTCCACGTCGAGTCCCTGCCGTTGTCAAAACTTTAAACGGTAGTACGATGCAGCCAGATATGCGTACTACCAGAATGTTGGTCTGGTGGGTCGTCCTGATCGCAGGAGTGTTCGGACTCGCCATTTTCGCCGCACAAAATTCTCAGCGGGTGGAGCTGCAGTTCATCACATGGACCAGCAGCACGATGCCGGTCGCTTATTTCATTTAAATGTCGATCGCGGCGGGCGTGTTTTTCGCCGGCCTGATCGGCCTCGTGGAGGTTCTCCGGATGAGCGCCCGCCTGCGAAAAGCTCGCCGCCACCAGGAACTCCTGGAACGCGAAGTCCACGCCCTTCGGAATCAGCCGCTTTACGACGAGGCCCCTGCAATTTCGGCCGCCCGTTCGGACCCGTTTGATGAAAAGTTCACGCACGACGGTCTTCCCGAGCGCGTGATTGCGGGAGCCGAGCGCGGATAGATGCTCCCCTCTCCCGTCCCTTTCCGTTCAACCTTGTTTTTCCCGCAGCCCGTTCTCACGTACACGGAGGCTTCCCGGGAGGATTTCCAGCGGGACACCAAGGGCTTGATCGAACGGCTTACGGCGCGCGTTCAGAAGAACCCGGACGCATGGGAGGACTATTTTCTCCTGGGACGGCTGTTCCGGATCCGCGGGGAAACGAAGAGGGCCCTCCGGCTGCACCGTAATCTCTCGGTCCGGCCGTTTCTGGACCGCGCGAAGAAAGCCGCGCTTTTCACGGAGATCGGCCTGGACCTCCTGTGCCTTCGTGCGGCGGATTACGGCGAGTTGTACTTCCTGTCCGCCCTGGACCTTCAGAAGCACAACGTGGAGGCCATGGAGGGGCTGGTGGCCGCCTCCGAATATCAGGGGAATTTCGAGCGGGCGGCGGAAGTGCTGGCCAAGCTGATCAAGTGGGGTCGGCCCCAAGCATCGCATCTCGCGCACGTATATGCGGCGCTGGCGCATAAGTATCTGGAGGGGGGGCTGAAGCCACGCGCCCGGCGCGCGGTACAGAGGGCTCTGAAGATCGACCGGGACTGCCTGTACGCCCACGTCACCCTGGCCGACGTTTATCTCGAAGCGAACCGCACTCAGAAAGCCATGGAGGTGCTCAAGAGGATTCTCTTCCGCTGGCCCGCGCACAGTTTTCTGGTCCTTAGGCGCCTCGAGGACGCCCACTATCGGATGAACAACTTCCCGGAGTTTGAGACCACGCTCCGCGAGATCCTGCGGACGGCGCCGGAGAATTACTTCGCCCATTATTCCCTGGCGCGGCATCTGAGGAAAAAGAAGCGGGCCAATCCGGCGCTTCTTGCCCTTAGGAAGTCGCTGGAGATCAACCCGGCGTATGTGAATTCCATCAGGGACCGGATCGAGATGACCGGGAACGGGGACGAGCTCCCCGAGATCCGGAAGCTGGCGAAGGATTTCTTCGCCATCTTCAAGCGCTCGCGACGGTTCATCTGCCCCAACTGCCGCCACAGGTACGTCAACGTAACCTGGCGCTGCTCGCAGTGCGGTTTCTGGGGCACGTTCGAGATACGGTACGAGCTTCCAGCTCCGTAGGCGAAACGGGGAAACGTCATATTTGCCGTTGAGACCAAAGGGACTCCGGAAACCGGAGACTGGAGGCCGTTTTCCGGAACGGGATCAGTCGGAAAAATCTCAGGCAGCGGGTGGCGGCGATCCGTTCCCGTAGCACTCTAAGAACCCAAATTCGCGGATAGTCGTGAGGGCGGGGCGCTACCCAGCTTCTTCCAAAATCGGAGCGCCTATTTCATTTTTAAGACATCAAAAGAGCCGCAAATCTCAAATTCCTAATCAAGAATGCTTTCAATCAACGCAGGTCAATTATGAAAGCCTCAGGAGCCTTGTTGAACGAAAAATGTTCCTCGAATGCGCCCCGCCCTCTCGTGCGTACCTCGATTTTCGCTTCCGTCGAAGCCAGAGGAATATCAACGCCGCGCACCAGATCAATGCGGACCCGTCGGCATCGACGACTCCGCATCCGAAATGGCTTTCCACGGAGACGGGTTGTTGGTTCACGACGCTTGAATCCAATGTGCCCACCTCCTCCGGTGTCGGCGTAAGAGAAGGTCCCGGCGTTGAAGTGGGCGTTGGCACGGGCGTCTGACCGGGTGCCGCCGTCGGCGTGGGCGTCGGCGTCGGTGTTCTCGTGGGTGTTGCGGTTGGCGTGGGTGTCACCGTGGGGGTTCCGGTGGGCGTTGCCGTTGGAGTGGCTGTCGGCGTCGGTGTACTCGTGGGCGTTGCGGTTGGCGTGGGTGTCGCCGTGGCCGTTGGAGTGGCTGTCGGCGTCGGCGTTTGAGTCGGTGTCGTCGTCGGCATAGGTGTCGGAAGACCACTTACCGGGGTCGGGATCGAACGATCAATCGGGTCACCCACCCCCAGTTGTCCATATGCATTGGAACCCCAGGCCCATACAGTCCGGTCCGCGTTCGAAATCGCAAGCGAGTGAAGCTTCCCGGCTGCAATTCGGGACGCCAAAAAATCCACCCGGCCCGGGGATTTACTACAGGAGCTTCCACCGACGCACGTGTCACCTGACGCATGCCCCAGCTGGCCGACGACCGGCGACGGATTGGCAGGATCCGAATTCGACCCCCAGGTCCACGCGCTGTGATCCGTCCCTCGAATCGCCATCGAATGATAACCCCCGGCAGCCACCGAAATCACGCCCGTCAACGACGAAATCAAGGTCGGCGTCGCCTGGTTGAGGTTGACCGTCCCCAATCCCAGTTGACCGTATTGGTTGTCTCCCCAGGAATACACATTTTGCAAATCATCCAGAACCATCGAAGGGCTTCCACCGGCCGCCACGGCCTGAATGCCCGCCAGGTCCGGCACCTGCTTCGGAATCGATTGACAGGGGAAGGGGGTGACCGAGGGGGGGCTGCAGGTCGTGTCGGTCGTCGGATATCCCAATTGGCTGGAATCATTCG
>JAZDIZ010000053.1:0-13168 GCA_043804515.1 Pseudomonadota bacterium | reverse complement strand
GTCAACAGGGACGTTGAGTGTCAAGAATCGACTTTAGATAATCAGACGTAACTATTTAATATAAAAGATGTATTCGCTCGTTGCGATTCTTGGGGCGAAATCCGAAACTCTGACCTCAGATGGGATGAAGTGGCCGGCTTCTCTTTCACCGCGATAGCCGTAGGCTTCGCAAAAATCCACGTGCTCTTAAGGCACAGAAAGGAAACCGGCCATGAATCATATAGCGATAGATTTGGGTGGGCGCAACTCCCAGGTGTGTGTTCGAAACGGGCAGGGAGAAGTGCTCCGAGAGGAACGGATCGAGACGAGGTCTCTGGGGCGGTATCTTCAGAGGGCCGAGCGCAGTCGGGTGGTCATGGAGACCTGCGCGGAATCGCTGGCGGTCGCGGATGCCGCGCTTTTGGCCTCGCACGAGGTTCGGGTGGTTCCAGCGACGTTGGTTCGGTCGTTGGGGGTGGGAAGCCGTCGGTTGAAGACGGATCGAAGAGATGCGCAGGTATTGAGCGAGGTGTCGTGTCGGATCGATCTTCCCTCGGTTCATCTTCGATCCGAAGCTTCCCGGGAGCTTCAGACGAGGCTGGGGATGCGGGATCGGTTGGTCGCCTGTCGAACCATGCTGATCAACAGCGTGCGGGGGTGGCTGCGGACGCAGTTGGTTCGGCCTCACGGCAGCACCTGCCGAACCTTTTCGAAGAGAGTGCGTCAGGCGGTGGATCCGATGCCCGGCTATGTGGAGGTTCAACTCGAGACGATCGAGGCCTTGAACGGGCAGATTCAAAAAGGATCCGACAACTTGAAGGCGTTGGCCGAAGAGAACGAAGTCGTTCAGCGACTGATGAGCGTGCCTGGGGTTGGGGTTTTAACGGCGCTCCGTTTCTTTGCCACGGTCGATCAGCTCGATCGGTTTTCATATGCCCACGGGCTTCAATCGTACGTGGGCTTAACGCCGGGAGAGGATTCGAGCTCCGAGACGCAACGAAGGACGTCGATTACCAAAGCGGGACCTGGCGCCCTTCGATGGATGATGGTCGAAGCCGCCTGGAATGCCATGACGTTCCGATCCCACGATCCGATGGTCCTATGGGCCAAAGGGATCGAGAAGCGGAGAGGAAAACGGATTGCCGTTGTGGCCCTGGCTCGCAAAATGGTCGGGATTCTGTTTGCGATCTGGCGGGACCAAACGGTGTATCAGCCTTTACGAGCTGCCGAGGCCCCGTTGTCCGGACCGAAGTAAGGGTTTCCTTCTTTGGGGGTGAATCGAGTCCCGTCGGTCCAGGGGTGGAGATCGCGCCGGGGACGGTGGCGACGGGAGGACTTTTCCTCCTCGATCGCGTGCCTCCGATTGCGACTCCACGCACGTACTTCCCCTCCTGCGCCTTAAAGAGCGCGAATAGTCGTTTGAGACACCTCGGGATTCGATTCGAGATCAAGGCTTTAGAGATGGACGTCGCCCAACGCGACGTCCATGCAGGAATATCCCTGCCCTTGACCGACCGGCCACTTCATAGTCGTCCCCGTTTCCCGCCCGTTTCCCGGGAAGTTCCCGAAGCCTGTAATTTCGACCTTCGTTCCCCCTTTCCCCTGGCGGTCTTGACCCCAGATGACGCGGCGTGCTAGGAAGCGTCCTTTCGGAGGTGGATCATGATCCTAAGTGCCAAGACTTTGAAAAACATCCTGGCTTTCGCGTTCGCCGTGGGATTCCTATGCCCCTCCGCAAAGGCCGTCACAGAGGCAGAAAGCGGAGACTCGGATTACAGACTCTTCGCGGGCTTTCCTGTCTGCACCGAGGTCATCGCCCGCTGGTCGCAGGAGCAGGTGAACCTGTTTCGTGAAAAGCTGCCCAAGAGTGAACGCGCAAAGGCGGATAGTCTCAACCTCGATGTCCACCCGCCCGTAGATGTCCTGCAGAGAAACCAGCCTTCGGCTTTCGAACGTCCCCACGATTTCTATTTTCATAGAATACAACCGATGCATGGGGGGGATGGGGGTTGTTTCGCTAAGGAAACGGTGGTCCTCACGCTGGATGGGGCTGCGAGAGACCATATGCTGCAAACCACCAAGGTCCCTTGGGAAATTGGAGAAGCCGGGGATCCACGCGAGAAGTTCGCCGTAGGCACGGCTTTCATCGAGGACATCTACAAGGACTACCTGGTGCTCTCATCCACACTGGCCGTTCTTCCCGACCCTCGTTATCACAGGGACTGTTGGGCCCGCGCCGAAGGCCATTCAAGCGGAATAATCTACCAATGGAAGGGGGAGAAGTTCGCCGTCCTGGAAGTGGAAATGAGTAACGGCGCCAAACCCTTCACGTTGAAAGCAAGAACCATCCATCGCTTCTATGTGAACCCAACCTTTCAAGATCCGTCGGACCCGAGCACCTGGGGATGGTTAAGAGCGGGCGGGCTCCAGCGGGGAATGCATCTCTATCCCGGCGAAGCCGCGGCGGGAGCCGCCGTGAAGTCGAGACGATCGACGGTCCCCCCGAAGCCGGGTTCGTGGGGTGCTTGGGCCAATAAGCATCGGGGCGGCACCTCCGTGTACAACCTGTTCGTACCCGACACATTCACCTACTACGTGGGCCCCTCACTCGACCAACGGGTTCTTGTGCACAACGTGAAATAAGCGGCGCGTTTAGAACTGCCCGATCGAGAAGCTCACTTCGGTCAGGCTCTCTCCCGGCCGCCGGTCCAGCTTGAACCCAAGATCGAGCCGTACCGGACCGAAGAACCCGTTGTACCGAAGGCCCACGCCCGCCGACGTTCGGATGTTGACAAAGCTGAAATCGGAATTGAGGGGAAACGCCTCCCCGCCGTCGGTGAACAGCGCGAAATCGAACGATTCCGAGAGGGGAAGGAGCAGGTCCGTCTGATAGTTGAACATGCTGTTCCCGCCGGGGGCCTGGTCGAACGTGGAAGCCGAGCAATCTTCCGGCGCTCCCTCACCCACTCCTCCCACGCAGTTCCGTGAAAAACCGCGCAGCGAAGTGGCCCCCCCCAGGCGGAACCGTTTTTCGATCGGGACTTCCATGATCCCCTGGCTCTTCGTGCTCCCGTAGGTAGAGGCGAACCCGACCCTCACGGCCGTCACGACGCGGATCCTCCGGTAAATCGGGGCGTAGAACGTGTTTCGGGAAAAAACCTGCCAGAACGCCACCTGGGAAGCGAGCGATTTGTTGAAGATGTCGAATCGGATGCGATGGAAGCTTCCCCTGATCGGGTTTAGGACGTCGTTTCGAAAATCGAAGTCCACGATCGAGGCGATGGATCCGAACCGAGCTGACGCTTCGTCGAAAGGAGAAAGAGTCGCGCCTGTCTGAACGTTGAACGGGTTCCGGAATTCCAGCTCCCATTGGAGCGTGCTTCTGAGCCAGCGCAGCCATTCCCGGTCCAGCCCCAAAATCAAACTTGTCCGGTCGATGTCGAACTGCTGCTCCTCCTGACGTTCCTGGATCACGTTCACCCGACCCGTGGCGATATTGAAAACGGACGGTTCCAGGAATGTTCCGATGACCTTGTACTCCGTGAGGTCCGCCTCCGGGACCCGGCGGCTGACTTCGGTGGTGACAGTGGCGGACCTCCCGGTTCCCGCGATATTGAGATACGTGAGATCCGCGGCCATCCGGACCCCTTTTTCCGTGGAATAGCCCGGGCGTAAGCGAACCGAGCGCTTCTTTCTCTCCTCCACCGTGATCACCACGTCCTCCCTGCCGGTGGAAGGGTCGTAATTGACTTCCTCGATGGCAAGCTGCGTGAAAAATCCGAGTTCGGAGATCCGCCGCCGCGTCTCCCGGATGGCCTCGGGGCTGTAACGCTCGCCTTCCCGGACCTTGACCACGCGCCGGATGACCGAGTCGTTCGTGTGCAGGTTCCCTCGGATCATCACCTGGCCGAATTCCACGACGCTCCCCTCGTGAACGTCGATCTGGTACGCGGCCGGACCCGCGGGGAGCTGGCCGATCTTGGGAACCGAGACGGATGCGAATTTGTATCCTTTCTCGTGGTAGCGTTCCTCGATCCGGCCCGCCGCCTTCTCGAGCGCGACGGGATCCATAGGCTGGCCGGGCCGGAGCTTCATCCAGTCCTGGATCGCCGCGTTGTCGAACAGCTGATTCCCCAGGATCCGATATTCCGAAAGAATCGTCTGTTCCCCCTCACGGACCTCATACGTTACGTAGGCTTTCCGTTTTTTTGCGTCGGTCCGAATCTGCGGTTGGGAGATATCGGCCCGCAAATATCCCTTGGATTGGTAGAGAGCGATCACGCCTTGGGCGCCTGAATCCAGGTCCATCTGGACAAAGGCTCCTTCTCGAATGCTTTGGGCCGCGGAATCAAAAAAGGCGCCGCGGAGATCACTCAAGCCCAATGCGTGATCCCCTTTGAAATAAACTCCTCCCAACCACATCTTCGTTCCCCGGTCGATCCGGAATGTGATCGTCCGGACATCCGCGGACTCGTCGATAGCGTCGTCCACGGCCACCTTGACGTCGGGGTAACCTCTTCCGCGGTAGAAGGTTTGGATCCCATCGATAGCCGTTCCTTCGATCCAGCCGCGGCTGAACTGCCGTTCCTCCTCGAGAGCCACCGTTTTTTCAAGCACCGCGTTGCGTTCAAACGCGAACGTGTTCCCGCGGAAAACGACGCGGATTACCGAACCGGGATTTACTTCAGCCGTAATACGGGCCCGTTTCCGGTCCTCCGAATACTCCACCACCGGATCTTGATAGGAGACGGCCAGGCGGCCGCTCTTGCGCAAGGTCTGCTCCAGGTGGCGCACGCCGCTCCGGATTTCCTCGCCGTCACACCGGCCTCCTTTCGAAATCCCCATCAGCGCGAGCGCCTCCCCCGGCTTCATCACGGGCTTCGTCAGGTTCAATTGGACCGACTCGATCGTGCAAGGCGTTCCCTCTTCGATTCTCGCCAGAATCCGGATCTTGCTTCCTTCCGCCTTTTCGGAACTCACGTTCACCTTGGAGGCCGTAAAACCCCGGAATGTGTAGTATTCGGTAAGCCGTTTTTGACACTCCGCGAGCGTTTCCGGCGTTACCGAGTCCCCCACCGTGACGCCGATGTGCCCCTCAAGCTCGGCCGTCGGAATGGAGGCGTTTTCCCGGAACTCGATGGCTTCCACCGTGGGCTTGGAATCCACGTCGATCGTAACGACCACCTGATCGCCCGCATCTGTTTCCGTGGCCCGCACCTGATAAATCGAACGCCCGGCATAGACCTTGCGAATCGCTTTCGTGACCCGATCGGCTGAGAAAACATCTCCGATCTCGGCCCGAAAGAACTCCTCCAAGGATTGGATCTGAGTGCTGTCCGAACTCTTCACTTCGATCCGCGCGATCTTGCGGCCTTCGAAGGAATCCGCTTGGACAGGAGCCGCGGCGAGCGAAAGCAGCAACAACACGAGCGAGAGTCCCTTAAAAGTCAAACTTGAACTCCACGTCGAATCCCACATCAAACCGGGTGTGCACGTTGTCCGGGCTGTCGTCCACGCCTTGCTGCAGCGAGATGTGCCGGTTGATCTGCTGCTCCAACTTGATGTTGTTGTCCGCCGTGAAGTCCAGAATGTCCGTCGAGTAGAGCGCCCGGACCCGCGGGAAAAGATCCTTCCCCACGACCATCTTCAGGCCGGTCGTTTTCGAAACGTCGGAAAAATACGGGACAAATTGGAACGTATCGATCAAATGGGCCCGCTTCAAGCCGCTTTCCAGGCGCCCTTGCAACGGAGCCGTCAGGACCGCGGGCGCTACGACCGTGGAGATGCTCTGATTGGGGCCGCCGCTGTAAAGCTGCTGCACGTCCACGCCCAGGGTCAAAAGAGCCACGAGGTCGGTCTCCTCCTTCTGCGGCTGGCTCGAAAGAAAGGCCACGACTTCCTCTCGTTGCGTGCGGATGTTGAGGGAAATCTCCACATCCTTGACCCGCGTCTTGGCCGTCACGTCGAAGATGGTCCGGATCGACCGTTCGCTCTCGAAGCTTACGTAGCCGTTGGCGACATTGAACACGTTGTCCAGAAACGTCACCGTTCCCTCCGCAAGCTCGATCTTTCCCAGAAGGCCCATGTTCTGGTCCGACCCCACGACCCGCAGATCCCCGTGCATGGCTGCAGTCGCCAGGTTGTTCCGGACGGCAAGACTGTTCCCCTCCGAGCGAAACCTTAGGTCGAGAAGGAGATGCTCCTCTTCCGGTCGGGTGGCGCGTGCGATTTTCGGATGCCGTCCGAACGTCAGAATCTTGCTTTGCCAGTCCCAATTGTCCCTGTAGACGGCTTCATGAACCAGGAAGTCCACCCGAAGACGGGGGTGAGCCACCGGCCCCGAAAGCGACCAGGGACCGGAGACGACGGAGGAAATCCAGGCGGGATAGCGGAGACGAAGGCGTCGGGAATCCCCTTCGATCAGAACCGTGGTCGCCTCAAGGCTTCCACCGAGCGTCAGCGTTCCACGCCCTTTCAGAGACCCTTCTCCCAGATTCGCATTCAGCTCATCGATGAAGAGTCTTTGCTGATCCAGCGAACCTTTGAGCGAGATGTTGTCGACCGTCTGAGGGAAATTCCGAAATTGCAGGAGCCCTCCGCTCAGCGAGAAGGTTCCGGTCATTCGCGGGCCGGGAAGTTTCCCCGTTACAAGAGCGGCGACTTGCGCATTTCCGTCCGCCCGCGTGACGCCGGCGTGCAACAACGCGAGAAGCGCAAGGGAGAGTCGGCCGTTCAGTTCCGCGCGAACCTCCCCATCCAGCCCGAGATCCCCTTTCAATGTCAGGTCCGTCGCGGTTCCCTTCAACCCGGCACCCTCCGTGTGAAGCTTCCCTTCCCGAAGGCCGATTTCGACAGGAGAGGAAAGCGCGACGTTCCAATCCCCTCTTGAAAGCGACGCGGTGGAAACCGCCAAACGGCCGTTCCAGCTCTTCCAATTCCCCCAACGGCCCGAGACCTTCCACTCCCCGTTGACCGAGGATTGCGTCCCTTCCCGGATCCACGGAGTGAGCGCGAATCCCGCGATCACCCCCTTCCCGTCGAAGGCCCCTGACGGCGCCAGGCCTAGCCGCCCCTCCCCTTTCAATGTTCCCGATTTCACGTCCAGGGACCAAGCCAGATCGGAAAGCTTTCCTTGGGCTCTCCCCTCCGCCGTCTTCTCGAACCCTTCCCCCTCCTTGGGAACGAAGCCGACTGCGGAGGCATCCACGTCCGGATCATGCGTGACGCCGTTCAGCGTGAACAAACCGTCCACGTTCGCCGCAAGCGGCAGAAGCAGATTCGGAACGCCCAACACGGACAACGGCACCTTCACCGAACGGACGCTGAAGCCTCGGAACCCCGTCGGGCCGACGACACCATTCAAGCTCGCCGAACTGCCCTCCCCGCTGACCTTGCCCTTTTGAAAGATGAACTGGCCCTCCTCCACATCACAAAGCACGTCCACATCCGTCAACGGGAAGCGTCGGAAGCTGAGGGTTTTCGAGGCCAACCGCATCGAGCCGTGGAGCCGGTCACCGGGTCCCGCCAGCCGGATATCGGCGTTTCCGGCGCCCGCAACCGGTGCCGTTACCGGAAATCGCCTCGAAATCACGGCGGCCACCCAACCGATATCGAAGGTTTTGAGATCCGCCTCAAGGTTCAAGGGGGTATCCGAACCCGATGGAAAAACGCCGCTCATCGCCAGGTACGGCCCCCGGTCCTCCGCTCCCAATTCGAATCCCTCCAGGGACACAACGTGGCGTTTAAATACGATGCTCCCTTTTAACGGCAGGGGTCCGTGTAAGCCATATCCCAGGTTGGCGAGCCGGAGAACCAACTCCACCCGGACAACGCCTTGTCGAGCCTTCATGCCGCCCGTTACGGTTCCGTCCCCCGAAATGGGATACGTCTTTTCGAATGCTCCCCCGACATCGGACACATTGGCGTTCCATTCCGCCTCGGCTTCGCCTTTCCCCTGAAAACCGAAACGATATACGCCTCGGATTCCCTCGGACTTGACCTCTCCCGCCTCCAGCGCAAATCCTCCTTCCTTCCTGTAAGAAATCCTTCCCGCGGTTTCGACGGAACGGAATTCCAGCGGAAGGTACGTGCGGACATTCTGCGCGACTCGAACCGAGAGACGCGGCGTCCGGAACACGTAGTTCCCCTTCAAGTCGAGAGGATTTGTCGTGAACGACCCACCGGCTGTTCCGCTCACAGTGCCGGTCAGGGGAGGATCGCGTTCGGGGCTGATCATCCGGAAGAGGTCCTCCAGAACGAGTTTGTCCGCAGCGACCTCATAGCTTGTGGGCTGACGCGGCTTCATCGCACCCAAGGAGACGCGCACTTCCCCGCCCCGTTCCATCGAAATGGTCCCCCGGACATACTCCACATAGCGCGGCGTCGCGCGGAACGAAAAGGAGGCGGACGGCAGGGGGCGCCGATCGATTCGGAAATGCTCGACGGAAAGGTCCCCCGAAAACCTGAAATCGTTCCAAGGACCGGTCAAGCGCCCGCCGCTCCGAAGGTTGCCTACGACCTCTCTTTCCGAACGCCAGAGATCCAACCCCCGGAGCGCCTGCGCAATCGCGGTAAGATCGCCGTCCACGCGGTACCGAAGGTCGGCCGCCGGATACGCCTTTCCCTCGACCGTGGCCGTCACGCCGGCGGTGCGAAGGACGAATTTTTCGAGATCCACGGTCGAGCCGCTCCGCGAGGCCCGGATCTCCACGGCATCCAGGGCGAGCGTCTTGTCCCCGTGCTTGAGCGAGCCTCCTCCATTCCAGGTCCATGCCTCTCGTCCCGCGCCACCGTGAAACGAAGCGTTTCCGGACGAAACGCTGAGCCTCACGTCCTCGCCGGGCAGCCTCACGTTCAAGTTGGCGCCCCGCACGTCCACTTCGTCCACTTGCATCGGGAGCTTCCCGGTCAGGCTGGGAAATTGGAACTTTCGTTGCTTAGGCTTCGATGGTTCTTCCTCCGGAAAACTGAGATCGATCCGAAGCGATGGTTCATCAATCTCGACGCGGCTCAGAAGCAGTTTGCCGGTGAAAATCGGCGCCGTACCCGCGGTGATCGACGCGCGCCGGACACCGATGTACAGCAAGGGCCCCTTTTCCCTTTTTACTTCCAATCCCTCGATCACGATCCGCGGCGGCAGCAGAGAGACACGGAATTCGCTCAGCGACACCTGGGCATTCAGCCGGCGGCTCGCCTCCGAAATGAAGATACGGCGAAGCGTCCGGTTCAGCGCAGGCCTCCAGGCAATGACCAAAACCACGGTCAATGCGAAAAGCGTCGAGAGGACAATAAATACGAGCTTCTGGCGCTTCAATGCGGGAATAAGTCTATGTTATTTCAGGCGAAAACGTAAGTTGAATGGCACGAGGCCCGTTTTTTTTCAAACACTCGACTTCATGTGGAAAAGAGATAAGAAGGCACGCCATGAGCCACGAGGGAACGTTCAGTTGCGGCTGCGGGCGGTCCAGCCATGAATGTAAGTCGATCGTGTTCACAGGCGGTCCGGGCGCCGGAAAGACCGCGATTCTGGATGTGGCCAAACGCACGTTTTGCCACCACGTGGCCGTCCTCCCGGAGGCCGCGAGCATCGTGTACAGCGGCGGGTTCATCCGCAAACCGACCCCCACGGCAGTGAAAGCCGTCCAACGTTCGATCTTCCGCGTGGCCCAGCAGCTGGAATGGCTGGTTGCGGAGGAGGCGCACCATGCCCTCGCGCTCTGTGACCGCGGCACGCTGGATGGCCTGGCGTATTGGCCCGACTCGGAGGACCATTTCTGGCGGGACGTTGAAAGCACCCGCGAAAAGGAATTCAAAAGGTACAGCGTCGTGATCCATCTTCGGACGCCGCTGGAGCACTCCGGCTACAACGCCGACAACCCTATCCGGATCGAGACGCCGCAGGAGGCTCTCGCACTCGATCGAAGGATCGAACAGATCTGGGAGGGGCATCCGCGCCGGTTCATCATCAGCAGCACGGCGGATTTCATGGAAAAGACGCGCCAGGCGCTCGACATCGTCCGCAACGAGATCCCCAAGTGCTGCCGGTTGCCTTAACTCAGATTAATCACCAGCTAAATGGATTTGGGCGGGGGGGGCCCATTGCCGTCGCACCGTGGCACGGGTCGCATCCCGGTGGACACCCACTGTTGGGTGTGCCCACCCCGGCGATCCTGCGCCTGACCTCCGCTCCGGCACTGGTCCACCCCCGCTGGAAGTGTTTCGATGGCGCGTGAAGTCTCCTAACGAGGGATCTGACACCCCGTTCGTTTCACCCGGTTGATCGAGCGGCTTCGCTGAGGGCGAAAAAAAAAGAAAACATGCGGGGTTCCTTGTGAATGACTCGAGCTAGGGCTGCTGTTTTCCCGTGGCGACGATGCATGCGACTTGGCGGCCGTCGGGCATCGGATCCAGAGACGGTACGACGGACGAGCAGCGCTCGATCCGTTCGGGACATCGTGGGTGGAACGGGCAGCCGGACGGGGGATGAAGCAAGCTTGGAACTTCGCCCGAGAGCCGGACGTGCGATCGGGATTTTTCCAGCGCCGGATCGGGAATCGGGGCCGCCGAGAGAAGGGCTTTCGTGTACGGATGAAGCGGACACTCGCACACCGATTCCGAATCCCCCAGCTCGACCACCTTGCCCAGGTACATGACCGCGATGCGGTCGCTGACGTGCCGGATCGCGGCCAGATCGTGGGAGATGAAGATCAACGTGAGGCCGAGTTGCCTCTGAAGTTCCTTCAGCAGGTTGAGAATTTGCGCCTGGATCGACACGTCGAGGGCGCTGATCGGCTCGTCCGCCACGATCAGTTCCGGTTGGAGAGCCAAAGCGCGGGCGATTCCGATCCGCTGTCTCTGGCCGCCCGAAAATTCGTGCGGATAGCGCCCTGCAAAACGGGGGTCCAGGCCTACCTTCGCCATAAGATCCGCGACTCGTGCGCGCAACGCGGCCCCGCGGGACATGCGGAACGCCTCCAGGGGTTCGCCGACGATCGCCTCCGCCGTCATGCGGGGATTCAGGCTCGCGTACGGGTCCTGGAAAATCATCTGCATTTTTTTCCGAAGATCCCGTAGCTCCCTCCCCCAGCTCCAGCCTCCCCCCCAGCGTTCGCTCCACAGGTCCGTCAGCTCCCGCCCTTTAAAGAGGACGCTGCCGGACGTCGGCCGCGCCAGCTGCAGAAGCGCGCGGCCGAGCGTGGATTTTCCGCACCCGCTCTCTCCTACGATCCCCAGCGTTTCTCCCCCTTGGACATCGAACGAGACCCCGTCGACGGCGCGGATCACGCCGATCCGCTTTCGAACCCAAAGCCCGCGTGTCACGGGAAAATGGACGGACAAATCCCGCACCGAGAGGAATGCGCCGTTCCCGTTCACAGTTTCTTCGCCTCCCAGCATGCGGACCAATGTCCCACGCCGAACTCGACGCGATCGGGATATTCCGCCCGGCAGCGCTCCGTCGCATACCCGCACCGGGGGGCAAACGGGCACCCCGCCGGAAGCCTCGAGAGATCCGGAGGCATTCCGGGGATCGGATCCAGCCGGTCCCGGCGTTTTCCCTTCAACTTCGGCAGGCTTTTCAACAGCCCCGCGGTATACGGATGCCTCGGCGCCCCGAAAATTTCATCCACGATCCCTTCTTCGACCACTTTTCCCGCGTACATGACCAGCACGCGGTCGGCCATGCCCGCCACGATCCCCAGATCGTGGGTAATGAGAATGAGCCCCATCTTGAGCTCCCGCCGAAAATCGTCGATCCGCGAAAGAATCTGCGCCGCAATCGTCACATCCAGCGCCGTAGTGGGTTCATCCGCGATCAGAAGCTCCGGCTCGCAAAGGAGCGCCATGGCGATCATCACGCGCTGGCGCATCCCCCCCGAAAATTCGTGCGGATGCTGGCGGATCCGGACCGCCGGATCCGGAATCCCGACGCGTCCCAAAATTTCCACCGACGCCGTTCGGGCCTGCCGGTGCGTCATCCCCTTGTGCGTTTCCAACACCTCCGTCAGCTGCCGCTCGATCGTGAGGAAAGGATTGAGGGACGTCATCGGGTCCTGGAAAATCATGGAAATCCGGTCCCCGCGAATCGCCCGCATCTCTCTTTCGGGGATCCGAAGAAGATCCTTCCCGCCGAAACGAACTTCGCCGGAGGGAAAGTATCCCGGAGGCCGGGGAATCAGGCGCAGAATGGAGAGGTTGGCCACCGACTTTCCGCAGCCGCTTTCACCCACGATAGCCAGAGCCTTGCCCCGGTTCACGTGAAACGAAACGCCGTCCACGGCTTTGACCGGGCCGTTGTCGGAATGGAAGTACGCGCGCAGATCACGGACGGAAAGAAGGGGCTCGGTTCTCATGTCTTCGTCTGCGGATCCAGCGCGTCGCGCAGTCCGTCCCCCAGAAAGTTCAACGAGAGAAGAAGAAGGGCCATGACGACGCCCGGGAACACGAGCTGCCACCAGAAAATCACCATTTGGGCCGCCCCGTCGTTGATGAGCGCACCCAGGCTGGGCCGCGGCGCCTGAACTCCCAGGCCGAGAAAGGAGAGAAACGCCTCTTGGAGGATCATCGCGGGAACCGTGAGCGTGAAATACACGACGATCGGGCCGAGCGTGTTCCGGATGAGATGCCGGAAGAGAATGGCCGGTGTGCGCACCCCCACGCTTCGCGCGGCCAGGACGAAGTCCCTTTCTTTCAAGCTCATGACTTGCCCCCGCACGATCCGGGCCATCATGAGCCACCCGACGAACCCCAACGCCAGGAAGAGAAGCCGGATGTCTTTACCGAACAGCGTGACCAGGACGATCACGATGAACATGTAGGGAAGGGAATAGAGGATATCCACGGCCCTCATCATAAGACCGTCGGCGCGGCCGCCCATATAGCCCGCCAGCGCCCCGTACACGGTTCCGACCGTGGCCGCCACGAGCGCTGCCAGGATCCCGACCGTCAAACTGATCTGGCCGCCGTACATGACGCGCGTCAAAACGTCCCGTCCGTAAAAATCCGTTCCGAACCAGTGCGTCCAGGTGGGAGGTTTGGCTCCGTACGCCAAGTTCTGCGCATCGTACGTGTACCCCCAGACCGCCCGGATGATCCAAGGCCCCAGAAAGGAGGCCAGAAAGAGAAGAAGCATCACAAATGCGCCGAGCATTGCCGCCCGGTTCTTTTGGAGCCGCCGGAAGGCGTCGCTCCA
>JAZDIZ010000052.1:0-4417 GCA_043804515.1 Pseudomonadota bacterium | reverse complement strand
GGGGGTACAGGGGCCGATGCGGGTGGGTTGTCTGGGGATGGGGACGGGAAGCCGGTGGCAAGTGGGGGCGGGGTGCTACGGGATGCTGGAGTTGAGCGGGAGCTTGTGGGAGCGGCCGGTGACGGTGGGGAATGCGGATGGACGGGCGTTCACGGGATTGCACGGCAACGGAGCGCTGACGGCGGGAGGAGACGCGGACGTATCGAATTGGCCGGGCACGAGCGCGAGCGGGGCGGGCGTGCGGGGCGGCTATTGGGCCGATGCTGCGGACGACTTACGCGCCTCGGACCGCTCCCGCGCGGCGCGCACGGCCGTCGCGCGGAACTACACTGGCGGCGGGCGTTTCGTTCGGCTCGCCCCGTAGGGGGTGGTGCTTTGGTGCTTGGATACTTGGGGGTGCAGGGGGCGCAGCCCCCTGCCGAAGACGGAAGGGAACTACGAAAAGCGCGAAGGGCGCGAAAAAGGAAGGAAGTTATAGGACCATTTCGCGTATTTAGCGCATTTCGTAGTTAAAGGATCGGATGAAATGAGAGCGTTGAAAGACTTGTATGAGCAGGTGATCGGCGTGGAGAATCTTTTTGCCGCGGCGAAGGCGACGTTGGCGCGCGGTCGTCGGTTCCGGGGTGAAGGAGCGCGGTACAGCCTGCACCTGGAGCGCTGAAGTGGAACAGAAGGATCTAACTACGAAACACGCGAAAGGCGCGAAAATGGGAGTGAAGATACTGCTTAGGGAGGAAAGCCACAAGATCATCGGGGCCTGTTTTGAGGTGTACAAAGAGAAGGGCAACGGTTTCCTGGAGGCCGTCTATCAGGAATGCCTGGCCTTGGAATTCGCCGAGCAGGGTCTGCCGTTCATCGAGAAACCTCGCCTCAAACTTGCGTATAAGGGACGGGAGTTGAAACAGACTTACGAACCGGATTTCCTCTGTTTTGGCGAGATCGTTGTTGAGATCAAGGCTGTGAAGCAGTTGGTGGACGAGCACCGAGCCCAGGCGATCAACTACCTGAAAGCAACGGGCAAGGAGTTGGGGCTATTGGTTAACTTCGGGCATTACCCGAAACTCGAACATGAGCGGTTCGTTAACCAATCCCTTTCGCGAATTTAGCGTGTTTCGTAGTTTCCGCTGGAGGCGGATCGGCGCATGGCGGACGAAAGAGCATGGAGTCATGAGGTTGAGAGCAGTCAAAGCCGGTTCGGTTGCAGCGGTCGGATCAAGGTCCGGCGGCCAACGGGCCGGTGTACCACCCGGCCCCTGGTCCGTCCTGGCGCCGGAGAGCGCCAGGAGAACAAACGAGCGCCGGTTCCGGATACGCCGGCGGGGCGATTCCGGAGTCGGCCGGGAGGTCTCCGGCAGGACCGGAGATCGGGTCATGGGCGGAAAAAGCGGGGCGGGTTATCGGGGCGGCAATTGGTTTATTATTGCGTCCTCCGTACGCGCCTCGGACCGCTACTACGCGGCGTTCTCGGACCCCGATTGGTACTCCCGTTGTGGCGGGCGTTGTGGTCGGCTCGCCCCGTAGGGGGTGGTGAGAGAAGTATGAAGGATGAACGCGGAACGCGGATCGCATGGAGCATGGCGCGGGCGTTTGGGGAGATGGGGAATGGCCAGGAGATGGATATGGATATGTGTATGAAATGGTCGGCGCATTCGGGTGGGTCACCTGCCCCGGCAGGTGGCTACGCCAACCGCATTCCGTCAATATCCGTTTGGGAGAAGTCGTTTCCTTTGAAGAGAATCGTCTCGCCGATGTACTTGCTCAGCGCGTACGAACAGCAGTCGCCGATGTTGAGTCCAGCGGCATGTCGTCCCTTGCCGTATTTGAGCCAGGCTGTGCGGGCCAGCTCCACATGCTCCGGTGTCAGGGCCGCCACCTGGATGCGGGCCTTGTGCACGAGGAGGTCCAACTCCCGGCCGCCGGCCGGGCCCTTCTTGGCGGCAATGACCAAGGCGGCTTCGAGCAGGGAAAAGGCCGACATCACGCATCGGCCCGCTCCGGCGAGCGCTTGGGCGCAGTCCCCGGCTTCGGGTTCCCCGAGGAGAATACAGAGGATTGCGGAGGAATCAATGACCATGAGGCACTCCGATGCCGTCGTAGCCGAGCAATTCGTCAGGCGACCGAGTGTCTTCGTCCGGGATCGAGGCACAGCGATGGGAAATGGCCATGATTTCTTCGACCGTGCTGGTTGCGGTGCTCCTGCCCTTGAGTTGCATCAGACGAACTTCAAGCGCGTGCAGGATAGTGTCCGTCAAGCCTTCGTTCGCCAGCGCCGCGGCTTCCCGGACGAGTTTCTCGACCGCTTCATTCTTGATGCTTATAGCCATGACCGGGCTCCTTTCAGCATTCAATAACATTATGTAGAATCATGACAATCTGTCAAACAAGAAATACGGCAGGACCGGAGATCGGGTCAATGAGGGATGAAGCCTGAGTTCTGGAGAGTAGAATGAATGGGGGAAAGGCGCTAAACCGGATCTCTTCCGGGTTTGAGGTTGACGAGGAATTCTTCGACCGGGGCGCAGAGAATGCCGTCGCGCACAAGCCTGTCCCTGCCTCCATACAAGAGGACGGGTTGACATGCCGGATACTCCCCGCGGAAAGCCTTCAGCCCGCGCAGATCGGCGGGTTGGATGCTCCGGGATCTCTTCACTTCAAAGGCGTAGAATCCGTTTTCTCCATACAACACAAAGTCCACCTCAAGACCGGTGGCCGTTCGCCAGTAGGAGAGGACCCAGTCTCCCCCCGTGTAGGCGATCCATGCGCGCAGATGTTCGGCCACCAACCCTTCGAGCGCCTGTCCCGACATTTCTTCGGCCCGATCCAACGGCCCGCGTGGACGCAACGAACGGAATACGCCCGCGTCAAAGAAGTAGAACTTGGGATGAGCCGTCATCCGGCGCGCGGCCTTCTTTGCGAATACCGGCAAGCGCCAGGCCAGGAGCAGGTCCTCAAGAATACTCACATACCCTTCGACCGTTTTCCTTTCCACACCGCACTCCCGGGCGATGTTGCTCACGTTCAGCGCGCAGGCATGAGACAGCGCGGACGCTTCCAGAAATCGGGCGAAATCGCCGACTCTGCGGACAAGTCCCTCGGCCTGTACTTCCTCCCGGATGTAGAGCGCGGCATAGGAGCGAAGGGTCTCTTCAGGCTCATTCGAATCCCACACGACGGGCAACATGCCGTCCCGCAGGGCTCTCCCCAGGTCCATGCGCGAACCCAGTTCCGATGCCATAAAGGGGTGGAGTGTCTTCAGAAGAGCGCGCCCCGCCAGCAGATCAATTCCGCTTCGCTTCAGTTTGCGGGCGCTGGAGCCGGTCAGGATGAATGGACGTTCCTTGCGTTCTTCGATCAGGGTATGAACGACACTCAGCAATTCAGGGACTTTTTGGATTTCGTCTATGACAATCTGTGGGGCTTCCGGATGCGCGGCCACGATTTCGCGCAGACGCTCAGGCGCGGCCACGAGATGACGAACCTGTTCGGGATCCAGAAGGTCCAGAAAAAGCGCTTGAGGAAATTGCCGGCGCAAATAGGTGGACTTACCCGTTCCTCTGGGTCCAAACAGAAAAAAACTGCCTTTCGGCGGGCCGAAAAAACGACTTATAGTTTCCATAAATCACATCTAAATGGAGTTTTGGAGTCCAAATTAAGCAATTGTGTCGGTAAGTCAAGCCGAAATCGGAGAATTTCCGGAAGCGGCGACGGTCCTAACGGATGGACCAGGTCACGAAGGAAAGCGGAAGAAAAAGGAGAAGAATTAGCCACGAGAAGCACAAAAGGACATGAAACCTTTCGCGAATTTAGCGCCTGCCCTGCGTAGTCCCGATGCCACGTCGGGACGAAGCAGGGGGCAAGCAATTTATGAAGAGGAAACAGGATGTAAATGGAACGCAGGAGAAACCATGAACGGAGGCAGGCGATGAAGACAACCGGAATGTATTTCAGGCGGCTGATGCTGGTGGGTCTGTGTGTAGCGGGGTTGTGCGCGAAGCCGGCGTGGGCGGGGCTGGCGACGGTGCCGGGCTGGACGGCGGAGAGCGATCAGGCGAGCGCATTGTTTGGCTATACTGTGGCTACGGCGGGGGACGTGAACGGGGACGGGTACGCCGACGTGATCGTGGGGGCGGTTAACTACGACAACGGGCAGACGGATGAGGGGCGGGCGTATGTCTATCATGGGTCGGCTTCGGGTCTGAGCGCGACCGCCAATTGGACAGCGGAGAGCGATCAGGGGAGCGCCTATTTCGGGTACTCGGCGGGTACGGCGGGGGACGTGAACGGGGACGGGTATGCCGATGTGATTGTGGGGGCTTATGGGTATGACAACGGGCAGGACAACGAGGGCCGCGCGTGGGTGTATCACGGGTCGGCCTCGGGCCTGAGCGCTGCGGCTAACTGGACGGCGGAGAGCGAT
>JAZDIZ010000051.1:0-39219 GCA_043804515.1 Pseudomonadota bacterium | reverse complement strand
GGGGATTTGTAATTCGCGGATCGCGCGCCGGACTTTTTCGCAGTATGGACACGACTCGAAGTGGTAGAGGATCAACTCCATCTATGCTAGATTTTCTACCACAGGAACACCGTGAGTTGGAGAGAGTTTCAGACGACCCTGAAGTCGCCGCCGTTGGATCCCCGCCGCAAGCGGCGCCTCCGATCGGCCGTCCTTCTGGGGGCCGGAGGGTTCGCGGGCGCGGTGTATCTTCTGTTCGGCGTGCAATGGTTCAGCGCTTCGGAGGAAGCGCCGTCCCCGGTGCGCGTGCTGAGTTCGGGAAACCCGAGCGAGAAGCTGGCTCTAAACGACCTGGTGGATCCGAGAGCCGTACTCGATGGACCGTCCGAATTGCGGGTGGCGCGGGGGAGTGACACCTGGCTGATCGATCTCTCGCTGGACGGTAATCTCCAGCGTTTCATTCAGAAGGAACTGAAGCGGAATAAGGTGGATTGGGCCGGCGTCGCGGTCCTGGATCCTTCGACAGGCGAAGTTCTGGCTCTGGGGTCGCATTCCGAAAAAGAGCCCGGCATCGACAACCTGGCTTTGCGCGCCACGTTTCCCGCGGCCTCCGTGTTCAAAATGGTCACGGCTTCGGCGGCTTTGGAAGAGGGGGGGTATCGCAGGGACAGCACGGTCTCTTTTTCCGGGAACATGTACGGCATCGGCCCGCGGCAGGTCCTTAGAGATTCAGGGCGGAACGGGATGACCCTAGCCAAAGCGTTCGCGAAATCCGCGAACATCGTGTTCGGAAAAATCGCCGCCCGGAACGTGAACGGCGGGGTTCTGGAAGATTATGCCCGGCGCTTCGGATTCGACGATTCGATCCCTTTTGAACTGAAACTGGCGCCGAGTGTGGCCCAGATTCCGAAGGATGACGTCGCGGATGAAGCCAGGACCGCGGCCGGGTTCGGGCATGTCACGTTGAGCCCGCTTCACGGTGCGATGTTGGCCGGCTCCGTGCTGAACGAAGGCCTTATGATGGAACCGTACGTCATCCGCAAAGTCACCGATTCCGAAGGCGAAGTGAAGTACGAGGGACGTCCACGTGCCTGGAGACAGGCGATCAGCGCCGTGACGGCGCGGGATATGAGAAGGATGATGCTTACCACGGTAACGGAGGGCACGGCGCAACGCTCGTTTCGAAGGTTCGAGAAGAATCCGATCCTGGGCCGTTTACAGTTGGGGGGAAAGACGGGATCCATCTCGGGAAAGAATCCTCCGGGGAAGACCGAGTGGTATGTCGGCTATGCCCGGAGCCAGGAACGTCAGATCGCCGTGGGCATCGTCATCGTGAGTGACCGCTTCTGGAGGATCAAGCCTTCGCTCCTGTTTCGGGACATTGTGGAGTACGAATTTTCGCCGCGGGCGATCTTGGAAGCGAAGGCGGAGAAAGTCGAGGTAACGGGACCATGACGGACGATCGGAAACCGGGATTTCATCAGCGGCGCTACCTGGTGGATAGACATTTCCAGTTCAAATATACGGCGATGGTGATCCTCGTTTCGTCGATCATCTTCGCGGCCCTCGGGTATGAGCTGTACCGGAAAACCATGGTCAATACCGAAATCCTTCAGATCCAGAACGTCGACGTGAAGGCATTGGTGGCCGTGCAGGACCGGCAGATTCTCTATCTCCTGGGGGGCTTTTTTCTCCTCCAAGTCGCAAGCGTGTTCGTGCTCGGGATCCTGATCACGCATCGGATCGCCGGTCCCGTCTTCAGGGTGCAGCGGTATCTGGAGGACATCGCGGAAAAGAAGGAGCTTCGTTCGCTCGATCCCGTCCGCAGCCGGGATGAATTTCACGGATTTTTCGAATCCCTCAGCAAGGTAGTCTCGATGATCAGGTCCCAGTCGGATTCCCGAAAGGCGAAGCTGGAGGAAGCCCGTCTTGCGGTTGATGCCGCTCGTGACGATCCGGCAAAGCTGGATCGCATCCGGTCCATCCTGGACGAGTTGGAAAAAGGTGCCTAAGGTCCTGTTCCCTTAATCCTCCGCGCCGGGTTCCTGCCCGCTGGATGCCGGTGCCGGCGTCTCTTCGAATTCGTATTTCTCCTCCCTCGGCGGAGTAAACGAGAAATCGTACTTCATTGTGACATATTTGAAGGGGATCTGTGGAAAGCGGATGGCCCGCAGGCGATCTACGATGCAGCTTTGACCCTTGGGGTCCTGGAGAGTGGCCCGGACACTCTCCACGGTCGCTACCGAGCCGTCATTCAGGATCAGGAATTGGGACGAAACCGCGCCCCCGAGTTTCGGGTTGCTCTTCAGCGCAGTGAGATAACATTGGTCGATGATGCCCGCCTGTTCGCGCACGGCCTCCCGAAGCCGGCTCAAACTGAACATTGGAAAATTGTGCAAGGTGACGATTTCGGCGTTCACGCGGATCGTCTTGCGAATGGCTTCGTCCCAAACCAGCCGGATCGTCTTGTCCTCACGCGCTTCGGGCTTCTCCTTTCGAAGCTGAGCCACGACGCGCTCCAGCTTGCGCGGATTGACGTTTTTGCTGAGGTAGGCGCGCATCAGCGCCGGTGTCACGGCGTTGGGTTGGAGACCCGCCAGATCGATCTTGAGGTCGATGCGGCGGGCGTTCTCCCGTGGAACTCGGTGCGCGAAAACCAGCTCGATCTCCCCCACGCACGTCGCGGCCGCCTTGGCCACGGTCGGCTCCCGATCGGTCTTGCGCAGAGCCTGGCAAAAAGGCTTTCCTTCGGTACTTCCGATCCGGCCGATGGCTTGCACCGCCCGCATGCGCACGGTGGGGGCCGGATCGGACAGTGCGGCTATCAGAGCGGTGAGCGAGGAGACGTTGGCCACCATTCCGATCAGGTAGGCCGCGAGCGCCCGCTCCTCGTGCTTGGAGGAATCCAAAAGAACTTTCGTCCATTCTGAGACGGCCACGGCTCTGCGGAAATTCCAGATGATGCGCTCCAGGGCGATGATTTCCTGTTCCCCAAGCAGCTCCTGTGTGGAGAGCTCCAGAAGGGGGGGGACGATAAGGGCCTCCGGAATCTGGCCCACGGCATACAGGGTGGCCAGGCGCACGGCATCATTGTTCTCTTTGCGGAATGCGCGAAGCATCCAATCCGCGACGGTCCCGTTCGCGACCTTTCCGAGCGCTTCCGCCGCCGCAATCCTCACTTTGAAGTTCGGCGAACTTTCCAGGCGTTCCAGGAGAAAATCCACTTTGTCGGAACCCTCGAGGTCCTTTGCGCTTCCGGACCCGGAAGCCGCGAATAAACCATAGGTGGCGAGGGCCAGAAGCCCGATTGAAAGTGCCGACGAAAGAAACCGCAACATATCCGGGAGAGACGTTTATGGTACCCGTTGAACCCGGCGGTGGCAACGTCCGTGCACGGGAAACGCGGTGTGATATTCTTCGTCCATGCAGGAGTACCGGAAGGAACTGCGCGAGCTCTCCGATAAGCTCTTGGAGGCCGAAAGGCCGATTCGTATCCTGGACGCCATCAAGTGGGACGAGACCGTTCTTACGTTCCTTCAGAAAACCCACTACAAGGAGCTTCCCGATCTGGGCCCCGCATACTATGCGCGGAATCCGCTCGGCTTTCATTCCGCCCAGAAGCTCGACGAACTGGCCCGGCTGGATGAGGAGATCCTGCGCCGCTTGGGGGACGCCGATCCTCTGGGAAGCATCCTTCGGAGAAACGTCTCGCAATACATGCTTTCGGTCCAGATGCTCGAGGAACGCGGGACGCCCAAGTTCTACGAGATCTGCAAGCAGCTGTACGGTTCCAGCCTCGACACGTTCCTGGACGAACATACGCAGGCCTACCGCTTCGGCGAACAGATGGGTGAAATCCTCGAAAACCTTGACGACGAAGGCCCGGGGACGTCTTTTGAGCGGAATATCCCGGCGAAAGCCGCGGTCCGCGAGCTGGGCAAACGGCTCAAGGTCTACTTTCCGGACCAGCCCGTGCGCGCGATCCTGTCCGACGGGATCGTGGCAGACGCCGCCGCGGGGACGGATTACGTCAAGATCCGGAGCGGCAGTATGTTTTCCAAGCGCGATCTTCAAATTCTGGAAGTGCACGAAGGGTGGGTTCATCTCGGGACTTCCCTGAACGGCCAGAAACAGCCGTATGCCACCTGGCTGGCGAAAGGCCCCCCTTGTGTGACGGCGATCCAGGAGGGATTGGCCGTTCTCCTGGAACTTTTCTCGTTCGTGACCTTTCCGTCCCGGGCCCGAAAACTCGTGAACCGCCTGCGTGCGGTGCATTTGGCCGAAAAAGGGGCAAACGTTCTGGAGATTTATGAATTTTTTCGCGCCGAGAAGAATTCCGACTGGGAAGCCTTTCACGCCACGGAGCGCATCTATCGAGGGGGCGACGGGCGCGGAGCCCCGTTCACGAAGGATATCTGCTACACGAAGGGTTTCATTCTCATCTACAACTTCATGCGCACGGCCTTACGGGCCGGGAGGGTGGACCTCCTGCCGTGCCTCTTCGTCGGGAAGGCCACGCTGGAGGACATCCCGATTCTCCGCCAGGCGATGGCGGAGGGCCATGTTGTCTCCCCCGCTTATGTCCCGATGCCGTTCAAGGATTTGAACGCGCTGGCCACATGGATGAGTTTCTCGAATTTCTTCAACCGAATCGATCTGGAAGAGGTTTACAAGTACTACGAGCCCCTCTTCAGGCCGCCCCGCCCGGAAACGTTTAAGGATCAATCCTCAATCCTCAAACCTTAATCCTGATTTTTTCCCGCTGGCACCCGCTGCAGCTGGGCAGACCCTGAAGAGACAAAAGGATTAACAGGTTGCTGAAAAACCCGATCTTTAGGATCGAACCAGTTTTGACAATGGATCTAGGAGTTTTCGGAAGGAATGTCAGAAGTTGATTAGGGGGAGATGGATTGGGAGCAGGTGATGGTGGACGGAGTCGGCGACCCCCTCGTCGGTCGGCCGACGACCTTCAGAAGTCTCAGCGGTTGTTTAGAGGGGAGATTTGTCGGGCAACCTTACCGGTAAGGTTGTTGAAAAAATCGCGGAACTTTGTGGAAAAATAATGAACGAGAGTGATTTTTTCTATCTTTTTTTCTTGACTGACCCGAGCCCGGATTGTTTGAAACCAAAGCCTCAATCTCTACAAAGCCCTTATGCCGCGCCTATTTTCCGCTGGTGACGTGTAATCGCTTCTTTCGCGAAACCCTCCATTTCGTACCGCAATCTCAGTTCTGAGACCCCAAAGAACGCCTTGAAAAACAGGTGTTAGGGTCTCCCCAAAAGGGAGAACGCCATGGCCATTTCCGCGAATCTTGAATCGCTGACGAATTCCGAGCTACACCAGCGGACAATCGAGCTGGCCAAGAAGGAGCGGCAGACGACGTTAGAGCTTCTTACCCACCTTCATGAGGTCGAACGAAGAAAGCTCTTCGCTGAGAAGGGCTACGGGTCCTTGTGGGACTACGTCCAAAAGGCCTTGGGCTACAGCGAAAACCAGGCCTATGAACGAATCTCGGCCATGCGCCTCAAGTTTCGAAGCGACGAGGCGAAAACGGCTTTGGAGAGAGGAAAGCTCACTTTGACACAAGCGGCTATGGCGGAAAGGCACCTCCGGGCGGAGGAGCGGTCTTACGCGAAACCCGTTCCCGCAGAGAAGGTGGAATCTCTTGTCAACCGGATTGAGGGATTGAGTAAGCGAGAGACCGAGAAGGTCCTGCTTAAAGAATCTCCCGAAAGGCTCCTTCCTTCCGAGACGGTCCGGCCCATCACGGCGGAGATCAGCGAAGTGAGGTTCCCGATCACCGAAGAGACCCGGCAAGCCATGGAGAGGTTCTGGAACCTGAAAGGCCGTTGCAGCGTTTCCGAACTCTTTTCGGCTTGTCTCGACTTCTATCTGAGCCAAAAGGATCCGAGCCGGAAGGACAAGAAGAAGACCTTAACCTTACCGGTAAGGTTGAAGAGGGAATCCGATTCCTCAACCGACTCCATGCCTCCGACTCGGTATATTGCAGCTGACGCCAAACGAAGGGTTCGGGATCGATCCAAAGGACAGTGTGAATATGTCGATTCAAAGAGCGGACGCCGATGCGAAAGCCGCTACCTTCTTGAATTCGACCATATGGATCCGTACTGGTCGGGTGGCTCATCTAATGAAGAGAACATCAGGCACCTGTGTCGAATGCACAATCAGTATTTTGCAGGAAAGATGTTTCAATCCGAAGCCAAGCTGGTCTCGAGTAGCCTCTGACCCTGGTTCGGGATAGAGGCCTCGTCCTCTTCCCCTAAACAACCCTTCTTCTGCTTGGGACGCGCCGGCGGCGGACTTCGATGCTAGTTTTTCCGCAGTCTGTTAGGTGTATATTAGCCCGGTCGTGACGAAGCTTGTCTCGCCAGTGCTTGTTTTGGCTCTTATGCTGGCTGTTAGCGTTCCGCGGAGTTTTGCCCTTGAACGGGGATTCGATCACATCTCCATCGGGGATTTTAAAGCGAAGCTGACGACCGAAGGGGGGAATCGGGTTCTCAACTTGGATTTTCCCGTGGCGTATCAGCTGGCGAGTGCCTCGAAGGGCACCATAAGCCTGATCGTTCAAGGTTCCAGCAAAGTCATGCAGGAAGAGACATCCCGGGAAATCGCGAAAGGCGCCGGTAAAATCGAACTGCTCGCCAACGTGCGCGTCCCGCCAGAATTGAACTCGGTGGAAGTGTTTGTCCTCTTGTACCCAGAGGGAGCCAAGAAGACGCAGATCGTAGACTCGCGGGAGATTCCGTTCAACAAGCTCGGTGCTGTCCAGGGGTGGCTCAAATCGCCTCACGATGCGTTCTGGCTCGTCATGATTCCTTTTTGGATGGCGTTTTTGGTTGTTCTTGTGTTGAACATCGCGGGCCTCTGGAAGATCTGCGTGAAGGCGGGCCACGCCGGTTGGGAAGCGCTCATCCCAATCTGGCACGCGCTTGTCTGGATTCGGATCGCGGGCAAACCGGACTGGTGGTTCTTTCTGTTGCTGATCCCCGGAGTGAACTTGATTGTCTGGGTGGTAGTGAATATCGGTGTCGCGCGCAGTTTCGGCCGTGGAACTTTGTTCGGGTGGGGCCTGGCCTTTCTTCCCATGGTTTGTGTGCCGATCCTGGGTTTCTCCAAGTCGGTGTACGACGCCAGTCCCAAATGATCCACGGGCAACGCAGGGATAGGAAGGCCGTGCGGGCGGTTGTCGAATGGCTTCACAGGAAAGGCGGAGCGTATTAAGTTCCCCCGCATGAAATCAAAAGCCTCAATCGTTCTTCTTTCCGTTCTCGGGGTCATCGCGTTTTTCGTCATTGTGGCGGCCCTGTATTCGGTCACCATGTACAACCGGTTCGTATCCGTGAACGAGGGCGTGAACAACGCCTGGGCACAGGTACAGAACCAGTACCAGCGGCGCGCGGACCTGGTGCCAAATCTGGTCGAAACGGTGAAGGGATACGCGAAGCACGAGCGGGAGACGTTGGAAAACGTCGTCGCCTCGCGGGCCAAGGTCGGACAGATGGTAGTGACGCCGGAAACGCTCAAAGATCCGAAGGCGCTTGCCAACTTTGACAAAGTCCAGGGAGAACTCAGCTCCGCCTTGAGCCGGTTGATGGCCGTGGCCGAGAATTACCCGAACCTGAAGGCGAACGAGAACTTCCTCCAACTCCAGGCGCAATTGGAGGGAACGGAAAACCGCATCTCCGTGGAGCGGATGCGGTTCAACGAAATCGTGCAACGGTACAACGTCTCGATCCGCCGGTTCCCGGCAGCCGTTCTGGCGGGGATGTTCGGCTTCGGACCGAAAGCGTATTTCGAGGCTCAGGCCGGCGCCGAGAAGCCGCCCCAAGTGAAGTTCTAGGCCGCTCGTGAAGCGATTCCTGGCGGCACTTCTGCTCTTGGTCAGCGCACCGTCGTGGGCGGCCGAGCTTGCGGCGCCTACGCTGACCCGTCGCGTGACGGATCAGACCGGCACGCTTTCGGCGGCGCAAATCGATCAGCTGGAATCGTTCCTTTCGGAATTCGAAACGAAAACGTCGAATCAGATCGTGGCGCTCCTGATTCCGAGCCTTGAAGGGCGGGAAATCCGCGAGTTCGGCGTGGACGTGGCGCAGAAAAACAAGGCCGGCCAAAAAGGAAAGGACAACGGCGCTCTCCTTCTGATCGCCAAGAACGATCGCAAGATCTCGATCGAGGTGGGGTACGGCCTGGAAGGCGTTCTCCCGGATGCCGTTTGCGATCAGATCATCCGCCACGAAATCACGCCCCGCTTCAGGGCGGGGGACTATTTCGGCGGGATTCAGGCGGGGCTCACGTCGATCGCGAACGCGGCCATCGGCCAGTACAAGACGCCGGAGAGATCGCGCGGTTCCGGAAACCCGTTAGCAGCGCTGCTTCTTAGGATGCTCTTCCCCCTGTTGTTTATCATCCTGTTCCTCCAGGCCATAGTGAGAAGCCACCGGGTTTCGTCCGGCGGTTACCGCCGTGGCCCCGGGTTCTGGGGTGGGGGTTTTGGAGGCCTTGGCGGCGGCGGGTTCGGAGGATTCGGGGGAGGGGGTTTTTCCGGAGGAGGAGGCTCGTTCGGCGGGGGCGGAGCGAGCGGAGGGTGGTGAGATGGCCAAGCTCAAGATCCTGACACGCGAGGAACTTCGTCGGCTTTCACAGCGGATCGCCGAGGAGGAAAATAAAAGCCGCGGGGAGATCCGAGTCACACTTCACGAAAAGCGTTCCTGGCGGCAGAAGAAAAAGACGGTTTACGAGTTGGCCATCCGGGAGTTCCACCGGCTTCGAATGCACCGGACTGCGGAGCATACGGGGATCCTCATTTACGTCCTGGTGGGGGACCGGCAGTTTCAGATTCTGGCCGATGAAGGGATTCATCGGAAGGTCCCCGAGGGAACGTGGGAAAAGATCGCCGCGGAGATGGGCGAGGCGTTCAAGGCGGAAAACTTTTTCGAGGGGGTCTCGGACGCTCTTTCAAAGGTGGGTGACGTTCTGGCCCGGCATTTTCCGCCGAAGTCGCGAAACCGCAACGAACTCCCCGACGACGTTGTTCTGACTTGAGCCGGATACCGGTTTCCGGAATCCGGATTCCGGAATCTCTTACGACACCTTCTTGCAGGCGCGGTGGAGCCAGGAGCGCTCGTGGGAGTCGAGATAAGGCGAGAGCGTTCGTTCCACGCGCGCGTGGTAGGAGTTGAGCCACGCCTTCTCCCGCTCGGAAAGCAGGCGGCGGTCGATCAGCCGCCTCTCGATCGGGCAGAACGAGATCGTCTCGAAACGCAGCCACGTCTTATCACCCTTGGATAACTCCTTGTCCCGGACCGCAAGAATCGTATTCTCGATCCGGATCCCGTAGTCCCCCTCCTTATAATAGCCCGGCTCGTTGGAGAGAATCTGTCCCTCCTCCATCGGCGCGCCTGTGCACCGGGGGCCGACCGACATCGGCCCTTCGTGAACGCTCAGGAATGCGCCGACGCCGTGCCCCGTGCCGTGATTGTAGTCGAGCCCTCCTTCCCACAAAGGAGCACGGGCTAAAGTATCGAGGCGCAAGCCGCGCACGCCCGACGGGAAACGGGCTTCGGCCAGCCGGATGTGGCCTTGAAGCACCCTGGTGAACTGTTCCGTCTGCTCGCGCGTGGGAGCCCCACCCAAGAGAATCGTTCGCGTGATATCGGTCGTGCCGTCCAGGTATTGCCCGCCCGAATCGATGAGATAGATCCCCCAATGGTGCAGCGGGACGTTGCTCTCCTGGTCCGCCTCGTAATGGATGATGGCGCCGTGTTCCCCGTAAGCGGAAATGGTCCGGAAGCTCGGGCCCACGAATTTTTCCCCCTGCCGGCGGAAGTTCTCCAGGATCGTCTCGGCCGAAAGTTCCGTGACACTCCCGCTCGGCACGTTCTCCGCGAGCCAGTATAGGAAGCGCACCATGGCGACGCCGTCCCGGACGTGCGCCTTCTTCATCCCCCGGATCTCCGTCGGGTTCTTCCGGGCCTTCATATAGGCCACGGGCGAACGGTCCGTGATCAGCGTCGCGCCGCGTAGACGGTCCACCACCCAGCGGTTGGCTGTGATTCCATCGACCCAAACCCTTGCTTTGGCCCTGGCCAACTGGCGCAGCGCAATTTCGATCTCCGCATACGGCAGCGTTTGAACGAAGGGTCCGAGTTTCTTTTTCGCTTCGGGGGGAACTTTTTCCGGCGAAAGAAATAGGTGCGCCGTTCTGGGCGTGATCAGACCGTACCCGACTACCACCGGATTGTAGTCGACGTCCGAGCCGCGGACGTTGAACGTCCAGGCCACGGCGTCCAATGCGGTCAGGACGTGCGCGTCGGCGCTGCGCTTCCTCATTTCCTCCCGGACACGCTTGAGTTTGGAGGCTGTGGCCTCGCCTGAAAAGCGGTCCGGGAGAACACGGATCCGGCCCCTGGGCAGATCCGGCCGGTAAGGCCAGATTTCGTCCACGAGGTTGTCGGGGAGGAGCGCCAGCTTGCCTCCGTTGCTCTCCACGGCTTTCTTGAGCGCATCCGCAACCGAGAGGGAGATCACCCGAGGATCGACACCGAGCTTCTGCCCCTTCTTCAGGCTCTGTGCGAGGAATTGGTCGAGCGTGGGAATCCCCGACTCGCCCATCTTGAAAAGCGTGATACCGGTCCCCTGAAGCTGCTTCTCCGCCTGGAGAAAATACCTGCCGTCCGTCCAAAGCCCTGCACTGTTCATGAGAACCAGAACGTCACCGGCGGAGCCCGTGAATCCGCTCAGGTACGCCCGGCGCTGCCAGCACGCCGGCACGTATTCGCTCTGGTGCGGGTCGGTGCTCGGGACCAGATACGCGGTCAGGCCCTCCCGCTGCATGAGACGCCGGATCGACGCCAGTTTTTCTCGCGTAGCCATGGAAGCCTCGTTTCCGGTCCGGAGTATAGCCCTGATTATTCACGAGGGAAACGTCATATTTGCCGCATCTCTGCGTTGGGCGCCTGTGCGCAGGCCTCATTGGCATTTCAAGCCAACTCCGGTCTGTGCTCGGCGCCCGCCTTGACCTGCGGACAAATCTGAGCGTTTCGTAGTCATTCGAGGCGTCTGATGAATAACGCAGGCTGACGGCAGAACGGCCCGATGTCGAAACAGCGACAAAGCTGGAATTGAGGAACCGAAGCTGTAGACTTATTTCTTTCGTTGATGGGGGAGAGACTTATGAACGCTGTGGAAGCTGGAGCTAGGCAAGCCGTTCTGAATTGCGCGAAAGTAAAAGCCGGTGAAAAGGTCGTGATCGTCACGGACCGCGCGACCCGGTATCTGGCGGAAGCGCTGGAACGCCAAGCCGCCGGCGTGAACGCGAAGGTTACGCTCTTTGTGATGGAGGATTTCGGGCCCCGGTCCGACGACGGCTCCAACCCGCTCCCCTTCCCAGAAAAGATCGCCGGGGCGCTCTCCACGGCGCAGATGAGTTTCTACATCGCGGCCGGAAAGTCGGGTGAGCTGGGAAGCTTTCGAAAGCCGATGCTCGCCGTGATCGAAAAACACGGACTCCGCCACGGCCACATGCCAGGGTTCACCGAAGTGATGATGAGCCAGGGTATGGCCGCCGATTACCGGAAGATCCAGGAGATCTGCCGGAGGGTGCACGACGTGGTGGCTTCCGCCAAAGAGATCAGCGTGACCACACCGGCGGGTACGGACATCACGGCGCAGTTCAGCCGGGACCTGAAATGGCTGATCAGCGACGGCAACATCCGCCCCGAGAAATGGTGCAATCTGCCCGACGGGGAGGTTTTCACGTCTCCCGTGAACGCCAACGGAACGGTTGTGGTGGACGGATGCCTGGGAGACTTCTTCACCGAGAAGTACGGAGACATCCAAAAGACGCCCCTCCGGTACGACGTGAAGGACAGCCGGTGCGTGAAGGGCAGCGTGAAGTGCAAGAACGAGAAGCTGAAAGCGGAGTTCGAAAAGTACACGTTCGAAACCGACGAGAACTCCAACCGCGTCGGTGAATTCGCGATCGGCACGAACGTCGGCCTTACGAAGCTGATCGGGAATCTCCTTCAGGACGAGAAGTTCCCGGGAGTTCACATCGCCCTGGGCGACCCGTATCCCGACAAGACAGGGGCAAAATTCGCCAGCAAAGCCCACAACGACGGCGTGATGCGGAATCCGACGGTCACCGTAGACGGGCGCGTCATCATGAAGGACGGCCGATTCACAATCTGACGCTTCGGCCATCGTGCGAGGCGACTTTTAAACCAAACGGCAGGAGATCAACGTGAGCGACCAACAGATCCGAAAACTCCCCGATAACGCATTCCGTCCGCTCCAACCGGGCGAAACGTACGTCCCGATGGTCACGGATTCGGAAACGGTCAAGGAGGTGAGCTGGCGAACCGTCATCATCGGCCTCCTGATGACCGTGATCTTTTCCGCCGCGGCCGGCTTCATCGCCCTCAAGACCGGCCAGGGGTTCGAGACGGCGATTCCGATCGTGATCATCTCCGTCGGACTCTCCACGATCTTCCCGCGCAAGAGCACGGTCCTCGAAAACGTGAACATCATGGCGATCGGCGCCACGGCGAGCGGTGCCATCGGCGGTACGATCTTCACGCTGCCTGCCCTGTGGATTCTGGGCGTTGAACAATACGCGAAGTTCTTTCAGATCTTCCTGGTCGCCCTGCTGGGTACCTGGATGGGGATACTTCTTTTGATTCCTTTTCGGCGCTATTTCGTGACTGAAATGCACGGGAAGCTCCCGTTCCCCGAAGGCACGGCGATTGTCCGGACGCTGGTGGCGGGAGAGGCGGGCGGCGCTCAGGCCAAGACGCTGGCCTGGTGGGGCGTGTTCGGTCTGATCTTTGACAGCATCCTTTATATCTTCCGAGGTTGGCGGGAAGTGGTCACGACTTCCCTCGTGCCCATCCTGGACCCGGTCACGAAGAACGCGAAGCTGGTTTACAACATGATGACGTCGGGAGCCATGGTCGGCTTGGGCGTTATCATCGGCGTGAATTACGCGGGGATCATCCTGGCGGGATCGATCCTGTCCTGGTGGATTTTCGTCCCGCTGTTCCCCTGGATCGCGGAATGGATCCGCGGGCCGCTGGCCGCCAACGGCTTTGTAGTTCCGGCGATGGACGTCCTTCAAGGAATGGATGCGGGAGCGATCTTCCGGGGCTTTGTCCGTCAGATCGGGATCGGCGGTATCTTCGCGGCCGGCCTGATCAGCATCTTCAAACTCCGTAAGGTGGTTTACCAAGCCCTCACGACCGGAATGCAGGGACTGTTCACCTCGTTGAGAAAGAAAGG
Source organism: Pseudomonadota bacterium (assembly GCA_043804515.1). Classification (GTDB taxonomy): domain Bacteria; phylum Bdellovibrionota_G; class JALEGL01; order JALEGL01; family DATDPG01; genus JAZDIZ01. The sequence goes on along the minus strand of JAZDIZ010000051.1, from coordinate 25,943 downwards.
GGCGGGGAGCGAGCCTCGCCGAACGGACCGTGACATCGACATGGGTAAAGTCCTTCTCATGTTCATCGGCGTAGCCGTTCTTATTTTCTTGTACTTCCGCCTCGGAGTTCTGGTGGACCAACCCGGCGCTACGACATTGAGTTTGACCTCGCTTCTGATCGTGTTGGTCATCTCATTCCTGTTCTCGGCGGTCTCGGCCTGGGCCATCGCCATGATCAGTATCACGCCGATCAGCGGCATGACGGCCACAGCTCTTATCATCACCGGCCTGGTGCTGGTGAAGATGGGCCTGACGGGCCAGCCGGGAATGCTGGCTGCTATTCTGATCGGCGGCGTCATCTGCACGTCTCTGGCCATGTCCGGCACCATGGTCACAGAATTAAAGATCGCCCAATGGACCGGCGCCACGCCGAAGAAGGTGCAGGTATGGAGCCTTCTGGGTGCGATCCTGGCTTCGGTAACCACGGCTTACGTGATCATCCTTCTGGCCCAAACGCACGGCTACGTGGCCAGCCCCGCACATCCGAATCCCATGCCCGCTCCTCAAGCCAACGCCATGGCGGCCATCGTGAAGGGCTTCTTCAGCGCGGGCGGCGTCCCTTGGATTTTGTACGGCATTGGGGCGTTGATCGCCATCATCGTGGCGGTCCTCAAGATCAGCCCGCTGGCTTTCGCGCTGGGGATCTATCTTCCACTCGAGATCAACACGTCCATTTTTCTGGGTGCGTTCATGGCCTGGCTGCTCAAGAAGCGCAGCAAGGATGAGAAAGAAGCCTACGCGCGTGAGGAAAAAGGCCAGCTGATCGCCAGCGGTCTCATCGCGGGCGGTGGTTTGGCCGGAATCGCGTCGGCCATCGTCATCATAGCTGTCGGCGAGGAGAAGGCTTCGAGTCTCCTCTGGTCCGCCAACGAAGGCGCCACGGGAAATGTTCTCGGCTTGGTGCTGTTTGTGGCGTTGTTGTTCGGCATCTACTACGCCAGCAAGCGGCGAAAACCGGCGTAACCGATGGACGCGAAGCCCTCGATTTGGCGGTCGTTCCCGCGTTCTTTCTGGGCCGCGAACACGATCGAGATCTTCGAGCGGATGGGCTGGTACGGTTTTTACACCGTCTCCAGCGTGTACATCACCGGAACCCTCGCCGACGGCGGGTTGGGATTCAGCTCGGCCGACCGGGGAATCATCCAGGGGCTCGTGACGTTCTTCCTGTACCTCTTTCCCGCGTTCTTCGGCGCACTGGCCGATAAGTACGGCTACAAGCGGATGTTCGTGATCTCCTTCTTGATCATGTCGCCCGCGTACGTCCTGCTCTCCATCCCGCGCAGTTTCTGGGGCTTTTTCCTGGTGTACATGTTCGTGGCCGTGGGGCACGGGATGTTCAAGCCGATCGTGAACGGCACGATCGCGAAGTGCACGAACGAGAAAACGGGGACGCTGGGCTTCGGGATTTTCTATTGGATGGTGAACGTAGGCGGGCTTCTCGGCCCCATCGTGGCGGGCGTCGTGCGAGGATGGGACTGGAAATACGTCTTCTATTGCTCCTCCGGCTGGCTGGCCTTGAACCTGCTCATCTGCCTCCTGATCTACAAGGAACCGCCCCGCACCGAAGGGCAGAAAGCGAAATCGCTGGCGAAGACGCTGGAGGGAATGATGGCGGTCGTGGGGAACGCCCGGTTCTTCCTCTTCATCGCTGGAATCATGACGGCGCTTGTGTTGGGCTCCAAGTGGTGGGATTTCACGCAGGTCCTCGTGGCTGCCGGCGTATGGTTCGTGGCGAATTTCGGCCTGGATTTCATTCTGCGCTCCGCCGGCGAGAAACCTGATCGCCCTTGGTACTTAAAGCCGATGAAGGCGGGGGAAACCCGCTATCTCGTCTACCTTCTTCTCATGTCCGGATTCTGGACGGCGTATAACCAGCTCTTTCTCACGCTTCCCGAATACATCCGGGACTACACGCACACGAGCGGCCTGATCGCGGCGCTGACGCCGCTTGCTCACGGTGTGACGGGTTTCTTCTCCTCGCTTGGCTTCGACACGTCCGAGTGGCACAAAGCCGTCCTTTTGAACGGCGAAATCAAGCCGGAGCATCTGATCAACCTGGATGCGTTCGCGATCATCCTGATCCAGATCCTCGTCTCGCATTTGTGCCGAAATCTGAAGGCTCTCACGACGATCATCACGGGCACGCTGGTGACCGGCCTCGCTTTCGGGTTGTTCGTCTTCGGCGTGAGCGTGTGGCTGGTCGTGGGCGGGATCTTGATCTTCGCCGTCGGGGAAATGATGACGGGTCCCAAGTCCCAGGAATATGTGGGACGCATCGCTCCGCCGGAGAAAACCGGCATGTACATGGGCTATTACTACTGGTGCGTGGCGCTGGGGAACCTCTTCGGCGGCCTTCTCTCGGGCGTGGCATACCAGCACTTCGGCCCCAAGGGCGTGGGGAAACCCGGCGTCATGTGGTTGCTGTTCGTTCTTCTCGCGGCGGTGTCGGCATTCCTGATGTGGGTGTTCAATAGATGCGTGGTAAAGAAACCGGCCGCCTGAACTGCGCGTATTGCCTTTCCATCCTCGCGCTGATCTATGCCGCGGTGGTCTGGGGCTCGACGTTCTTCCTGGTCAAGCGGACGCTTCAAAGCGTCGATCCGGTCACGTTGATCGCGTACCGTTTCGCCATCGCCTCCCTCGTAACGGCGGGGATCGTCAAGCTCCGCGGAAAAGCGCTCTTCAAGGATTTCAAGGCGGGGCTCGTTCTCGGCGTTCTCTTGTGGCTGATCTTCCTTACTCAGACGAGCGGCCTGGTGATCATCACGGCCTCCAATTCCGGTTTCATCACGGGCCTATATGTGCCGTTGGTCCCCGTGTTCGGTCTTCTCTGGTTCCGACGCGGTCCGCGGGTGGAGGAGACGTTGGCCGTGACGTTGGCCGTGGCGGGGCTGTGGGTCCTGACCGGCGGGATTCAATCGGCCAATCGGGGAGACCTTCTCACTCTCGGTACGGCAATGGTTGTGGCCCTCCATATTCTGTTTTCGGAGAAATACGTCCGGGGAGATCGTGATCCGTTCGTCCTGAGCTTCCAGCAATTCTTCGTGGTGTTCGTTCTCTCCGCCGCTCAAGTGATTCTCTTTGGGCTTCCGTTGGAGGCTTCCGGACCCACAACGGGATGGACGATCGTGTACCTGGCCTTGTTCGCGACGATCTCCACGTTCGCAGCCCAGACGATCGCTCAAAAACATGTGGATGCCGTGCCCGTCGCTTTGATTTTCACGCTGGAGCCTGTGTTCGCGGCGTTGTTCGCGTGGACGCTCGGCGGTGAGTTGTTCCGGACCCACGGCGCCGTAGGCGGATCGATGATCTTAGTGGCCATGCTGGTCCCCCAATGGCGGAGGCTACTGGGCTGGGTAAGGCGCTATCCCGCGGAACCGGCGGCTCCGCGCACGTTTACGTGACCGGGAAGATCCGGTAGGTTCCCGGCAGCCTGATGAAAGAGCGGCTTCTCAAACTCCTGCCCGTGGGTGCGCTCGCGATTCTGACGGGCATCCTTTTCTGGCCGACGCTTTCGTTCCGATTCCTGAATTGGGATGACATGCCTCTTCTCACGCAGCATCCCTGGTTTCACCCTTTGACATGGAGAAGTGTTCTGGAGATTTGGAACCCGCTCTCCCTGTGGAACGGGACCGCGTTGGATTACAGCCCCGTGCGCGACGTGTCGTACGCGTTGGACTATTTGGTTTTCGGGTGGAATCCCGCGGAATTTCATTTCACGAACTGGGCCCTTCATGTTTTGAACGCCTGCCTGGCGTACGGTCTCCTGAAAGCGTTCGTTCGTCCCTCCTTCGCCTGGCTCGGGGCGGCTCTCTGGGCCTGGCACCCGCTGGTCGTGGAGCCGGTGGCGTGGGTGAGCGGCCGGAAAGACCTCCTCGTGATGGCGTTCTCCCTGGGTTCATGCCTCCTCTACCTTCGGGAGAAACCGAAACGGGCGTGGATCCTGGCGATCGCCGCGCTGCTCTCGAAATACACCGCCGTCATCCTTGCGCCGCTCGTTTGGGTGCTTCTTAGGGAACGGGGCAAGAAGGTCCCGGGGACCAATCTCCTCTCTCTCTTCGGCGCTAGCCTGTGCCTGGGCGTCTACGTGGTCATCGCGAACCATCATTTGGGGGCATTGGTGAAACACTCGACACTCGCGGACACCGCGTCCGTGTGGCCGGCCGCATTTCAAACGTTTCATCACGCCGTGCAGACGGTGCTGGCACCTCTGAATCTTTCGGCGCGGTACGTCCAGCACCCCGAATGGGGATTCGGCCGGCCGGAGGTGTGGCTCGGGATTCTTTTGTGCGCGGCTTGGACAGCCGCGGCGTGGGCTGCGAGAAAACGTGACGCGCGGATTCGCGCGGGCGTGCTCTGGATCGGTCTTACGTATCTTCCGTACGTCGCTTCGATCTGCGCCGGCCACCCGATCTGGATGGCGGATCGCTACCTTTATATGCCGCTTCTGGGCGCCGGCTTGATCGTCGCGGCGCTCCTGGATTCCATCCCCATGGCCAGGTCGGCCGTGTGGAGTCTGGGGTTGGGGGTTGCTCTGGCTCTCGGGTGGGGCGCGCACGTGAGGCTACCCGTCTGGTCGGACTCCCTGACGCTCTGGCAGGACACCGTCCGGAAGTCGCCTTCGCTCTATTACGTGTGGAGCAATCTCGGTGAAGCGCAGATGGATGCGGGCCGGCTTGTGGAGGCGCGCCGCTCGTTTCTAAGAGCCTCGAAGTTGAACCCCGCCCAGGACTTGTCGGCGCTCCGGCTCGCGCAAGTCGAAGTTCAGGCCGGAAATCCGGATATCGCGCGGCGGATTCTCATCGCCTTGGAAGCGCGAAAAACGGTTTTCGACGAGGAGACTTCCCTCCGGGATCTGGGGATTTTGTGGGCGCAGCTTAAGGACGAAGGGAAGGGGGAGCGCCTCCTGCGCGATTACCTCTCACGAAGGCCCCACGATCCGGCGGCATGGGTGAATTTGGGGGTTCTCTTGGCGGCGACGAAGCGCGACACAGAAGCGCTCGATGCCTGGAACCGGGCCCTGGATCTCGACCCGGAGGATCAAGCGGCCCGAATGAACCGGGCCCGGTATTGGTACTTCCACGGCGAGTGCCTGCGGATGAACGAGGATCTGACGGCGGCTGCGTCCTCCACGGCTGACGCCCTCGCCGAAACCGGCAAGATGAAAAGCACTTGCCGCGCCCGATGAGAAAAAACGAAACGGCCGGGAATTGAGTCGCTTATTTTTTGTAGATGGCGGCGAGGACGAGGCCCAGGATCACGGTTCCGATAAACCCGCCCAGGAACCACCCGACGGCCAGCGCCGGCGGGATCGCTATCATCGCGTACGTGCATAGGGCCATCGGGACCGAAACAAAGAGGCCGAGCACCATCCCGAATCTCAGGCCTTCCCCAAGGCCCTTGCCTTCGTACCCTTTCACGAAGATGTACGTGAGCAGGAAGGACGTGATGAGGCCGCTCAAACGGAACATCCACATTTTGTCCATCATGTCGGGGCGCCAGATCGACTGGGTGCTCTCGTACAGGGAACGAAGAAAAACGCCGTGGAGCAGGTACTCCAAGAACTGGCCCACGATGAAAACCGCAACAGCCGCGATCAAGAACCGTTTCACGTTCATAAAGTGACCTCCATGGATTTCGTGTTCACGCGCATTTCGGATCATCCTTCCGCCGGTGATTTCAAGTTTTACGGGAGAGCCCCAAAAAAGGCGAGTTACCAGAGGGAGTTGAGGTCGGCGGGAATTTGGCCCGTGTGGCAGCCGTTGCAAGCCGAGTACGACCAGAAGGATGAACCCGGATCGCGATACGTGAGATAGCTTCGAAGGAGATACTTGTCGTTGTCTCCGTGCGGATCGTGGCAAGCCAGGCACCCTGCGCCGGCCTGGACCACGTGAAAGGCGTGGAGGTTTTCGGCGGCCGAAGTGGACGTCGCGAACGCCACGAACTGGGTTGGGAGCGATGACACCGGCCGGACCACGCTTGCCGGGCGTGGGAACGTGGCCGTCAGAAGATAAGTATTCGTATTGTGGCATGCGGAACACGAAAATGATCTGGCGTCCACGCCGTTCGGCGTCCAGAACATCGGGTCCGGCGCGGTGAGAAGGTGGTTGTAGGCCGAACCATGTGCGTCGTGGCACCCGGCGCAGTCTCCGCTTCGGAACGGGGGATGGAGATTCGTGCTTCCGGTGGAGATCGCCTGCATGTTCCGCGTCGTTCCGTATTGTGCCGTGGTGATTTCCTTGTTGTGACAGGAGAAACAAACGTCGGCTTGCCGGGCCGACAGAAGCCCTGGCTCGATACCGTCGTGCGGGACGTGGCAGCCGAGGCATGAAGATGCGGATGTGAGGGGGGAGTGCCGGAAGGCCGGGGCGATGCGCCCCTGCGTGTGGCAGGGCGTGCAAAGCGAAGGGGCCGACGCCAGGAGAAGGTGCGGTTCCTTCGCATCGGAGGCCAGTGAGGCATGGCAGGATGAACAGGCTCCGGTTTGGCTCGGCTTGTGCTGCACCGGACGGGAGCTGTCCGGAAGCGCGTGGCATCCGAGGCACGAGACGCCGTACGCCCCACCGCCCAGATTCGCTCCGTGACAGGTCCTGCAGGCCGGAAGGCCTCCGGTCGCGCTCGAAATGACGGCGATCCCGTGACCGGTCGAATCCCTCCAGTCCGCCGGATGAGGGTAACCACCATGGCACCGCGCACAACCAACGCCCGAAAACCCTCCCGCCAGATCCGAACCATGGCACGTCGTTGCGCATTTGGATGAAATCCCCGCGGCGAGGCCATCGGGTGAGGCGGCCAGATCCCGGACGTGAACGGGGCTGTCGCCCCATCCGTCCGGATGCGGGTAAACGGCATGGCAATTCCGGCAACCGGGGGCTCCGTCCCCCTGCGATGTCTCGCCGTTCGGATCGTGGCAACCGTTGCATCGGTCCGGGGCGAGTTTTGGGCCGGCGGTCAGCGCCGCCGGGCCGTGATTTTGCGGATCCGCCCAGCCGGCCGGGTGAGGGAACACGACGGCCACGCCGCTCGGGGCGTTGGTGGAAGGGCCGACGGTTGTGGCTATCCCGTCGTTGAGGTTGCTCGACGAGCAGGCCGCTGCCGCAAGGGCGGAAAAAACACCAATCAGGACCGGGCGGAAGTGGGTCAACGTGGCGTTCTTATAGCACAAACAAACCATTTATTGACAGAAATTAACGCAGTGTGTAATAACGCGACGACATGCGTTTCGGTCAGGTCGGAGTGTTATTGCTGCTGATTTTCGGGATTTTCGGGACCGGATTAGCCCAAGAAAAACAAGAACTTATAGGGTCGGAGGCCTGCCTTCAGTGCCATGGCGACCTGGCGCCTCCCCGAGGCCCGCATGGCCCGGGAAACCGCCGGCTGCCTGCCGGCTTCGGTTGCGAGACCTGCCACGGACCCGGCTCGGCTCATGTTGAGGAACCGAGTCCCCCCACAAAGATTCTGACAGCCGGTGCGGCTGCCGAGCGAATGATGACGATCTGTATGCAATGTCACCGGCGCACGCCATCGGTTGCTCAGTTCAAGGACGGCACGCACCGGCATAAGCAAGTCACGTGCTTCGTCTGTCATAAGATCCACAGCCGGGGATTCCAAGACTTTCACGCGAAGAACGGTTCAACCCGACCGCAGGAAACCCCGCCGTTCGATTCACCCGAGTGGGGGGAAAACACGCCGGAGCCGGATCACCTCCTCAAGTTAAGTGATCCGCAGCTCTGTGTCCCATGTCACGAACCCGTCGCAACGGAATTCAGATCGCCGTACCGTCACCCAATCGGCCCATTGACCCGGAGTAGAAGTCCCCAGCCTCTGGGGTTCGTCGCTTGTTCCTCCTGCCACGATCCGCATTCAGCCCGGAACGAGGAGCGGGAATTTGAGTCCGATTCCGTGGATCGCTGCGGGAAATGCCATTCGAGGCAGGCGGGACCGTTCGCTTTCAGCCATAGTGCGGTTTTTAAAGAGGGCTGTTTCCTGTGCCACCAGTCGTCGCACGGGTCATCTCACCCGAAGCTCCTGGGGCCGGATGTGGACCTCATGTGCCGCGAGTGCCACCAGAGGCTTCCTTCGCGCCATGGCTGGGCCGTACCGGGAAGTTGCACGACGTGCCATCCCTCCTTTCACGGCTCTCACTTGAACGCGGTGTTCCGGGAATGAGGACCGTTCCCGCCATCATCGCGCTCTCTCTTCTCGCGGGCCTGTCGCAGGCGGTGGCGCAGGAAAGCGCCCCGGCTTCTCCGCCGAAGAACGCCGTGACGATCGAGTGGTTCGGCGCGGGAGAATTTACGACCCGGAATCTGACGGGAGACGAGAATGCATACAAGACTCTCTTGAACAGGAACAACGGCCTCACACTCACAAGACTTTCACTCGTGATTTTTCGACCGGATAAGTTCGTGGACGAGATCCGCATGGATCTTTCCGGTTTCGGCGCCGATCCGGAAGGCGCCGTTGAAGCGACGCTCAGAAAGTATTCGTGGTATCGACTGGATCTAAGGGATCGGTACCGAAATTCGTTCTTTGACGTCCCGGCGTTGGCGCTGGGGCAGCACGGTCACGATGCGAAATTGAGGGACACGGGCGGCGAACTCGCCCTGTTTCCCGGAAGTCCCGTGCGAGTTGACCTCGGGTTCAACCGGAACCGGTATGACGGCGACGTCGGCACCACATTCGCGACGACGGCGGACGTTTTTGCGTTGAACAGCGCCGTTCAACGGACGTCGAATGAGTACCGGGCGCGCGTGTCCGCCGGCCGTGGCCCCACTTCGATGGATATCCAGTACGGCCACACGGACGATCTCGGGCGGGAAGCTTGGTCGCTGCCGGGAGGTGCGGGAGCGGGAATCAATCCGAATGATCCGGCCGTTCTCCGGGAGATCTCTTCGGATCGGCCGGTGGAGGAAAGCCGGGACCGGATCACGGGCATCGCTCAGTATCTGGAGGGGCCGGTGCAATTCCGAGCACAGTATTCGCATCTTCAGGCGGGTCAGCACGCCACGACGGATCGACACGACGTGGAAACGACACGGGGAGGCGCCGTCAAGGACATCACGCAGGTGTCGGATTCCAAAGCAAGCCGGCTGGCGAACTACGGAAAGCTCCTGGGGCGCTGGAGAATCGCGCGCCCGCTTTCACTCCGGGTCACGTTCTGGTCCGGAAGCGACAAGACGAACGGCACCGCTTTCGTGAGACGGACGGGAATCTCCGTGGGCGTGCCGATCAGCATGGAAACCGATTCGGCAACGAGGGTCGGTGTCACGCAGAGGGAAGGAAACGTGGACCTGGAGCTGGGTTCCTTCGGGCCTTTTTCGTTCGATCTGGGCGGCGGCATCTACGGCCGGTCGATCGGGTCGGAAGGTTTGGGTACCGGCGGCCCGGCTCCTTCCGTGGATCAGACGGGACGTTACGTAAGCGCCGGCGCGCAGTATTCCGATCATGGTTGGCGGGTGAAGGCGAACCAGGAAGTGAGGACCGTGGATCGTCCGTTCACGGACGCGGGTGCACGGCGGGAGGGGAAAAATCGGTTCAATGTGCGCTACAAGGCGCCGCGGGGTTTCTACGTCGAAGGAACGGCTACACGGCGGCTTCGGACGGAACCGGCGGGAAGGCGTGACTCCGACGCCCTGACGCTGGGGGCCGGTTACGAAGCCGGAAACGTCTCCGTCCGAGGCGGGTACACCTGGCTGGACGCGAAGAACAGGATCGCGATCTTCTCGGAGGACGGCGAGATGCCGAGCGATCTGACCGATGATTGGACCGACCGGTCGACGTATCTGGGCGCGGAATGGACGATCGCGCCATTTTGCCGGGCGGAGTTTCACGCGAACCGCCTCGACACGACGGGCCCGTTCGCTTGCAAGGTTTCGCGGGTCGAACCGCGCATCAACTTTCTCTTCAAGCGGTTCCGCGTGATGATGGGCGGGTTCCGGTACGATTACGCCGAGGAAGTCCCTCAGGGTCGGAGCTTCCGCTCCGAAGGGTTGGTTATGGGTGCCACGTTCCTCCCCGCACCACCCGCGAAGTGAGTCGTTTGTCGGTTACATCTACCTCTACCCGCCTCCGAGCCATGATTCGGATCCGTGGCACGTGGATGAGCAGGTCGACCCGTTCCAGGAATTGATTCTTGACCCACTGCCTCCGACATTTTTCACGCCGTTGATGTGATCCGCGGCCCGGACGGTCGTGGAGCTGTATCCGGTTCCATGACAGGCCGCGCAGCCGGCGTCGACGTGTTCAGATCGCTGGTGTTGGCCGATATCGGGTGGGATCAAATGACAGCTGCCGCACGCCGTCGCTACGTCCACGTTCCCGTTGACGTGCAGATTCTTATTGATGATCACTTGGCCCGGGCCGGCTACGGTGCTGTGGCAGGTTTCGCACGCGGTTTGGTCCGTATGCGGAGCGGGAGGTGGAAGGCTGTGGCAGTTTCCGCACGCGGCCTGTGTTCCATCCACCGTTGTCCAGGCGGGCGTTGTCTTCGTGCCGCCGCCGAGCGTGGCGCCGTGACAGTAGGTGTTCGTGCATTTTGATCCGTCCCACGACGGCAAAGCTCCTCCCGTCGTCGCGACCGTTCCGAAAATCACTTCGGCTCGAAGATCACCGTCCATATGGTTCGCGTCCATGATGCCGCTCGGAACCACGTGGCACTCGGAACAATCGGTGGGTGAGGCGATCGCCGCGGTTAAGAGATGAGCTTCGTGGGCGCCGATCCCTCGCAACGCGGTCGATGTGTCGCCGTTCAGATCTCTGGGGGGGCCGGGTGAGCTTTCGGAACCATGGCAGGCGGAACAGAGCCCGAGTTTGGAGTCGTTTGACGCCGTCGTGTCCAATTTGGAATTGGAACAACCGCTGAGAAGAAGTGACGCGGCACCCAGAAACGACAACCAAAGCACCGGAACGCCGGATTGGCGTGTGCGCATCTACCTATCATGCCACAGTATGAAGCGATTTTTTCCTGATCTGGATCAAGGTTGCGTCGAATCGGATTTCCGCGCGACTAGTGGGACTTTGCGCTTCTGACGTACATCTTCTTCTCGTGGCAGGCGGGAAAACAGCTGGCGCCCTTATCGCCGGCCCTGAAATTCAGCGGTACGCGGTAGCCGAAGAAGGGCACGGACGTCGGAATCAGCTTGGCCCCCTCCGCGGCATGTACGCCGTGGCAGGCCGAACACGAACGTCCGCGCGGAAGCGCCAGGACGTGGACGAAATGCAAATTCCTCGTGCCGTCGCGGAATTCCGTGGCGTCGCCCGTCTTCTTTTCCAGGAGCATTTTCTCGTCGTGACAGTCAAAACAGAGAGCATAGGCCTTGGCCGTCGGGTCGCCGTACCAGCCCGCCGAATAGGGCCTGGCCAGGAGGTGTTTCTGGTCCGAAGCGTGGGGGTTGTGGCACGAAAGGCACTCCCCCCCACGGACGGGCTCGTGGACCGACGCTCCCTGGGGGGCTTCGTGACACTCGAAACACTTCTTGGGAACCGAAACCTTGTCAAAGCGATGACGTGCTCCCGATTCGTACGGCGCGGAACCTTTGGAAGCGGAATGGCAATCCTGGCAGGAGTCCTCATTAACGGCGGTGTGGACAAAGGCCTTCTTCAGCATGGTTCCGTGGCATTCGGCCGAGACACATCCTTTGGGCTTGGCGGCGGGTGCGGCATAGGCCGTCGAAAACATGAGAAAGATCAGGATTGGGATCAATTCGGCCGTCACGTGGTTTGAGTGCCGCGGCAAGCGCTCAGATAAACCATAATTTCTTTCCAAAGAAACCAAAAACTGAAAAAAACAAAGGCTAGCTCATGTGCCGACAGGGGTTCTTTGTTGTGATCGGGTTTCTTGCCCTGCTCCTAGCGGAGGCCGGGTCCGTTCGCGCCGACACGTTCGAATTCGACAGCATCAATCAGTTCCGTAAGAACGACTTGGGAGACCGGGAATTCCCCTGGGTGAATCAATTCCGGCTGGATACGCCGATTAAGGGTACGAACCTTTCCCTCTCGCTGGACGGACAGGCCGTATTGGATGCCGCGGCGAAGGAGTCGACGGGGGACCTTTTTGCGGCGGACGTTTCCTACGGTTCGGCCTCCTTGGGAGGGACGTTCGTTCACGCGGGCCGGTTTTTTCTGAATGCCCCGGAATATGCCGTGCCTTTGGACGGCGTGGAGGCTTGGTTCGGCGCGAAGAGGAGGTTCTCGTTCCGGTTCTTCGGAGGCGCCCGGCGCCAATACGAAGTCTCCAAATTCACGAAGCGGGCGCTGTTCACGGGCGGGGAAATCCGCCTGATGCCGATCTCGGTCACGACGATCAAAGCGGGTTTTGGATACCAGGACGATCTGGACGGCGTGCACCGGAACGAGGTGACCGGTTCCGTCGAACAGGCGATCCCGGTACTTTGGACGCCGGTTCTCTACGGCGCCGCATCGTATCTGACGAACGGGAGCAGACTTACCAGCCTGCGCAGCGGATTTGAGTTGCACCCGCATTCGAAAATCAGGGTTTCGGGCGACGTCTCGCGGTGGAACGAGCCGAACGACGGCTATCTGTGGCAGGACCGGATCTACACGCTGTTCGCCCGCCAGGATCTCTGGCAGGAGGGGGGAGCGGTCGCCGTGGAGGTGGTGAAGGGGTTCACCGTGAGGGGAGGGTACAGTTACCAAACGTACGACGTGCTCAACGGCGTGAGCCGGAACGGACACCTCGGATCCCTCGGCGCTTCCTGGATGCGGGGAGAACGCCCCTGGCTTTTGGACTCGGATCTTTTTTACGACGAAAGCTACGGCGGGAGAGCCTACGGCCTGCGAGCGCGTCTTGAGAAGGAGTTCTTGAGGGGCTGGCGGGGCCGGGCCGGCCTGGCCGTGGCGCGGTACGATAAAATCACCGGGTCGAAAGACTATGCGTTCCACGGCGGGGTAGGCGTCAACTACACGTTGGCGTGGGGACTGAAATTGGGAGCCGACGCCGAATTCAACACGAACGTGTATCAATCGAGGGATTTCAGAGCGGGAATGGTGCTTCAGTATGTTTATTTCTGAGCGAACGCGCCCGCGGCTTCTGGCCTTCCTGATCCCTGCGACCCTCGCGGCGTTTTTGGGGTGTATTAAGGATATGGACCAGAGGGAAGTGGACCCGCTACAGGTCGTAAGCATGTCGTATCTTTTCAGCCACGACGACCACCGGGAGGTGATCCGGGACCGCGGCCTCAATTGCCTGAGCTGTCACCCGGAGAAACAAGCGCTCTCCTCGGTGATCAAATCAACCGGTCCGGGGCGGCGTTTCAAGTGCCACGACTGCCACCGCAATACCGAGATGGAAGCGAAGGCGCCGCAGCGTTGCGTTCTCTGCCACACGGATCTCAAGCCCGTCGAGCCCGCGGACCACCGCCTCGATTGGAAGCAGCGCCACGCCGTCTTTTCACGCTTGGATGACTTCAAATGCATGGGCTGCCACGAGCGGTCGACGTGCACGAATTGCCACCTACAACGGGATACGATCCAACAGACGGTCCATGCGCGCACGTTCCGCTACTACCACTCGGTGGAGGCCCGAGGGAACCCTCACGCGTGCGGATCCTGTCATCAGATCGGTTACTGCCGTGATTGCCACACGCGGAGAGGAGTCTCGTTCTGATGCCGAGAAGATTGGTGATCCTGTTTCTGGGCGCGCTTCTCCTCGGATGCGGACACAACGAGGTCGGCGAAAATTACGGGGATCTCACGGCGACACCGTCCCAGTTCATCCTGACGCTGGAAAAACACCCGGACGGATGGCAACGGACGGAGTGTTTCGATTGCCACCCGCCGACCAATATCCACAGGGTGAACCGTACGCCGCTTTCAGGCATCGATCTAAACGCGATTGCGCAGATCGTTCAGGAGGACGGCGAGGCGAGCTGCGCCTCCTGTCACGGCACCAACGGCCTATGATCCTTTCCCGGCTTACGAGCGCGCGAATTTGGGCACAGACCCCGGGTTGATAAGCCCGGCGTCCGAAGAGTTCCTGCCCTGGAAATAGGAAGGAATTCGTCGGGTTTGGGCCAAGGGATGAACTCCTTCAGCCGACCTCCGTCCCCCTTTCTGGTCAGACAAAAAATACGGGGACCGTGGATTTACGCATGCACCGCCGCGCGCGTTTGCCCGCTCACCAGGGCCTTGCTGATCTCTTCCCTCTGGATCTGGTTCGTCCCCTCGTAAATCTGCGTGACTTTGGCGTCCCGCATGTACTTCTCGATGGGATAGTCGCGCATGTATCCATAGCCGCCGAACACCTGCAGGGCCTCGATCGTGACCTGCACGGCGACGTCGGACGCGAAACACTTCGACATGGCCGAGTACATCGTGGGCCGTTCCTTCGGTTTCGAATCGATGTAGCGGGCCACGGCATACGTCAGGGCTCGCGCGGCTTCCACGTTCATGGCCATGTCGGCCAGCTGGAACCGGAGGCCCTGGAAGGCCGACACGGGCGAGCCGAACTGCCTGCGCGTGCACGCGTATTCCACGGCGAGGTCCAGCGCCCCTTGCGCGATCCCGACGGCCTGGGACGCCACACCGGGGCGCGAAACGTCAAACACCCGCATGGCCGTGATGAAGCCGGTTCCTTCCGCGCCGAGGCGGTTTGCGGCGGGCACCCTGCAGTTTTCGAAGACGAGTTCGCGCGTGGCCGAAGCGCGGATCCCCATCTTGTCCTCTTTCTTCCCGAACGTGAACCCGGGCGTGCCCTTTTCCACGACGATACACGAGGCTCCGCGAGGCCCCTTTTCGGGGTTCGTGAGCACGAAGACGGAGTACACCTCCGCCTCGCCGCCGTTCGTGATCCACTGCTTCGTGCCGTTCAGGATGTAATGGTCCCCGTCCTTGCGGGCGGTCGTCTTGATGGCGGCGGCATCCGAGCCCGCTTGAGGCTCGGTCAACGCAAAGGCCGCCAGGCGCTTGCCCGCGGCGATATCGGGAAGGAACTTTTTCTTCTGCTCTTCGCTTCCCGACAGGACGATAGGAAGCGCCCCCAGAGCTGTGCCCGCGAAGCTCAACGCGATTCCGCCGCATTCGTGCGAAAGGGCCTCGGTGATCAGCACCATATTGAAGATAGGCGTGCCTCCGGCGATGCCGTCGTAGGCCTCGTCAATGAAGCAACCGAAAAGGTCGGTCTCGGCGATGATCTTCACGATCGGCCACGGGAACTCGCCGGTCTTGTCGTATTGGGCCGCCACCGGCCGGATTTCCTTGCGGGCGATTTCCCTCGCCAGGCGTTGCATCTCTTTCTGTGTGTCGGTCAGAAAATAGTCCATAGACGATTACCTCCAGAGAGAGGGGCGCACGGTTTCGCCGGCGCCTCTCTTGATCAAAATCCTGAACTCGTCCGCGGCCCGCTCGGACACAAAAGAACCGACCTCCAGATCGGTCTCCAGGGAAGTCCCGGGCCTTGCGACTTCCATCAGCTTGGCCACCAATTCCCCGTGCCCACCATTAATAAGCGAAGAACTTGAAAAACGCGAGCGCGTTGAAGACGGCTTTCGTCTCGTTCGGCGTGATTCCGAAACCGGAGAGCGTTGATCCGTCGAGGTAGACGACGCTCCCCGTGAGGTCGGCCCCGATCGTGAGAAACGGAAAAATCTTCCAATCGATCCCGCCGCCGAAATTGAACCCCGGACCGCGTCCCATTTTGACGCTGACGTCTGCGGCGTTCGAAAACAGGAACCCGTATGTGAACCCTCCTTTGATATAAGGATGAAGCTCGATCGTTTCAGAGAACTTCTTCCAAAGAAAATTAAAATCGTAATTCAGGTTCGCATTTGTTTGAAGCCAGTAAATGTCGATCAGGCCTTTGTCCATGAAGCCCACGATCTGGAAATCCACTCCGAAATTCGCGGGAAGGCTTCCCCCGAACGAGACGGCGTATCCGAAATGGCTCTTGTCCACGGCACCGACGCCCAAGCCGATCGAGGCGTGGGCACTTAACGGCAGCAGCGAGAGAAAAACGACCAGACTCAGCAACCGGACGACCTTGATCATGATCCCTTTCATACCGGAGGCGAGCAATGCAGGCCAGTTCTGAAGACTTGGCATCTCTCTTGCTCCGAGATCTTTCCAAGAAAGGAGGTCCTTGATGGACCGAGAGATTCAAAGATTCGACATGCTCAACCCCGTGGACGGGAAAGACGGGAAAACGCGGTGGACGCGCGTCGGTGTGGCGTTTCAAAACGACAACGGGACGCTCAGCGGCGAAATCCTTCAGATTCCCCTGAACGGGAGGCTGGTACTTCGCCGGGCCGAAAGCCGGAAGCCGAGCCCGGAAACCGGTTCGGACTGACCGGCCATCGGGCGCCCGGCTCGGACCGGGCGGAGGAAAACAGCCTCAGCTCCTGTAACGCAGAGCTTGTGGCGGAGAAGGAGCTATGGAGCCTTGGGGCGCTCTTCGGTGTCGTGTTTTTCGCCGTAGATGTGTTTCGACGCCTTGTTTTGCTCCTGTTCGAGCTTCCGGCGTTCCTCCGGCGTGAGCTTGCCGTCCTGGACCATCTGCCTGCGATCCCGGCGGATTTCTCTCTGTTCCTGTTGGAGCCCCTGTGCCTCGTCCTTCGTCAGCTCGCCCGATTTGACGCCCTGCCGGATCCGTTCTTCCTGGCGGACTTCCCTATGCCGCGACCGCTTTCGTGTCGTGGTCTGGGCGAATGAATAGGACGGCGCCGCGAAGGCGACGGCCACTGCAAGTGCCAGCCATTTAAATATGGTTCGCTTCACAAAAAACCCTCCGATCCGGAAATTATGGAGGGGGTCCGGATGGCTGTCGAGGGAAACTATTTCATGCGCCACTTGAGCAGCGGAGGCGTGACCAGCGTTGTCACGGCTACCATGATCACGATGGCGGAGAACGTCGCTTCATCGATGATCCGCTCGCCTCCGACAGTGAGCGCCAGGCCCATGTTGGCGAAGATCAGACCCACTTCACCCCGGGGGATCATGCCGAGGCCGACGGCCAGCCTGTCCACGCCGCGGCCCACGACGCCGAGCGAGCAGGCCTGTTTGCCCAGAACGGCTGCGGCCGTGAGAACCAGGGCCAGCCCCACAGTAGGTGGATCCGTAAACGTGCGAAGGTTCACCTTCATCCCCATCAGAATGAAGAAGACCGGCGTCAGAAAAGCCAGAAGGGGCTGCACGAGTTCCTCGAGGTCGTGGGTCTGCTTGTCGGAGAGTTCCTTGAAACGGATCTCCGCCAAAACCAAACCGGCGGCGAACGCTCCGACGATGGGGGCCATGCCGACCAGCGACGCCAAATAGGCGAAGATAAGGCAGATGGCCAAGGAGAACCCCAGGAGGACCGCAGACCCCTGCATGCGCGCGGCCATCGTAAGGACTTTCTTCGTACCCAACCGGCCCAGGAAGATCGCGCCCACCAGAAAGACGACGGATTTTGCCACCGTCCAGGTGGCGGTGGAAGCGGAGAACGGGGTGCCCCGGTCCGCTGCGGCGACCAATCCCACGACGATGGTCAGAACGATCAGTCCCATGACGTCGTCGATCACCGCGGCCCCCAGGACGATGCGCGCTTCTTTGGACTGCACCTTCCCCAAGTCGGCGAAGACGCGGGCCGTGATGCCGACGCTCGTCGCGCAGAGAGTCGCGCCGATGAAAAGGTGCACATAATTCGAGTGCTGCGGGAGGAGCCAGACGCCCGCGCCCCATCCGAGGGCCATGGGCGTGACAACACCCAGGAACGCCACGAGGAATGACGAAAGTCCCACACTCATCATGCCGCCGATCGTGGATTCCAGGCCGACGCTGAAGAGCAGGAAGATCACGCCGAGACCCGACAGCACCTCCATGGCGGGGATCTGCCGGATGGTCTCAACCCACGGGACACCCACCAGGCTTGCGTTTCCGAGAAGAATCCCCGCGACCAACTCCCCCAATACCGCCGGCTGGCGGACGCGGACGGCCAGGTGGCCGCCGATCTTGGCTGCAACCAGCACGACGGCCAGCGCCAGTAGAAGAGAACTGATGGGATCGACCGACACCAGAATGTAAATCTAATCGACCTGTGTTTCCTCGCAAGGGAATCGAGTCGCTAATGCGAGCCGTGGCGCAGGAAATGCACCGACGCCCCGGTGGGCACCTTCGCGTGCGTCGTGGCGGAGGACGTCATTTCCGCCTGGGAGGAGAAGAACCCGCGCGAGTGGGCGCCTCTCTTACGGACGATCCGGGTCTCCTTTGGTACGATCTGGATCACCGAAAGGGATTTCTTCTCCAGAATCAGCCTGGGTGAGTGAAGCTCGAAGGCCGATATCATCTTCCGGTTCACGACCTCCTGATGGGCCACGATCTGTCCGACGGACCGGATGTCGCCGTCGTTGACGATCCGGCGAGCCGCAATCGAGATCCCCTCCAGCACGGCGTTCGGGCCGACGTAGAGGTCCTGGCACAGGATGTGGTCGAATTTGAGGGGCATGTTGATGGACAGGTCTCCGTCGTTCCGGATCGAGAAGCCCTGTTGTGAGGCTTCGATCCGGGACGTCGAGGGAAACACTGTGGTGGTGAATTCCTGTTTGCGGCTGGCCCAAAGGTGGTAGATGAAAACCCCGGCCAGAATCAACAGGGAAAACACGGCGGGGAAATTTATGCTGTAAACACTCAACATTATTTGTTCCGCCCTTTCTTGGTCACGTTCCGGACGTAGAAGACCTTCTTTCCGTACTGCACGAGAGGGGCGTCGGTGATGTAGTTGAGCGGGTTCACCCGGACGCCGTTCCGCGAGATCTCGTAATGAAGATGGGCCCCCGTTGTGGTTCCGGAATTTCCGCTCTTCGCGACGAAGTCGCCGCGTTTCACCAACTGCCCCTTCACGACCGCGATCTCGCCGAGGTGCGCGTAGGTCGTTTCGATTCCCGTGTCCCCGTGGCCGATCACCAGGAAGTTTCCGTAGCTGTGGCGGAGATTGTCCTGGTTCGCGTCCAGGTGCCCGACGAACGCAACGGTTCCGTTCGCCGTGGCCCGCACGCCCGTGCCCACGGGGCAGAAAATGTCGATGCCGTAGTGCATCTCCTCCTTCTTGTCGACGGGATGAAACCTCATTCCGTGCGTGGAGGAGACGCCCGAAAGACCGCGCTGAAGGTCCTTGTTCGTGATCGGGCCCGTGGCGAGAGTGAATTCCTGTTCGAGGGCGACGGGCGCGATCGAGGGGACGTTCCAGAAGTACTCCTCGTCGCGGAGTTGGAAGTCCGAAAGGATGCGGATCCGGTTCTCGAGCCGTTCCACGCTTCTTCGGACGGAATCGTACGAGGGGGCCTGCAACGCGGAGGCGGGCGGGGTTTCATCGGGCCTCTCCCCCGTCATCATGAGGTAGCGATCCAGGTCGCGATTTTTCTCCGATAGCCATTGGGTGAACGAGAGCAATTCCTGCGCCTGTTGGACGCTTCTCTGGCTCAGATCGCTCTCCCGCTTCCGATAGGTCGCCTCCCGAAAATCAGCCACGGAAAAGAAAGCCAAGGCGGTCAGGCAAACCAGAACGATAGTCATGGTTGAGGAGCCGATGCGGATGGCCCTGCCCGAAGCGAAAGGGATCAGGATTTCGAAGTCTTTCGCTGCGGGCGGCTTGGGTTCGGATTTCGGGATCATGGGAATGTGCTTCAATCGGGTTCAATAAAGATGCCAAAAAAATAATGTTACTTTTCAACTAGTTGCCATTTTGGGCCCTTCAGAAGTAAGAAAAGTTTCGCTAAGAGTGGATACTTTTTTCATAATCCCTTTCAGCGGGATGATGCGGTGAGTCTAAGCCTCAACTTGTCGAATTATTTTTTGGACCCCGGCGAAGTGCGGCTGAGCCGCGTGCGTCTTCTCGTAAACGGCACCGAAGTGTTCCCGAGATTTCTCGAGCTGATCCACAAAGCGCAAGCGCGGCTGGCTCTCGAGATCTATCAGTTCGCGGGGGACGGCCTGGGATATGAGGTCCGGGACGCGTTGATCGAGGCTGCCCGGCGCGGCGTCGAAACGCGGCTGGTTTACGACAGCTTCGGTTCGTATCCCAACACGCTTTCATTTTTTGATCCGCTGGTTCGCGCGGGGGCGCGTGTCGTGGAGTACCACCCGATCAAGCCGTGGCGGGACCGGTTCAACCTCTCCCGGCGCGATCACCGCAAAATGCTCCTGGCCGACGGTGTCTCGATCATCGGCGGCCTCAACATCGCGGAGGAATACCGAAGGCCCACGGAAGCGGCCGGAATCCATGACCTGGCGGTCGAAGTCAACGGACCCGCGGTGGAAACGGCCTGGAGGCTCTTCGAAAGAACATGGAGATCGCAAACCAAGGGGGAGGCTGCGGCATTCGCCCCCTTCGCGGAATTCGGGCAGGCATTTCCCGGGGGGTGGACGCAGATCATCGGCAACAACGCCGTCTTGGAACGGTGGCGCTTGCGCCGCACACTCCTTCACGCGCTGGCCCATGCGGAGGGAACGATCGATCTCATCAACCCATACTTCCTGCCGGCGCCGGACGTGATGACGTATCTTCGGCGCGCGGCCCGGCGGGGCGTTCGGGTCCGTGTGATCGTTCCCGAGACCAGTGACGTCCCGGCGGTCGACCTGGCTTCCGCGATCACGCAACATCGCCTGGTGCGCCGAAGGGTGCAAGTGCTCCGGTACGGCCGGCGGCTTCATGCCAAAGCCATCCTGGTGGACGGGCTCTGGATGTCGATCGGGAGCTACAATTTCGACTATCAGACCCTCTTTCGGAATTTGGAGGCTGTCGTGAACACGACGGATCCGGCCGCGGTTGCGGCCATGAAGGACGTAGCGGAAAACGACGCGAAGCTCTCACGCTCGGTCACGAGAGGGGACTGGCGAAGACTGCCCTGGTTGTCGCG
This sequence comes from Pseudomonadota bacterium, assembly GCA_043804515.1. Taxonomy (GTDB): domain Bacteria; phylum Bdellovibrionota_G; class JALEGL01; order JALEGL01; family DATDPG01; genus JAZDIZ01. Next base: position 5,057 of record JAZDIZ010000051.1, on the reverse strand, counting down.
CTTCGCTGCACGGATCCTGTATCGTTTGCGCCGATTTCTGTAACCGGCTATTTTCCACGGCAGCCTCATGATCCGAGTCTTTAATACGCTTTCGAACCGGTTGGAGGAGTTCGAACCGCTTACGCTCAGGCAGGTGACGATGTACGTGTGCGGCCCCACGGTGTACGACCACGCCCACATCGGCCATGGAAGGACGTACGTTGTTTACGACGTCATCGTCCGGTACTTGAGATACCGGGGTTTTTCCGTCCGGTACGCTCGCAACATCACGGACATCGACGACAAGATCATCCGGAAGGCCGCGCAGGAAGGCGTTTCCTGTGAGGCGATCGCCGCCCGCTACACGCAATCGTTCGATGCAGACATGAGGGATCTCGGCCTCGTGCCGCCCGACGCGGCTCCCAAGGCCTCGGAAACCGTGAGGGAGATCGTGGACCTCGTAGGAAGGCTGGTGGCTTCGGGATTCGCCTACGAGGCGAAGGGCGACGTCTATTTCTCGATCGTGAAAGACACGCACTACGGCAAGCTCTCCAAAAGGGATCTCTCCGAGGTCAAAGCAGTAGCGCGTGTGGAGCCCGGTGAGCATAAGAAGGATCCTTTGGATTTCGCCCTATGGAAAAAGGCGAAGCCGGGCGAGCCTTTCTGGCCGTCCCCGTGGGGAGACGGGCGGCCCGGCTGGCACATCGAGTGCTCGGCGATGGCCAAGAAACTCCTCGGGGAGACGATCGACATCCATGCGGGCGGAAGGGACCTGATTTTTCCCCACCACGAGAACGAGATCGCGCAATCGGAGTGCGCGAACGGAAAACCTTTCGCGAAATACTGGCTTCACAACGGTTTTCTGAATCTGGGTGCCGAGAAGATGTCGAAGTCGCTCGGCAACATCGTGACGCTCCGGAGCCTGCTGACGCGTTACCATCCGGAGGCTCTGAAGCTCTACCTTTTGACGCATCACTATCGCGCGCCCGTGGATTTTCTCCCCACGGCGGTCGAAGAGTCCGCTCGCGGCCTGGACCGGATCTATCGGGTCCTTCTCTCGATTCCTCCCCCCGACGGGAAGGTGCCCCGGGTGGAGACTCTGGTGCAAAAGTTCGAGGAGGCGATGGACGATGATTTCAACACCGCCCGAGCCCTGGCCCACCTCTTCGACGCCGTCAAAGATGCGAACCGTCTCCAGCTGAAGGCCGATACGCTCCCTGCCGCCCAGGCTCTGCGCCAGACGATCATCGGTCTGGGAAACGTTCTGGGGCTTTTGAGCGACGACCCGGAGCAATATTTTCGCAAGCTCCCCGGCGCCGGGGACGTGGATCATGTCGCGATCGAAAACCTGATCGCAAGCCGCGCGGAAGCGCGGCGGAAAAAGGACTTCAAGCGTGCCGACGAGATCCGGAACGAACTCACGTCCATTCATCGCGTGGTCGTGGAGGATTCGCCCGAAGGGACGACCTGGCGCGTCCTGACCTGATGCCGTCGCCGTTTCAGCTCGTCACCGACTTCACTCCCAAAGGCGATCAACCGCAGGCGATCGACGCGCTCGTGGACGGCCTCGAACGCGGGAGCATGGAACAGGTGCTCCTGGGGGTCACCGGTTCGGGCAAGACGTTCACCGTCGCGAACGTGATCGAGCGATACGGACGCCCCACGCTCGTGATCGCGCACAACAAGACGCTGGCGGCCCAGCTCTTCAACGAGTTCCGGACGTTCTTCCCGAACAACGCGGTGGAATACTTCGTCAGCTATTACGATTACTACCAGCCGGAGGCGTACGTTCCCTCCACCGACACGTACATCGAGAAGGACGCGCGCATCAACGAGGACATCGACAAAATGCGCCACTCCGCGACGCGCTCGGTCCTCACGCGGCCCGACACGATCGTCGTGGCTTCCGTTTCCTGCATCTATAACCTCGGCAGCCCGGACGAATACCGCGCGCTCCTGGTGCCGCTTTCCGTCGGTGCCGAGCTGGACCGGGAACACCTCCTGCGCCGCCTCGTGGAAATCCAGTACGAACGGAACGATTACGAATTCACGCGCGGGACGTTCCGCGTGCGCGGGGACGTCGTGGAGATCTTTCCGGCGCACGAGGAGAAAAAAGCGCTCCGGGTCTCGCTGTTAGGGGACGAGGTCGAGAAGATCGAAGACGTGGATCCCCTCACGGGAAAGGTCCTGGGTTCGCTCGAACGCGCGGCCGTGTATCCCGGAAGCCATTACGTGACGCCCCGGGACCAAGTGAAGAAGGCGATCCAATCGATTCAAGAGGAACTTCGGGAGCGGCTGGTCCAACTCAAATCCCTGAACAAGCTCCTGGAAGCCCAGAGGTTGGAGCAGCGAACGATGTTCGACATCGAGATGATGGAGGAGCTGGGATTCTGCTCCGGAATCGAGAACTACACCCGCCACATGACGGGGGCCAAGCCGGGGGAGCGGCCTCCCTCGCTCCTGGACTATTTTCCGAAGGATTTTCTGTGCGTGATCGACGAGAGCCACGCCACGATTCCCCAGGTGGGCGCCATGTATCGCGGGGACCGAAGCCGGAAACAGACTCTGGTGGATTACGGGTTCCGCCTCCCGTCGGCTCTGGACAACCGGCCGATGAAGTTCGAGGAGTTCGAGGCCTTTCTGAAACCCACGCTCTACATCTCCGCCACGCCCGGTCCGTACGAGCTTGCGCGGACGAAGGGGGTGGTGGTGGAGCAGATCATCCGTCCGACGGGCCTTAAGGATCCGGAAGTGATCGTAAAACCCGCAACGCATCAGGTGGACGATCTCTTGACGGAGATCCGCGGCCGCGTGGAGCGCAAGGAACGCGTGTTGGTCACGACGCTCACCAAAAAGATGGCGGAGGATCTGACGGATTATTACCGGGAGCTCGCCATCCGCGTGAAGTACCTCCATTCCGACATCGACACGCTGGAGCGTGTGGAGATTTTGCGCGACCTGCGCCTGGGAAAATTCGATGTCCTGGTGGGGATCAACCTTCTTCGGGAGGGGTTGGACTTGCCGGAGGTTTCATTGGTCGCGATCCTGGACGCCGACAAAGAGGGATTCCTCCGGTCGGTCACGTCGCTGGTCCAAACGTTCGGCCGGGCCGCCCGGCATCTTCACGGCCGGGTGATCCTCTACGCGGACCGGATGACCGGCTCCATGAAAAACGCGATCGACGAGACGGACCGGCGCCGGAAACTTCAGGAGGAATACAACGTAGCGAACCACATCACGCCCGCCTCGATCGAGCGGTTGATTCATTCCCCGATGGCCTCGATCTACAACGCCGATTACGTGGATCTCACAAAAGCGGCCGACGACGGGGAAGCGTACCTCCCGCTGGATCAGGTGGCCTCCATGGTCGAGAAGCTCAAGAAAGACATGTTCAAGGCGGCGAAGGACCTGGAGTTCGAGAAAGCCGCGGCACTCCGCGACCGGATCCAACGCATTCAGAAAAAGGCGCTGCTGGCGGGATGATGCGGCCTCACGCAAGAAAGAGAATGATTTCAGGGAGCTAACTCAAGCTTTGGCTGAAAGAGGGCTCTTAGGCCTTCGGCCGGATTTTAGGGGTAAATGCTTGAAATTCTTCGCTGGATCAGTATATTACGCCGCCTTTCAACGGGAGTGTTTGTATGCCTATGGGCCTTTTGGGACGGAAGCTGGGAATCACACAAGTCAACGATCAAGAAGGGAACCGCATCGCGGTGACCCTCATTGAGGCGGGCCCCTGCCTGGTTGTGCAGAAGAAAACCGTCGAAAAAGACGGCTACGCCGCATTAAAGCTCGGCTTCGGTGCGAAGAAGGCCACGAGGACCACAAAAGCCCTTCGCGGAGTCTATGCGAAGATCAAAGCCGAACCGCGCCGGCTCCAGAAGGAGTTCCGGATTCCTTCCGAGGACCTCGGAAAGTACGAGGAGGGAAAAGAGATTCGCGTGGATGAGATCTTCACGCTCGGACAGATCATCGACGTGAAGGGACGCACGAAAGGGCACGGATTTTCCGGTGTCATTAAGCGGCACCACATGAAAGGGAACGACGCCGGCCACGGCACGCACGAATTTTTCCGGCACGGCGGCTCCATCGGGACGCGTACCTGGCCCGGTTACGTCAACAAGAACAAGAGAATGCCCGGCCACGACGGGGACAAGCGGATCACGATGCCGAACCTCACAGTGATCCAGATCCTGGCCGACAAGAATTGCATCCTGGTTTCAGGGGCGGTTCCTGGCGCAAACAACGCCTTCGTGGAAATTCTCCCCTCAGCCACGCGCAAGCCTAAAGCCAAGCCCGCGAATTAACGCGCAGAACAACTTATCCGAATTCCAACGCGGTCCCCGCCACAGATCCGGTGATGAGGCCACCGGTGTTCCGTCGGCTCCGCCGGCAATCTAAGGCTCCGCCGCCGGAGCCCCCGCCGGCCCCAAGTCGATGCCGAGCCGGGGCCTTATTTCATATGGACGGTTGATGCCGCCCGAAAGTTCGGCTGTAACCTTCCGATGCGGTGGCGTCGTTCCGAAAGAGAGTAAGTCCTCTTTTTGGGGCTGTTGAAAAAGTGACTAAATTGTCGTTGGTTCCTCGCGCCACAGTCGCAGTCTGAACATGTTTTGTGACTCACTGCTGTCCGGTTGAGCTGGAGAGATAGGCCCTACGCCTGACCTCTGGTAGCTGGTGTGTCAGGATCCCCAACGCGACGCCTCTCGGCCCACCCGGCGTTGAGCGACTCACCCTCTGGCCTGCTTAAGCGGACGATAGTGTGATGGCGCATTTTTTAAACTTTGATTTAAAACGTTGCCAAGAATATCTTGTTTTCTGATGAAAAATTTAGCGGACGCCAGAAAAAAGAGGGTGCTCGGGTTTTTCTTCTTTTTAGCTTTTATTGGTTTTATTGGTTTTATTGGTTTTATTAATTTACCGCACTTTGCGAAGGTTCGTAATCCCATTTTGAACAGTTCCAACTGGCTGGCCAATGCGGGTGCAATCTTCGGCCTCCACATTTTGATTGCTGCGCCCGTGTGGTTCTTGTGGCCTATCCAGTGCCCGAGTTGTCGAAAGCGGTATCCGATCTGGCGTAA
>JAZDIZ010000050.1:0-15199 GCA_043804515.1 Pseudomonadota bacterium | reverse complement strand
TGTGAAGAGTCAGGACGTTATTCAGTAAATCAAAAGGTTCACCTGGGGTCCCTGTTAGGGCAATTATCACGTTCGCGAAAACATAAACGCCCAAAAAGGAGACCCAGATGAACCTTCATCGTTCTGCCCGGTTAAGTCCGTTTAGTCGAGCCCTTTTGATCCGGAGAATCCGCCAGGAGCATTGGTCGGTGGAACAGGCCGCCATGGCGGCCGGCGTCAGCGTTCGAACGGCCTATAAGTGGCTGTCGCGTTCCGATGAGCTTCACGATCGATCGAGCCGTCCTCGGCGATTCCCCCAATGGATTGGGACCGAACGCGAAAACCTGATCCTTACGCTTCGCCGATCCCGCATGGCGGGGTCACAAATCGGCCAGCGCTTAGGCCTGGCTCGGGCCACCGTGGCCCGTGTGCTTCGAAAAAACGGCCTGGCTCGCCTCAAAAATCTCGAACCGCCTGAGCCTGTGATCCGCTACGAGCACACCTTCCCGGGTAGTTTGCTCCATCTGGATACCAAGAAGCTGGCCCGGATCCGGGGAGTCGGTCATCGCATCCATGGAGACCTCAGCCAGCGACAACGTGGAGTTGGCTGGGAGTTCGCTCACGTCGCCATCGACGATTTTACCCGTTTGGCCTACGTTGAGATCCTCTCGGATGAACGCGGTCCATCGATGGCCTTGTTTCTTCTTCGGGCTCTAGCCTTCTTCCGGCGTTACGGCATCCGCATCCGACGCGTCTTGACCGATAACGGCCGAGGATACATCTCACATGCCTTTCAGAGAGCTTGCCAAAGCTTCAGAATCCAGCACCGCTTTACTCGTCCGTATCGTCCCCAAACCAACGGAAAAGCCGAACGATTCATCCAGACACTCTTGCGCGAGTGGGCCTACGCCCGACCGTACACAAGCTCTCGCAAACGAACCGAAAACCTCAAACTCTGGTTACAGATCTACAACCACCAACGACCCCATGGTAGCCTCGGAAACGTGCCACCCATCTCAAGGCTGCAACTCCACATGAACAACGTCCTGAGAATGCACAATTAAGGCTTAACCCTTAAGGGTTAAGCCTTAATAGTCTAGCCGCGCCCGGGCGTCGTAGCGGCGTCCGATTTGCGATTCATCAGCGTGAGATATCCTTCGCTGTCCAGAAGCCCCACGTCCCCCGTACGAAGAAATCCGTCGCCGTCGACCGCGGCTCCCGTTGCCTCGGAATTCCGGTAGTACCCCTTCATGATGTTCGCCCCCCGCACGAGGATTTCCCCGTCCGGGGCGATCCGGACCTGAACGCCGGGGAGTGGAAGACCGGAGGTTCCCGATTTGTGGTGCGCGGGGAGATTGAGGCTCACGATCGGGGACGCTTCCGTCAGGCCGTATGCCACCAGGACGTCCAGACGGAGGGCCCCGAAAAACCGCGCGGTGCCCGGGTCAAGAGGAGACCCGCCGCAGACGATGAACCGTAAGCAGCCTCCGAGCTGACCTCGAATTCGGCGGAAGAATGCCCGGTCATGGATTCTTTCGAGCGTGCGGGAATGCGGCCGTGTCGGCACACCCGCAGGATGACCCGTGGCCTTTTGAAAGAAGTATCGGACCCATTTCGGCTTTCCTTCGAACGTGGAGAGGATCTCGCTGCGGATCGTCTCCAAGACGCGAGGAATGCTGATGAGGACCGTGGGCTTAGCCTTGCTGAGGTCCGACATGAGTTGTGCTCCGCCGTCGCCGTAGGCGATGCGGGCTCCCGTATGGAGCATGGCGAAAAACCCCACGGTGTGCTCCAAAGGCCGGCTAAGGGGCAGGACCGATAGGCACGAATCGGTCTCGCATAGCGAAAGGACCTCAGCGGCCGCGATGCAGTTCGAAACAATGTTCGCATGTGTCAACATCGCGCCTTTCGGATTGCCGGTGGTGCCGGACGTGTAGATCAGCGAAGACACGCTTTCGCCGTCCACTTTTTCCAGGACATCGTAAAAGCGGACCGCAGGAACCCCTTCCCCCATCTTCTCGAGGCCGTGAAGCGTAAGTTTGGAGGGTGATGGCGCGAGGGAATCGGAACCGGCCAGCAGGAGGATGTGCCTCAAGCTCGGCAGCTCACCCTGGAGGCTTTCAACAGTCAGCTCCGTTTCTCCCGGCGAGACGAACACCGCCTTCGCTTCCGAATGCCCGAGAATGTATCGCACCTGAGCGGCAGCGAAACCGGGGTCGAGGGGCACCAGGACCGCACCGATGGAAAGAAGGGCCAGGTCCGCGACGACCCATTCAGGGCCGTTCCTCGCGAAGATGGCGATTCGGTCGCCGGGTTCGATGCCGAGCACGATCAAGCCCCGGCCGGCGGCCTCCACCTTCCGGGCGGTCTCCTCCCAGGTGAGTGAAAGCCACGTCGCTCCCTGTTTATGGAGGATCCACGGCCGATCCGAAAACCGATAGGCTCGGTTTTGGAACAGTGTGGCCAGATTTTTGTCCGCCATTCGACCGATTGTATTTCCATGAACCATCTGAAATGGCTAGAGTTTTGTCGAGTTGTACGTAATCGGCGCCTGTGCTATAAGGCGCGGCCTTTAAGGAGCCTTTTATTATGAAGCCAGGGATTCATCCCAACTACGTGGAAACGACGATCGCATGCGCGTGCGGCAACGTGATCCACACCCGTTCCACGAAAAAAGACATCCGCGTGGAAATCTGCTCCCAGTGCCACCCGTTCTTCACTGGAACCCAGAAGCTGGTCGATACGGCCGGCCGAATCGACCGGTTCCGGAGGAAGTACGCGAAGCTCACGGAGAAGACGGCCGCGAAATAGCCGGCGTTTTTCCCGCCCCCGGCTCATTTAACCATGTTTTCACGTCTGGATGAGGTGGAACGCCGGTTCGAGGAACTGGCCGTCCAGCTCTCCGACCCGAAGGTCCTCGCACGCCAGGATCAGTCTCAAAAACTGTCGAAAGAGTATTCCGATTTGAAAGAGATCGTGGAGAGCTACCGCGCATATAAAAGGGTGGCACGCGAACTCGCGGAGAGCCATGAACTGGCCAAAGAGCGCGATCCGGAGGTCGCCGCTCTGGCGAAAGCGGAGCTGGCCGACTTGGAGGCGAAAAAATCCGCGCTGGAGCAGCACCTTCAAGTCTTGCTCCTACCCAAGGATCCCAACGACGGCAAAAACGTCTTCGTGGAGATCCGAGCCGGGACGGGAGGCGACGAGGCTTCTCTCTTCGCCGCCGATCTCTTGAGGGTCTACCTCCGCTTTGCCGAGCGCCAAGGCTGGCAATCCGAACTGATCACGAAGAGCGAGACGGGGCTCAAAGGGATCAAGGAAGCCGTTGTCCTTCTCAAAGGCCGGAACGTCTACAGCCATCTCAAATACGAAGGAGGCGTGCACCGCGTGCAGAGGGTGCCCGTCACCGAGCAGTCGGGCCGGATTCACACCTCCGCGGCGACCGTGGCCGTCCTTCCGGAAGCGGAAGAGGTCGAGGTCAAGATCGACGACAAAGACCTGCAGGTCGACGTGATGAGGGCCGGAGGTCCCGGAGGCCAAAGCGTGAACACGACCGATTCCGCAGTCCGGATCACGCACATCCCGAGCGGCCTGGTGGTGTATTGCCAGGATGAAAAATCCCAGCACAAGAACAAAGCCAAAGCGCTCGGTGTTTTGCGTGCCCGGCTCTTGGAAGCCAAGACGAGGAAGCAGAACGCGGAAATCGCCTCCCAGAGGAAATCGATGGTGGGATCGGGGGACCGGAGCGAGCGCATTCGTACGTACAATTTTCCGCAGAATCGCGTGACGGATCACCGCATCAGCCTGACGCTCCACAAGTTGGATTCGGTCATGGACGGCGCCCTGGAAGAGATCGTGAACGCCTTGCGTCACTACTATCAAACCGAGATGCTCAAAGGAGGCCCGGGCTCCGGCGCGGATGGCCTCTGAGATCTCACATTGGACCACGGAGCAGCTTCTTTCCTGGGCCGCTTCCGACTTCCAATCCAAGGGAATGAGCGACGCCAGGCTGGCCGCCGAACTGCTCCTTTCCCGCGTATTGGGGACGGACCGCGTCGGCCTCTTTATGCGATACGACCGGCCGGTCAATGAAGCGGAGAGGAAGCAATTCCGCTCGTACGTGGAGCAACGGAGAGCCGGCAAACCCGTTGCTTACATCCTGGGACGGAAGGAATTTTATTCCCTTTCGTTCAAGGTGGATCCGAGCGTTCTGATCCCCCGTCCCGAAACGGAGATCCTGGTGGACGAGATTCTGGACTACGTTCGCGAACGCCGGATGGAGGCGGTGAAGATCTGCGACGTGGGGACGGGATCGGGTGCCATTGCGATCGCGCTCAAGAAACAACTTCCGAACGCGTCGGTGACCGGCGTGGACGTGAGCCGGGAAGCGTTGGAGACGGCGAGGGAAAACGCCGCCACGCATTCGGTGGAGATCGAGTGGATCGAAAGCGATTTGATGGCGGGGTTGGCGGGGCCGTGGGACGTCGTGGCTGCGAACCTCCCGTACATTCCGGCGGAAGGCTATGAAGGATTGCCGGTGGATATTCGGAATTACGAGCCCCGAATCGCCCTGGACGGCGGTCGGGGTGGGCTCGCAAAAATCGCGAATCTGGTCCTGCAAGCCGCCGACAAGATCGGTTCGGGCGCGCTGTTCCTGGAAATCGGGCTCGGCCAGAGGGATGAGGTCGTGCGCCTCTTGGCGGAATCCGGATTCCGCTCGGACCGGGTCCGCTCGGATCTTGCGGGAATTCCCCGCGTGATCCGGGCTCTTCGGGAATCGGGAGAGGGCCGTGGCGTTGGATAGAATCCGAATCCATGGGGGCCGCATGCTGAAAGGCGAGGTGCCGATCGGCGGCGCGAAGAATGCGGCGCTGCCCTTCCTGGCGGCATCCCTTCTGACCTCCGACCCGTGCCGGCTGACCAACGTCCCGCATCTCAAAGACGTCGATACGATGTGCGATGTTTTGAAGGTCCTGGGCGGGAGGATCCGCCGCCTGGATCATGAAATCGAGATCCGGGTGGAGCAATTGACGGGTGCGGAAGCCCCCTATGATTTCGTGAGGAAAATGCGCGCTTCGGTGCTGCTCCTCGGGCCGCTTCTGGCGCGCTTCGGCTTTGCGCGCGTTTCGCTTCCCGGAGGATGCGCGATCGGCGTTCGGCCCATCGATCAGCACCTGAAGGCATTCCAGGCTCTCGGCGCCCGGATCCAACTCAAGGACGGGTACGTGGAAGCCGAGGCCCGACAGTTGGTGGGCACGACGTATGTATTCGACCAGGTGACCGTGACGGGCACGGTGAACGCCATGTTTGCGGCTTCGTTGGCCGAGGGGGAGACGAAACTCAAGAACTGCGCCTGCGAGCCCGAAGTAGCGGCGAGTGCGGAGCTGCTGGCGGAGATGGGAGCTCAAGTGAGCGGTGCCGGAACGCCGGAAGTCCGGATCGGAGGGGTTAAGAAGCTCCGGGGATTCAACGCCTCGCTGATTCCCGACCGGATCGAAACGGGAACCTATATGGTGGCGTCGGCCCTGACCGAAGGGGATTTGTACCTGAGAAACGGCCGGGCAAATGACCTTCAAGCGGTGATCGGAAAACTGCGCGAAATCGGCGCGGAGGTGAAGACGGATACTTCCGGAATCCGCGTCATCGGACACAGGCCCCTTCTGCCCACGTCCATTCAGACCGCGCCGCATCCCGGCTTCCCGACCGATATGCAGGCGCAACTCACGGTCCTGCTTTGCTTGGCGCGCGGAACGAGCGTGGTCTCGGAAACCATTTTTGAAAACCGCTTCATGCATGTGGCGGAGCTGATCCGACTGGGCGCGAATCTCAGAGTCGAAAACGCGTCCGTAACGGTCGTCGGTGTGGATCGGCTTGCGGGCGCTCCGGTGATGGCGACCGATCTTCGCGCGAGCGCGTCGTTGGTACTCGCCGGATTGGCCGCCGAGGGGACGACCGAGGTCCTGCGGATCTATCATTTGGACAGGGGCTATGAGAACATGGACGCCAAATTGAGGGCGGTCGGGGCGGACATCGAGAGGGTCCACGAAGGCGGAAGAGAGCGGGCAAAGGAATGATTTTCCAAGTCCTGGGTTGCTCGGGGAGCGAATGCGGGGACCGTCATCCCTGCAGTTTTCTCGTGGGGCCGACGACGTTGGCCGACATGGGATCGGCTGCCTCGCACCTGTCGCTCGAGGAGCAATGCGGGATCTCCGATATTTTTTTGAGCCACGCTCACCTGGACCACACGAAAGATTTGGCTTTTTTCCTCGAGAACGTTCTTGAGTTGATCTCGAAACCGGTGCGCGTGCGCGGGACCGCCGAAACGCTCCACAACGTGCAGGAGCATCTTCTGAACGGCCGGGTCTGGGCGGATTTCGCGGCTCTTCCCGATTCAAATGAGGGCACCCTCAAATACGAACCGTTTTCCGTTCGGACGCCGGTCCGGATGAAAGGTTTCGACGTGTTCGCCGTACCGACAAACCACGTCGCCGGAAGCGCGGCGTTGTTTTTCTCCACGCCGGAGGGGTCCGTCCTGTACAGCTCCGACACGGGGCCGACGGAGGAAATGTGGTCGGAAACGAAGAAACGGCAAGGGAAGATGAGGGCGATCCTTCTGGAGGCTTCCTTTCCGAACCGCTTTGATAAAGTGGCGCAGGCGAGCGGACATCTGACGCCGGATCTGTTCCGAAAGGAACTGGAGAAGATCGGTGGCTTTAAGGTTCCGATTTTCGCGTATCACATGAAAGCGCCGTATGAGAAAGAGACGAGGAAGGAAATCCTTGGATTGGGGGATCCCCGGGTCCGGATCCTTGAACCCGGGATGAAGATCGAATTTTAGGGGGACCAGATGTCGTGGATCGAAAAACTCAAGGCTCCGAAGGTTTCTCCCTCCAGCGAGAAGGGAAGCTTCCCCGAAGGGCTCTGGGTGAAGTGCGCGAAATGCGGTGAGATCGTCTTTCACGAGGATCTCCAGAAGAATCTCTCGGTCTGCCCAAAGTGCCAGAGTCACTTTCGGATCCCGGCTCGAGAGAGGCTCGCCATCCTTCTGGAGCCGGGCAGCTTCGCGGAATACGACGCGAACATGGTCCCGCGCGATCCGCTGGAATTCAAAGACTCGAAGAAGTACCGCGATCGGGTGAAAGCGCTTGCGAAACCCGGAGGGGAACGGGAGGCCTACATCTACGGGAAGGGGATGATCAAGGATCTCGAGATCATCGTGGGGGTCTTTGCATTCGAATACATGGGAGGCAGCATGGGCTCCGTCGTGGGGGAGAAGCTGACCCGAACGTTCGAGCTGTGTGCGGCCGAAAAACTCCCCTGCCTTGTGATCACGTCCAGCGGCGGGGCCCGGATGCAAGAGGGAATCCTTTCGCTCATGCAGATGGCGAAGAGTTCGGCTGCTCTGGCGCGGCTGAGGAAAATGGGCGTCCCGTACGTGGCTTACCTGTGCGATCCGACGACCGGAGGCACAGCCGCCTCGTGCGCGATGCAGGGGGATATCATTCTGGCGGAGCCGAACGCGCTGATCGGGTTCGCGGGCCCCCGCGTGATCGAGCAAACGCTGAGGGAGACCCTCCCTGAGGGATTCCAGCACGCGGAGTTTCTCCTCGAACACGGCATGGTGGATCGGATCGTCCCGCGCTCCGAAATGAAGGAGACGATTTACAGAATCCTAAGCATGATGGCCAAGAAACCGCCGATTTCGTCCCCATCTTGACGAACGCGGGTACGTGTCTAGATTGAAGGTATGGCGGATACGGGCTCACAGAAGTTGACGTTGGAAAAGACGCTGCACGAACTGGCGAAATTCCAGTTCGTCCTCTCGGAGGGGAGAAAAGGGAACCATCTCCTTTTCGACTCCGAGACGATCCGCGGCACGTTTGCGCGCGATTCCGCCGAGCTTTCCGTTCTCTTCCAATCCAAGCTCGAAGAGATCAACGGGGCGCTGAACCAGACGTTCCAATTTCCTTCATTCGAGGAGAAACGCCGGTTCATCCGGACACTTCCCGGGGAACTCCAACAGGCCATGATCTACGGTTATTTCCAGTTGCTGGAAGGCACGGAAGAGGAATCCGTCGAGCGCATCCTGCATTAAAATTTCTTGGAAATTTCCTCGATCAGCGCCGCCACCTTCACCCGAAGCTCCTCGGGCGTTCCGTTGTTCCAGACCGCGTAGCCGGCCTTCTGGGCCTTTTCCTGATTGGGGATCTGAGCCGAGATCATCCGGCGGGCGAACTCCTCGGAGATCCCGTCCCGTCGGGTGAGGCGTGACACCTGATGCGCCTCGTCCGAAAGAATCGCGACAATGAAATCAAAGTGCTTTTGCCAGTTGGCCTCGAACAGAAGGGGCACCACAACCACCGCCGCCCGGGGCACGGGCTCCCTCTTCCTTAAGTCCAGAGTTCGCGCCAGAACGACCTCCTCGACGCGAGGGTGAAGAAGTTTTTCCAGGGCGCGCCGCTTTGTTGCGTCCTGGAAAATCACCTGCCGCAGCTTCGCCCGATCGGTGGTCCCGAACTCCCGTTGAAGCGCCTGACGGACCCGGGGATCGTGTTCCGAAAGCTCGCGGACGACCAGATCGGTGTCGATGATGGGGAAGCCCCTCTCTGCGAACTGAAGCGCCACGGTGCTTTTCCCGCACGCCACGCCTCCGGTCAGGCCGATCAGTTTCATGCGGATACCTTCTTGAAGACACTCCGGCCCGGACGGACCAGATAACGGCCGAGCGCCATCACGGGGAAATAAGATCGGTACAGGTCATAGCGGAGATAAAAATGTTGCGGGAACCCGGTCGCGGTCCACTCGGGCTCGTCCCACGTCCCGTCCGGTTTCTGGCGCGCGAGCAGGTATTCCACTCCGCGCTCGATGGATTCCTCGTCACTCCAGGGACACGCCATCAGGCCGATAAGGGCCCAAGCCGTCTGGCTGGCCGTCGAATGGCCCAAGGGCACGTATCGGTTTTCGTCGTATGACTCGCAGGATTCCCCCCAGCCGCCGTCTTTGTTCTGCACGGCGGCGAGCCAGTTCGCGGCACGTCGTAGGTACGCCAGCTTCATGTTCTCGCCGGCGAATTTGAGGCCGCTCAAGACCGCAGCCGTTCCGTAGATGTAGTTCACGCCCCAGCGGCCGAACCAGGATCCGTCCTGTTCCTGGGTGCGCCTAAGGAATTGGACGGCGTGATCGATCACCGGAGCTCCGCGCGAACAGCCGGCCGCGCCGAGCGCTTCGAGAACGTGTCCCGTAACGTCGGGGCTCGAAGGATCCAGAAGAGACTTCAAATCGGCGAAGGGGATCTGGTTCAGGATCTTCCGGTTGTTGTCCCGGTCAAAAGCCCCCCAGCCGCCGTCGCTCCCCTGCATTCCCACGATCCATTCGATCGCCCGATCAATGGCTTTGGACACAGCGGGGCCCAGGTGTTCTTCCGTCTCCAAAGGAAGGAGGGCGAGGATCGCAAGAGCGGAATCGTCGATATCGGGATACTGGTCGTTTTCGTACTCGAAGGGCCAGCCGCCCGGGCGGGTATGGGGATGAACTTTGAACCTCCAGTCCCCCCGCACGTCCAGAATTTGAAGTCTAAGGAGCCATTCGGCGGCCTTTTGGATCCGTGCGTCCGAGGGGGGTGTGGCCGCTTCGAGGAGGGCGTACGCGGCTATGGCGGTGTCCCACACGGGAGATACCGTGGATTGCATCCGGAACGCCTGCGGTGTCTCCTCGGCGAAGCTTCGGAGCATGCGAAGGCCTTTTTTCATCCGCGGATCATCCAGCGAGTGCCCCCGCAGGCGCATCGCGATCAGCGAATTGGCCATGGCGGGAAAAATCCCTCCCCAGTTCCCCATCGGATCCTGATGGTTCCAGATCCACTTCTCGGCCATGTCCAGGGCCCTGCTCCTCAAAGGCTTGACGGGGCTTTTCTCGTAGATCGAAAGCGCCGTCTGGGCCACCGTGAAAATCTTTTCCAGGTCCCACGGCGCCTCTCTCATCCAGCGGATGCGGCTACGAAGCGAGGAGCGCCTTTCGGGGACATTCAGCTCGCTGATTCGCTCGTCAGGGCTGAGCGGATGCACGGGCTTTGCGTGAAAGATGATGAGAAGGGGAATGATCACGGACCGCGACCAGCTTGAAAATTCGTAGATGTGGATGGGTGCTTGCTTAGGGAGGAGCATCAACTCGGGGTTGATCACGGGAATCTTTCCCCACGGATACTCGCCGAACATGGCCAGATGGATCTTCGTGAACACCCGAGCGGATTGGATACCGCCCCTCTTGAGGATCAACTCCCGCGCGCGTTTGAGCGCGGACTGTCTCGGAGACAGGCCGCAAAGCTTGAGAGCGAAGTACGCCTCCACCGTCGCGGAGTGCTCCGAGGGCCCGTCTCCGTAAATCGGCCATCCGCCGTCGGGAAGCTGGCCGTCCAAAATCGTCTGCTTCGCCCTTTGCGCCGTCGAATCGTCCAGAATCCCCATGAACTTGAGGAACATGAGGTACTCCGCCGTGATCGTGACGTTGTCGTAGACGCGCCCCTCCCAGCAACCGGCTTGGGTTTGCAGGGATTCGAGGTGCCGTATGCCCCGAAGGATCGCGCGCATCAAGGCTTGATCGTGCGCGACAATCTCAGGAGAGCGCACCAAAGGCCTTCCCGGAGATCTTGGGCTCCGAAGCGGCAATTCGAGACGCATCTGGGGGGATCTGAGGTTGAGCTTCGCCCGGAGGGTTTCGTTCAATTGGCGAAGGATTTGGGGTGCTATTCCGAGCACGGCGGGTCAGGGTCTAGCAAATGCCCCGAAATGACAAGGTAAAATCTATTGACACTATATTGCAGTACACTAGCATAGCTCACGTAACATGCTCTGATCTGAGACGGGGCTACCGCCAGGAGTTCAGTACAGATCATTGAGGGATTCGGTTGGGCTGACGCCGAGTTGGAACTACGTAGATCCGAGATTGAGCCGTTGAATCCCTTTTTGACTGTACTGAATCCTGAGCCGTAGCCCTGTTTTCTTGAACTCCGGACGGCCCTTCTTCCGCGATATACCGCGTCCTGGACGGCAAATTTGATGAACTGCGCAAAGACGCAGATAATATTAGTGAAGAAATGTTCTCGCGGGCCGTAGGGTGGAACGTGCAAGTGATTGAAACCAAAGCCATGGCAAGGGGGGTGAGCTTTCCGGAGGAAGAGATTCCGGAGCTTCGGAGAGCCTGCCGTGAAGCCCTTCAAAGGACGATAAAGGAGACCTGATGGAAGCCGCGGTGCTTCAGGCCCGAGTACTTGTCCTGAACAAGGTCTACATGCCCATCCATGTGATCTCGGTGAAGCGCGCGTTTTGCATGCTTTATCGGGGCGCGGTGAAAGTCGTGGACAAGGAATACCAGACCTTCGATTTCAAAAGTTGGGCCGAACTCGCTGCGGTCGCGGATGAAGAGGAAAAACTGGGAATCGTGGGCCGGATGATCCGGGTGCCCCGAGTGGTCCTGCTTCAGACGTACGATCGGTTCCCGAAACGGCACGTCCGCTTCAGCCGGTACAATATTTTTGCGCGCGATAGCAGCGTCTGCCAGTATTGCGGGAAGCGATGCCCGAAAACCGAACTCAACCTCGATCACATCATTCCCCGTTCCCGGGGAGGGCGTACCACCTGGGAGAACGTGGTGTGCTGCTGCCTGCCGTGCAACCGGAGAAAAGGGGGAATGAACCCCAAGGAAGCCGGCATGCGACTGATCCGGGAGCCGGCTCGACCTCATTGGGCCGAGTGCCTTAACATCTCCCTGAAGCACCCGAGATATCGGGAATGGCTGCCCTTCCTGAATGTAGTGGACTTCTCGTACTGGAACGTGGAACTTGAGAAATAGTCCGGCGAATGGATGAAGAATGGCTCTGATCACGGAACCTGAGGCCGCAAAACGGCTGGCTCGTGCGATCGCTTCGGATCTCTCGCTGTACAATGAGACCAAAGTGAAACAAGGGATCGAAGGAGATTCATTCTTCGACCTGATGGCCAAGGAAATCGAAGAGGGGCGGCAGCACTATAACCAGAAAGTCGACCCGGGATTGCGTACCAGGACCAACTATTACGACAGGGCCATCATTGACGTCATCTTGCAACGGAAAGGCCACATCAAGTCCAAGATCTGGTAATTCCCGCGTGGCACTACCTCTTCTTATGTCACCCAAGCTTGAGGCCGTTGAAGGCCTGGTCCACGGCTTCTCCACCCGTGCGGGAGGCGCGAGCCAGGACCCGTACAATTCGTTGAACCTCGGCTGGGGTACCGGCGACAGCGACGAGTCGGTGGAAGAGAACTACCGGCGCCTGGCGGAAGCCCTCGGGACTTCTCCGGAACGGATTTTCGGCGTGCACCAAGTCCACGGAGCGTTGGTCGTGGAAGTGGAGGCGGGAAAAGACCGGAGGGGCTACTCCTCCGCAAGCGGGGATGCCTTGATCACGGCCGTACCCGACACGTTTCTGGCCGTGCGCGTTGCGGACTGCCTTCCGATCCTGATCGTGGACCCGATCCGTCACGCGTTGGGAATCGTTCACGCGGGCTGGCGCAGCACGCTGGCCAAAGCGCTTCCCGCGACCGTCTCCGTGATGTCGCGCCGTTTCCAGACTTCCCCCTCCGACCTGGTCGTGGCCCTCGGGCCGGGGATCGGAGCTTGTTGTTTCGAAGTGTCGGGTGCGATCGCAGCTCTTTTCGAACAGGAAATCGGCCTGGAAAAAAGCGAGTGGAAGGAAAACGACACATCAGCATACATGGACCTGACCGCCATCAACGCGCGCCTGGCGCAATCCATGGGCGTTTTCCCGGATCGGATCTGGCGAAGCGGTCTGTGCACGAAGTGCAATGCGGATCGATTCTTTTCCTATCGAAGGGACGGAAGGCGCTCCGGCCGGATGGTGGGCGTGATCGGCTGGAGTGCTTGACCCTGACGGAATGAGAACCGTATAATGCCTTTAAATTAAAGGATTTTTGTCCTTCGGTGTGAACAAGGATTTGCCTGACCTCTAGAGCGAAATATTGTTTCTTTATCGTGGCCGTGGCCGTGGCCGTGGTCGCGGTGGGCTGTGGCGCACCGAAGCGAGTGGACCAATCGTTGACCAATCTGGAAAAAACGTCCGCACAGCTCCGCTCGGAAAACGAGGAACTTAGAAAGCGCCTCGAAGACCTCTCGAGTGAAGTCCTGGTGTTGCAGGACCGGCTGGAGACCCTCAAGATCCACGTGGAGCGGGAGCCGGAAGCGCTGCCCCGCCTCGCGAAAACGACAAAGGCCGGCGTGAAAAACGTCTCGGGGAAGACGCAGGTCGCACAAAGGAAGGAAATTCTTCTGGAGACGGAGGAGGAAGAGCCGTTTCTGACGCGGAACAATCCGCGCGACTCGAAGCTGCCGACGCTCCAGTTGTCGAACCGGGATCTGGCACGCGTGGAGAAACGCGGTGCGGCTGCCTCCCCGACGACGCCGACGGCCGCGAAAACCACGGCTCCGGTGCCATCCGAGCCGGCGGGACAGCGTCAGGAAAATCCGGAGGCCACGAAAGCGTACAACGAGGCTTTCAAAAAATACGAGGACGGGAACTTCAAGGAAGCGATTGCGGCGCTGGGCCAATTCGCGGACCACTTCCAGACGCATACGTACGCCGACAACGCCGTGTTCTGGATCGGCGAAAGCTTTTTCAAAATGCAGGACTACCAGCGGGCCGCGGCGGAGTTCGAGCGCGTGGTGACGGAGTTCCCGGGCGGGAACAAAGTGCCGGACGCGATGTTGCGGGTGGGGGATTGCTACGTGCGGCTTTCCCGGCCGGAAGAAGCTCTCAAAGCCTACGAGAAGATCATCTCGGCGTACCCGCGGAGCGTGGCCGCCGAAAAAGCGCGTGCGTGGATTTCGGAGTACTCGGCGCAGGCCGGGAAAGGGAGGATGTGATCATGAGAAGAATGATTCTTGGGGCGGCTCTCCTATGGATCGCCGTGCCGTTGGCTGCGGCGCAAGAGGAACCCCCGACCGAGGCGCCGCCTTCTTATGCCCCGCCCCCCGCTTACCAACAGCCGGTACCCGAAGGGCAATCCCGCACTTCAGCCCAGCCGGCATCTCCCTCAGCAGCGGTAGCGCCCTCGTCGGAAAACGAAATCCAGGTCATTGCGCCTTCAGGTGGAACTTCGAGCGGTTCCGCCGGGGAGTCGCAGGAAGCCGAATCGGCAGCGCAGCCGGCGTCCGGAGGAAAATCCGTTCCGGAAACCTACGGCATCCAGTCGGGGGACACGCTGTGGGACATCTGCCATAAGCTCTTGGATAACCCTTGGTACTGGCCCAAGCTCTGGTCGCTGAACGAGTACATCACGAACCCTCATCTCATCTATCCGGGAAACCGCCTCGTATTCTTTCCGGGCAGCGAGACCGCCCCGCCGAAGTTGGAGGTCGTAACCGATGCCGGCGCCCAAGCTGGGACCACGATGCCCGCACCGGGAGTCGGTGCAGCTATGGCGGCGCCCGCAGCCCCGGGTGTGGCAGGCGCTCCGGAAAGCGTCGGCCAGCCGGGCACGGCGATCGAGATCAAGCTTCGGAATCTCAGCTTCGTCTCGGAGAAACAACTCAAAGAAGCGGGGACGGTGACGCACTCAGGAGAACCGAAAGCGCAGCTCACAACGGACGATCACGCTTTTCTGGAGTTTAAACGCAAAGGACAAGTCAGTGTGGGGGACCGGTTCAGCGTCGTGAAGATCGTCAAGAAGGTGAAGAATCCGGATCGCGGTCCCGGAAATCTCGGCTGGCTCGTTCGGAAGGTCGCTGTTCTCAAAGTGATCGCGATTCACAAGAACACGGTCGAGGCGCTTGTGACGGATTGCGAGGACGTCTTCACGCGCGGAGCGAAATTCATTCCGTTCTCGTCGCCGATCCGCAGGGTGAGGCCGCACCCCATGACTCAAGAGGTTGCGGGGCGGATCGTGGATGCTGAGAACCAGCAATATATGATCAGCCAAAGCGACTTTGTGTATGTCAACCTCGGGAAAAAACAGGGTGTGGACGACGGGGCGCAACTTTTCGCGGTCCGGCGCGGAGACGCCGCCTTCCTGGGGGAGGATAAGAACCTTCCGGACGTGATCTTCGGGCATTTGCTTATTGTGGATGCGGGCGAGAACGTGTCCACGGCCTATGTCACGGATTCGACGGATTCGCTGACGATCGGGGACCGGGTTCGCTCCCGCGTGGAATAATAATCATTGAGGCTTAACA
>JAZDIZ010000049.1:0-5599 GCA_043804515.1 Pseudomonadota bacterium | reverse complement strand
ATGGGAATCAAAGGCCGGATCGCGTTCGAAGCGCCCGCCGCCGCGGTTCTCCTCCCCGCGCACCGGGAACTCGAGAAACTGGTTCTGACGAAATGGGAGACGTTTTGGAAACACCAACTCTCCCAGTTCTACGGTGACCTCCTGCACGAGGGGCATTATTTCGATCCCGTCATGAGGGAAATCGAGGCGTTTCTGGACCGTTCACAAGAACGCGTCACGGGAACGGCGACGGTCCGGCTCGAGAAGTCGAGCTGCAATGTCCTGGCTTGTTCCAGCCCCTTCTCCCTCATCAATGCCAAAGTCGGTGTCTACGGCGAGGAAGCGCTTTCATGGAACGGAGCGGAGGCCCGAGGCTTCGCCAAGATCGGATCGATCCCGGCGCAACTCTGGCATCACGTCGGTGGAAAACCGTGAGGATCCGGCTGGACAAGATCGCTTCCTCGACCAGGAACGCGAAGCTGTCCCAGGAAGTCCAGGTCTCGCCCGAGATTGTGGCCGAGGAGGGATACATCGTAGCGGCGAAAGTCCTGGCGAGAAAGGACCACTACAACGACCTGGAAGACGTCCACGGCCGGATGGTGAAAATCAACGACGGGGATCTGATCGCAGGCGTTCTGGGCGGAAGAAAGGCTCTCCATGGTTACGCGGGGTACGTCCCATCCACGGTCCACGCCGGGGATCGCCTGAGCCTCTTGAACCTGGGAGGCGTCGTCGGAAAGTGCGTGTCCTGCTCGGGAGAGCTGGGGGACCCGATCCCGGTGGAAATTCTCGGGGCGGTTCTGGCGTTTCCCTCGATCGAAGAGCGTGTCGGCGTTCCGGCGCACATCCGGAACGGGCCGGTGCCTTGGGCCGATGAGGTGGGGCCTTCTCCGCCCGTGATCTACGTGTCCGGCACCTGCATGAACACGGGGAAGACCACCGCGTGCAGCGAGATCATCCGCGAGCTTAGCCACCGCGGCCACCGTATGGGCGCTGCGAAGCTCACGGGCGTCTCGCTTTTGCGCGACACGCTTGCGATGGAGGATTGCGGCGCGATCAAGAGCTTCAACTTCACCGATGCCGGCGTGGCTTCCACGACGAACGTCCACGTTCTTCCGGTGGCCAAGGGCATCCTGCGTGCCCTTCAAGCGTACGACCCGGGCGTCATCGTGGCGGAGCTGGGGGACGGCTTGGCGGGGGAGTACGGCGTCGCCACGATCCTGGAAGACGAGGAATTGATGTCGATCGCCGTCGCGCATGTGCTGTGCGCCAGCGATCAAGTGGCGGCTTGGGGGGCCGTGCGCTTTTTTCAGGAGCGCTTCGATCAGGACGTCGCGGTCGTATCGGGCCCGGTGACGGACAACGACGTAGGAAGGAATTACGTTCAAAGGGCGCTCGGCATCCCCGCCTGGAACGCCCGGACCGAGCACGGGAAGCTGGCCGATTTTCTGGAAGGGAGGCTGAAAGCCCATGGCTCCGGAACGCATTAAGGTCGGAATTTTCGGGGGCTCGGGACTCACGGGTAGCGAGTTGATTTGCTGGATCCTCGGTCACCCCAGGTTGGAGCTTTCGTTCGTGCATTCCCGGCATCACGCCGGTGAGCCGCTCTCCAGGATTCACCCGCATCTTGCGGGACTTTGCCCGCTTTTGTTCAGCGGCGAGCCTGCGGATCAGGCCGCTTCGGGCGTGGACGTGGTTTTTCTCGCACTCGGGCACGGGGAGGCGCAGGACCTGTACGAACGGCTGGAAGGGTACTCGGGGACGCTGATCGATCTCACCATGGACCACCGCCTCTCCGAGACGTTCGTCTACGGGATTCCGGAATTGGGCCGCGAGCCTCTGCGTAACGCGAGGCGGATCGCCAATCCGGGATGCTTCGCAACCTCCGCGATTCTGGCCGCGGCGCCGATTTGCGACGCCGGGCTTTCGGAAGGGACGCTGTTTTTCTCAAGCGTGACCGGCTCCTCCGGCGCGGGCATCAAGCCGACGGCCACGACGCATCACCCGTACCGCGACGGGAACCTCTTCGCCTACAAAGTGTTCAGCCACCAGCATGAGCCGGAAATCTGGCGCACGCTGGGCCGGATCAAGGGAAGCGAACCCAACGCGATTCTCACGGCGCACTCGGGGCCGTTCGTTCGTGGGATCCACACCACCTTGTACGCGCGCGCTTCGGACAACCTGTCGGCCGAGCGTTGGAGCGAAGTGTTCACCCACTTTTACGAGGGATGTCCCTTCATTCGGATCCGGAACGAACCCCCTCATCTGAAGAACGTCGTGGGAAGCAACTTCTGCGATCTTTATGTCACGAGCCGCGGGTTGGACGTGATCGCGATTTCGGTTTTGGACAACCTGGTCAAGGGGGCTGTGGGGCAGGCCATTCAGAATCTGAACGTTGCGATGGGTTGGGACGAGAAGGAGGGGTTGTGGAGAGCGCCGGTTTCACCCTAGAGGAACGTTTTCTCATCCCGTCGTACGCGAAGCTTCCCATCTCGATCGAGCGGGGCGAAGGCGTCCACGTCTGGGACGGGGAGGGACGGAAGTATCTCGACCTATACGGCGGGCATGCCGTCGCGCTTCTGGGTCATTCGCCTCCGGAGCTCGTGCGCGTCCTGGCCGAACAGGCATCGAAACTCATGTTCTATTCGAGTGTGGCGTACAGCTCCGTCCGGGCGAAGGCAGCGGAGGACTTGGTCTCGTTTACGGGGCGGGACATGCAGGTGTTCTTCTCGAATTCCGGCTCGGAGGCGAACGAGAACGCCCTCAAGATCGCGCGGATCGCCACCGGTCGCGCCGGTGTGGTCTCGTTCGAAGGATCGTTTCACGGCCGAACCGCCGGCTCGATCGCCGTCACCGGTGTTGAAAAATACCGGCGCGAGAATTCCCCGCACGTCCGCTTCGCGAGATTCGGCGACATCGAAGACCTCCGAAAAAACCTGAATGAGAGTATCGGAGCCGTGATCTTCGAGCCGATTCAGTCCCTGTCCGGCGTGAAGGGCGCTTCCCGTGACTATTTCGCCGCGGCGTTCGAAGTGTGCCATGAAGCGGGAGCGTTGACGATTTTCGACGAGATCCAGACGGGCCTCGGAAGATGCGGCTCGCCGATGTATTTCCACAAACTGGGCGTGGATCCGGACGTCGTGTCGCTGGCAAAAGGCCTTGCGGGCGGTTTTCCCGTTGGCGCCACGCTGGCACGCCGCGCGATCGCGCGGAAAATCAAACACGGGGATCTGGGATCGACGTTCGGCGCCGGCCCGCTTGCCTGCGCCCTCATTTCGGCGACGCTTTCAATTGTGCGGGATCGGGAGCTTTCGCAGGCCGCCGACGCGCGGGGCGGAGAACTCCGAAGCCTGCTTGCGGGCATGCCGGGCGCCATGGAAGTCCGCGGCGAAGGTCTCCTGATCGGGATCAAGACCCGGAAGGCGGCGTCCGAACTCGTGAAGACGTTTCTCTCCCGCGGCATTTTGATCGGAAGTTCGCTGGATCCGGAAGTGATCCGTTTGCTTCCCCCGCTCACAGTCAAAAAAGAGGATCTGGAACAGTTCAGTCGAACATTGAAGGAGGTTTTGTGAGGCACTTGGTTGAAACGAACGAATGGTCGGACTCCGAAATCCGCGGAACGCTGGATCTGGCGCGCAGCCTGAAAGCGGGCGCGAAACCTCCGGTGGATTTCCGTGGAAGGTCGATGGCCCTCCTGTTCCTGAACCCGTCGCTCCGTACGCGGGTTTCGTTCGTTCGGGCCGTGGAACAGCTCGGCGGATCCGTTTTGGCGATGGACGCGGGAAAAGACAATTGGAAGATGGTTATGGG
Organism: Pseudomonadota bacterium; assembly: GCA_043804515.1. Taxonomy (GTDB): domain Bacteria; phylum Bdellovibrionota_G; class JALEGL01; order JALEGL01; family DATDPG01; genus JAZDIZ01. The sequence goes on along the minus strand of JAZDIZ010000049.1, from coordinate 1,810 downwards.
TGAGGGCGTCGTGATGGACGGCGACGGTGTCGAGCACGTTAAGGATGGGATTCCCGTCCTGGGACGCTATTGCGATTTCCTGGGCCTGAGAGCCTTCGGAGACATGAAGAGCTACGCCGTGGACCGGAAGGACGAGATGATCCGCGCCGTGGCTCGGTATTCCACGGTGCCCGTCGTCAATATGGAGTCGGCGATGGCTCATCCGTGCCAGTCGTTTGCCGACATGTTGACCATCGAGGAGAGCGGGCGAAAGAAGCCCAAGGTGGTCCTGACGTGGGCTCCGCATCCCAAGGCGCTCCCCATGGCGGTCCCGAATTCATTCCTGTTGCTGGCGACACGGATGGGTTGGAACGTCGCGCTTCTGCGGCCCCAAGGTTTCGATTTGGATCCGGACGTCATGGCCATGGCGCAGCGGCATTCGCTTTCGTCGGGTGGAACGCTTCTCGAAACGGACGACAGGAACAAGGTGTTTCAAGGCGCGGATGCCGTGTACGCAAAGAGCTGGGGCTCGATGGAAGCCTACGGGAACCCGGAGAGGGAGAAGGCCAAGAAAGAGAACCTCAAAGAGTGGACCGTGGACCGGGCGGCGATGTCCAAGACGAGCGACGCAATTTTTCTCCATTGCCTTCCGGTGCGTCGGAACGTGGAGGTGACCGACGACGTTCTGGATTCGGCGCACTCGCGCGTGATCGACGAAGCCGAGAACCGGATGCACGTTCAGAAGGCTATTCTGTGCCAGCTGGCCCGGTGGAACGGGAAGAAGGAGTAGACGTGGCGCCTCAGATTCAAGGACTCAAACAAGCCATTCCGTATCTCCGCAAGTACAGGGGGACCCGGTTCGTCATCAAGGTCGGGGGCTCGCTCTTGGGAAGGGAAAGCGACATCCGCCAGATCGCCGAGGGGATCGCCGCGCTCTATCACGTCGGTATCCATGTCATCGTCGTTCACGGCGGCGGGCCGAGGCTGGAAAGCCTGGCACGGGAGTTGGGCGTCGAACAAGTCAAAATCGCCGGACGGCGCGTGACGGACGCCAAGACGCTGGAACTGGCCAAGATGGTTTTCGGAGGATCGGTCAACACGGACCTGGTGGCCGTTCTGGAAAGCTTTGACACCCCGGCCGTCGGCTTGACGGGCCTTGACGCCGGAACGATCGCGGCGTCACGGCGTCCGCCGGTGGAGATTCAAGAACATCCGGGGACTCCGGCTCGAAATGTGGATTTCGGATTTGTTGGGGACATCAATGAAGTGAAGCCGGGGCTCTTAGAGGATCTCCTGGGCCGGAACTTCGTTCCAGTGATCGCGAGCCTGGCGGGGGACGGAAAAGGCCAGGTTCTGAATATCAACGCCGATACCGTGGCGTCGAAAATCGCCGTGGCGCTCAAAGCCGAGAAATACATCAACGTCACCGACACACCCGGAATCTTAAAGGACGCCCGGGATCCCCAATCCCTTGTTTCGTACGCGGACATTCGGATGGTGGAAAGCCTTAGGAACGACGGAATTCTGAGCGGCGGGATGCTTCCGAAGGCGGAGTCGTGCCTTGCCGCCCTGCGCGGAGGCGTCCGAAGGGCGCATATCATCAACGGTCAGGAAGCGGACAGCCTGCTTAAGGAGATCTTCACGAACGAGGGCTGCGGCACGCTGATCGTGGAAAGCATCGAGAAAAATGGTCACTGATCTACTCAAGGAATTGGTCGCGATCCCGAGCGTCAGCGGCACCGAAGCCGCGATCGCCTCGTTCGTTTTCAAGCGCTTGGAGACGCTGGGCTTCGCGCCGAAGCGGAAAGGCGACAATGTCTGGGCCGAGATC
>JAZDIZ010000048.1:0-16644 GCA_043804515.1 Pseudomonadota bacterium | reverse complement strand
GTCCCCGCCTGGTAGACCGGCCCCGTCGGGGCCAGCATTTCCATGATGTCCCGCCTGCCTCCGTACGCCCCGACCGGAAGGCCTCCGCCGATGATTTTTCCCAGACATGTCAGGTCCGCCTGGACGCTGTATTTCTCCTGAGCGCCTCCCCTCGCCACGCGGAATCCCGTGATCACCTCGTCGAAAATGAGGAGCGCCCCGAATTCCGTGGCCAGGTCGCGCAGACCCTTTAAAAACCCCACCTCGGGCAGAACGACGCCCATGTTCCCGGCGACCGGCTCCACGATGATCGCGGCCACGTCGCGCGGATACACTTCCAACGCCCGGCGCGTGGTGGAGAGGTCGTTGTACGGCACGCTCAAGGTGAACTGCGTGACCTCCTGGAGAACCCCGGGAGACCCCGGAGTCGCCTGTGTCGCAACCCCGGACCCGGCTCTGACCAGAAGCGAGTCTACGTGCCCGTGGTAGCATCCCTCGAACTTCAGAATGTACTTCCGGTCGGTGTAGGCGCGCGCCAGCCGGATCGCCGACATCGTGGCTTCCGTCCCCGAATTCACGAAGCGCACCATCTCGATGGACGGGAACGCGTCGCAAATCAGCTTGGCCAGTTCCAGCTCGAACCCGGTCGGGGCGCCGAACGACGTTCCCCTCTCGAGCACTTTCGAGATCTTTCCGAGGATCTCCGGGTGCGCGTGGCCGAAGATCAACGGGCCCCAGCTCATCACGTAATCGATGTATTCCTGCTGGTCGGCGTCGATGATTTTCGAGCCCTTCCCTCGTTCGATGAACAAAGGCTCGCCTCCCACGGCGTTGAAGGAGCGCACCGGGGAGCTGACGCCTCCCGGAATCAGCTTCTTGGATGAGTCGAACAATTCTTTTGAAAGGCTTCCGGATCCCACGACGGCTCAGTATATGTCAGATCTTTTTTTATCGTAAATGGGCGCCGGCGGAAACGGTTTCCTGCCGTTTTTCGCGTTTGGCCAGCCCCTGGAGGCGGATTTCCACGACTTTCGGCTGCGGATAGTCCTTTGCCGCCCGCTGGTATTGCTTTCGCGCCTCAGCCCAGTCCTCCAGCTCTTCGTAGGCGCCCGCAAGGCCGAAAACGGCCTGAGTGCGGAACTCCGACTTCGGATACCTCTCATCCACCGTCCGATAGGCCGAGACGGCGTCTCGGTACCTCGCCCCGATGTACGCGTTGTTCCCCATCTGGAAATAAACCTCGTCCAGGTTTTCCGCCTTCGGGTACTTCGCCAGAAGCGCCTGGTATTCGAGCTCGGCCTGCTCGTAATTGTGCAGCTGTGTGTAACAGCGCGCGATTTCGAGCTGGTATTGCGCGGCGAAGGGCTCGTTCGGCGCCCCCTGGATCAGCTTTTCGTACTCCACGACCGCCTGCCGGTAATCGCTCAGCTTGTTCTTGTAGATCTCCGCGATCCGCCGTTGGGCCTGGAGCGTGTATCGGTTCACGGGATACATCCCCACGAGCTTTTGATACGTCCCCAGCGCCTTCCTTGGCTCATTCAGCATGGTTTCCTGGATGGTTCCGACTTCCAAGAGGGCTTCCGGGGCCCGGCGATGGTCGGGGTGCTCGCGCACGAACGCCAGATAGATCTCCATTGCGTTGTAGTATTTCTGTTGGCGGATCATTTCCTTCGCTGTTTGGAGGTCGGCCGTGGCGCAAGACGCCACGAGAAGCGTTGCCATGAGAAAGAAGAACCGCACCGGAAGAGAGAGTGCCCGAGGTTGTCCCCGGCGGCAAGCGCGGGTGCGGCGTGTCTGGGCCCGGCCCTTTCTCGCCTGAAATCGGCTCAACCTATGCAACCGTTTTCACACTTGCCCGCGCTGATATGTCGCATCCCTCTTGGCATGATCCAACCCGCTGAAATTGTATGAATTTTTTGCGTGTCTTGGGGGGGGTCTCTGGCTCGGCCCTTGCAAAGAGTCCATTCAAGAGGCCTTATGACTCGGTTTCGGATTCTTTCTCTTCTGACTTTGTTCGTTCTCCTGGGCGCCTGTAGTACCAAGTCGGGCATCGACGGCTCGGAAATTGAAAAACAGAACCCAAGCATAAGCACAGACGACGACAATGACGGCCTGACCAACGAGTTCGAGCTCGCCACCGCGTGCCTTGATTCCACGAACGCCGACACGGACGGGGACGGCCTCTCGGACGGCGACGAGTGGAATGCCGACCCTCGCACCAACCCGTGTGTTGCGGATACCGACGGGGACGGCGTGGCCGACAACGAAGACTCCGACCCCCTCATCGCCGAACGGAGCGTTCATGTGGAGACTTCCGCGGCCGATTGGACCCGGAATGTAACCTGGCGAGGAAACAAGCTCTCCGGCGTCGCCGATAGCAGCTTCGACGTCATCTCTGTTGATTTGTTTCGGTTGTACGCGGCGCCGGCATACGACGACACGTCCTGGCCGACGCCGGATAAGTGCGCGGACCCTTCGACCCTGGGCCTCCACGATTCGACGAGGCCGCCTTGTTATTTGGTTAATCACAAAGGGCCGATCATTCTACGCGGCCACGTCTCTCGCCCCGACGCTGAAGACACGCTCGTCCGCGTGGTCGTAAATGCGCAGTTCTTGTTCGGCTTCGCGCAGCAGTTGCCGCCCGACCGGCCCAATTTCTGCGGCGCCGCCGAGCTTGCCGCGTTGGTATTCCTCAACGGCCAACTGCTTTGCTCCTCGAATGGTGGCCTGGGCACGTTCACGGATCTCGCATCCTCCGGGTCGACGGAAGACCTTCTCGCCTCGCCTCCGATCTACGGGGAGCAGTCTGTCCTCTGGGCAGATGTCTCTGGTGTTCGCGGCTGGGGCATAAGCGTGGACCTGTACTACCGACACGCGGTTTCCGTCACGCTCGAGGATCTTCAATAGCCGCGATTTGCTTCGGACTCAGGCGTTGCCCGGCGGGACGACTTCTTCCTCGTCCTCCGGCACGATCTTGGCCAAGGCCATGAGCTTTTCCCCCTGGCCGAGCGTGATGAGGCGCACCCCCTGCGTGACGCGGCCGTAGAGGGAGATTCCTTTGGCTTTCGTCCGGATGAGCTGCCCCTGGTCGCTGATCAGCATCACGTCGTCGTCGGCCGTGACCTGCGCCACGCCTACAACCTCGCCGTTCCTCTCGGTCACTTTGACGGTCATGATCCCCTTGCCGCCGCGGGATTGGACCCGGTACTCCTTCGTTTCGGTGCGTTTGCCGTACCCGAAGGCCGTGGCCGTCAGGAGCTCGCTCTCGGAGGTGATCACCTCCATGCCGACGACTTCGTCCCCCGTTTCCAGCTCGATCCCCTTGACGCCGTACGCCTGCCGGCCCATGCCCCGGACGTCCGACTCGTGGAACCGGATCGCCTGGCCGCCTTTCGTGGCCAGGAAGAGGTCGCACTTCCCGTCCGTGATGGCCGCGGAAATCATGCGGTCCCCGTCCTCGATGCTGCAGGCGATGATCCCGTGCGCGCGCGGGTTGGAAAACGCCATGAGGTCGGTCTTCTTGATAATTCCGTTCTTGGTCGCCATTACGACGAAGCGATCCTCTTCGAATTCTTTCACCGGGAGGATCGCCGTGACCTTCTCGTCGGAAGCCACCTGCACGACGTTCACGATCGGCTTTCCCTTGGCCGCGCGGCCCGCCTGCGGGATCTCGTGCACCTTCACCCAATAGAGTTTTCCCCGGTCCGAGAAGATCAGCATGTAGGCATGCGTGGAGGCCACGAAGAGCGACGTCACGAAGTCCTCTTCCTTGACGCCGGTCCCGATCTTCCCCTTTCCTCCGCGCCTCTGGTTCCGGTACATCGTGACCGGATTGCGCTTGATGTACCCCGCGTGCGTGATCGTGACGACCATGTCCTCTTCGGCGATCAGGTCCTCGTCGGACATCTCTTCCAGCTCGGCCCGGATTTCCGTGCGCCGCGGGTCGCCGTACTCTTTTTTGATTTCTTCGAGTTCCTTCCCGATCAGGCCGTAGACCAGGCGCTCGTCCGCCAGGACCTTCCTAAGCTCGTCGATGAGCGCCATCGTGACCCGGTACTCCTCCAGAATCTTTTCCTGTTCCAGGTTCGTCAGGCGCTGCAGGCGCATCTCCAAAATCGCGCTTGCCTGCTCGACGCTGAACCTGAACGTCGCGCAGAGGCCGGTGCGCGCCACATCGGGGTCCTTCGATTTGCGGATCAGCTTGATCACCGCGTCCAGGTTTTCCAGGGCGATCTTGAGCCCTTCCAAAATGTGGGCCCGGGCTTCCGCCTTCTTTAAGTCGAACACCGTCCGCCGCGTGACCACTTCCTTGCGGTGCGCGATGAAAAGGTCCATCGCCTCGCGCAGTCCGACGACCTTCGGGCGGTTGTCCACCAGCGCCAGCATGATGACGCCGAACGAGATCTGCATCTGCGTGTGGGCGAAGAGTTGATTTAGGACCACGGCCGGGACGCAGTCCCGCTTGAGCTCGATCACGACGCGCATTCCTTCGCGGTCGGATTCGTCGCGGATGTCGCTGATCCCCTCTAGTTTCTTGTCGCGCACCAGCTCGGCGATCGACTCGATGAGCCGCGCCTTGTTGACCTGGTACGGAAGTTCGGAGATCACGATCTGTTGTTTGTCTCCTTTGCCGGCCTCTTCGATCGCGGCCTGGGCCCGGACCGTGAATTTGCCCCGGCCCGTTTCGAAGGCCTCCTTGATCCCCTTGCGGCCGTAAATAATGCCGCCGGTCGGGAAGTCCGGCCCCTTCACGAGCTTGAAGAGCGCTTTCGTGTCGGTATTCGGGTCCCTGATGATCTGGGTCAGGCCGTCGCAGATCTCCCCCAGGTTGTGCGGGGGGATGTTCGTGGCCATGCCGACGGCGATTCCGGAGGAGCCGTTCACCAGGAGGCTGGGGATTTTCGTCGGCAGGACGAGCGGTTCCTCCAGCGTGTCATCGTAATTCCGCCCGAATTTGACCGTGTCCTTTTCGATGTCGGCCAGGAATTCCTCGGCCAGCTTGGACAGGCGGATCTCGGTGTACCGCATGGCCGCGGCCGCGTCCCCGTCGACCGAGCCGAAGTTCCCCTGCCCGTCGACCAGCGGGTAGCGGAGCGAGAAGTCCTGAGCCATGCGCACGATCGTGTCGTAGATCGCCGCGTCGCCGTGGGGGTGGTACTTGCCCATGACGTCCCCGACCACGCGCGCCGACTTCTTGTGCGGTTTGTTGTGGGCGTTCCCCATGTCGAACATGCCGAAAAGAACCCTTCGGTGGACGGGCTTGAGCCCGTCGCGGACGTCCGGAAGCGCCCGTCCGACGATCACGCTCATCGAGTAATCGAGATACGCCGAGCGCATCTCGTCTTCGATCGACCGCGGCACTTCTCTCAATGTTGTTTGTTCCGCCACCTATGCCTCAGATGTCCAGATTCCGAACCGACAGGGCGTTCGTCTCGATGAACTCGCGGCGTGGTTCCACCGCGTCGCCCATCAGAATCGAAAAGAGGGCGTCGGCTTCCACGGCGTCCTCGATCGTCACCTTGAGGAGGCTCCGTGTTTCGGGGTTCATCGTGGTTTCCCAGAGCTGTTCGGGGTTCATTTCACCCAAACCCTTGTAGCGCTGGATCGCCACGCCGCTCTTTCCGTGATCCAGAATGTGGCGAATCCACGCGTGGATGTTTGGAAGGCTCACCTCATTCCCGTCTTCGATCAGTTTGTGCGGCACCGACCCCAACGGCTCGAGGCTTTCGGCGCGTTTGATCAACTCCGAATACTCGGCCGATGTTAGGAACGGCAGATCGAAGAACGTCTCCTTTAAAACCCCTTTTTCCCTTGAGGAGGCGATGAGCTTGAAGCCGGCGTGCTCCTTGTCCTGGTCGATCTGGTAGATGACCGGGTGAATCTCCGGATATGCCACGCGGATGAACTCCGTGGTCTTCCGCCGGGCTTCCTCCAGGGCCACCTTTTTCTTGAGGTCCTCCGCTTTCATCCTGGTGGCCATCACGAACGCGTCCACGACCCGAGGATCCTTCTTCTTGTTGAGCCGGCCGAGGGCCCCCTGATAGGCCATCGCTTTCTTGACCAGGGCCTTGATTCCGGCCCCGCGGATGTTTCCTTCTTTCTTCGCGCCTTGCGGCGGCGGGAGTTCGATTCCGTCCACGCCCAGCTCCAACAGGAAATTCTCCAGCGTGGCCTCGTCCTTGATGTACTGCTCCTCCTTGTTCCGTTTCACTTTGAAGAGGGGCGGCTGCGCGATGTAGAGGTAGCCCCGCTCCACCACCGCCACCATCTGCCGGAAGAAGAACGTGAGGAGAAGCGTGCGAATGTGGGCGCCGTCCACGTCGGCGTCCGTCATCAGAATGATCCGGTGGTAGCGGAGCTTCGCGATGTCGAAGTCCTCCGGCCCGATCCCGCAGCCAAGAACCGAAATCAGGATTTGGATTTCCCCGGACTTGAGCATCTTATCGAACCGGGCTTTCTCCACGTTCAGGATCTTGCCTTTGAGCGGAAGGATCGCCTGGTTCTTCCGGTCCCGCACCTGTTTGGCAGAGCCGCCGGCCGAGTCCCCCACCACGATGTAGAGCTCGCTCAGGGCGGGATCTTTCTCCTGGCAGTCGGCCAGCTTCCCCGGCAGGGACGAAAACTCCAGCGCCGACTTGCGGCGGGTGAGCTCCCTCGCCTTCCGGGCCGCCTCTCTCGCCCGCGCGGCGTCGATGATCTTCATGATCATCCGGCGGGCGTCGGTGGGGTTCTCGCCGAAGTGCTGCGAGAGCCTCTCGTTGACGATCCCCTCCACGATCCCTTTGACGTCCGAGTTGCCCAGCTTCGTTTTGGTCTGTCCTTCGAACTGGGGCTCCGGCACCTTCACCGAGACGATCGCCGTCAGCCCCTCGCGCGTGTCCTCGCCCGACGGGTTGATCTCGAGGTCCTTCGTGAGGTTGTTTTCCGCGGCGTACGCGTTGATCGTGCGCGTCAGCGCCGATCGGAACCCGACCAGGTGCGTTCCCCCCTCGATCGTGTTCACGTTGTTCACGAATGAAAAGACGTTTTCCGTGTATCCGTCGTTGTACTGGAGGCAGACCTCGGCCTCGACATCTCCCCGCGCCCCCTTCACGTAAATCGGTTTGTGAAGCACCTCCTTGGCCTTGTTGAGATACTTCACGAACGCTTCGATGCCGCCCTCGTACTCGAACTTCTGGCTTTTCCCGGTCCGTTTGTCGGTGATCGAGATCGCCACGCCGGAATTCAGGAAGGAGAGCTCCCGAAGCCGCTGGGAGAGCGCGTCGTACGAGTATTCGATCTTTTCGAAAATCGTGGTGTCGGGCTTGAACGTGACGATCGTGCCTGTGCGCGAGGTTTCTCCCACCACCACCAGATCGGCCTTCGGTTTGCCGCGCTCGTACCGCTGCTGATAGACCTTCCCTCCCCGGTGAATTTCCAGCTCGAGCCATTCCGAGAGCGCGTTGACGACGGAAACGCCCACGCCGTGGAGCCCCCCGGAGACTTTGTACGATTTCTTGTCGAACTTCCCGCCGGCGTGAAGCTTGGTCATGACGACTTCGGCGGCGGAGCGCTTTTCCGCCTTATGAAAGTCGACCGGAATCCCGCGCCCGTTGTCCTTCACCGTGACCGAATCGTCCACGTGGATCTCGACGTCGATTTTGTTGCAATAGCCTCCCAGGGCTTCGTCGATCGAATTGTCCACCACCTCATAAACCAGGTGGTGGAGGCCCCGGGTGCTCGTGTCCCCGATGTACATACTGGGGCGCTTTCGAACGGCATCGAGCCCTTCCAGGACCTTGATGCTTTCGGCTGTGTAGGACTCCCCGGACGGAGGTGGGGGCACCGCCTGATTCATCAACTTCTTTTCCCGCGGCATCTCCATGCTCCTAAAAGATTGGAAAAATTATCATGCCGGTAGCCAGCGCGCAATCGAAAAACCCTCGGGAGATTGCTCTGTTTTTTTTCGAAACGCCCGCGCGCCCACGCCCATGGCGGCCCTCAGAACGCCATCGTCCGCCGTCGTGACCAGACCCTGATAGGCGCCCCCCTCCAGGTGCGCCAGGAGCTTGGCCCTGCGGGCCGCGTCCAGCGTCGCGCCCAGATCGTCCAGGAGCAGCATCGGCGGATCCCCCGCTCCCTTTTCGATCAGGGCCGTCTCCGAGAGTTTGAGCCCCAGGAGAATCGAGGCACGCTCCCCCTGGCTCGCCACGCGGCCCGCCTCCTCGCCCCTCAAACAAATGACGAGGTCGTCCCGATGCGGCCCGCAAAGGGCCTTCCCCGCCGCATGTTCCGCGGCGGCTCTTTCCGCCAGCTCCTCGGGCAACGGCACCGCCGGTTCGCTATATTCCAGAGACACCTCGCCGTTCTGGGGCGCAAGGCTTTCCAGCGTCGCGCTTAAGAGCGGCCGCACGTTCGCCGTCAGGCCGCGGCGCTCCTTGCGAATCACCTCGGCATACGAGGCCAGCTCGATGTTCCAGGGAGCGACCTGGTCCAGAAAGGACCGAAGGGGAAGCTTTGCCTTCAGAAGCGCTTGCTTCTGGCGAAGCGCCCGATGATAGCGCAGGAAGAAGTCCAGGTACCCAGGGTTCAAGGAAAAGAGCAGGCGGTCCAGGAACCGCCGGCGTTCTTCCGCGGCGCCGCCGACGATCCCCGCGTGCTCGGGAGCCAGAATCACTACGCGGAACCCCTCGATAAAAGCCGGCGCCCGAAACACGTGGCCACCGTTTTGCGTAAGGCGCTTTCCGTTCGGGCGGATCTCGACGGAGCGCTCGATGGCCGGCTCGGAGAACCTTCCGGTGATTTCGCCCGCGGAGGAGCCTGTTTTCAGGAGGTGGGCGGAGCGACCGGTTCGGAACGACCGAAGCGTCCCCAGGAAGCCCGCCGCCTCCAAAATCGTGGTCTTACCTTCCCCGTTGGGGCCGAAAAGGACCGCCATCCCCGGCGGCGGATCCAACTGGGCGTAATCGTAGGCCCGAATCGAGCGAAGCCGGAGCCGTGTTAGCCGCATTCGCGCTGCGACTTAGATCCGCATCGGCATGATGACGCCGCAAAAGCCCGGATCGTCCGGGATCTTAATCAGGCCGGGAGAGGTCTCCTGGTCCAACTCCAGGACCACCTTGTCCCCCACCGCCACGCTCAGGGCATCGAGGAGGTACCGGGCGTTGAATCCGATCTGAAGCTCGCCGCCGTCAAACTCCGCGCGGAGTTCTTCTTCCGCTTCGCCCAGGTCCGGGCTGTTCGCGGCCAAGTGAACGCCGTCCCCCTTCAGTCCCAGCCGCACGCATTTCGATTTTCCCTCCGAAAACAGCGAAACGCGACGCAGGGAATGCGTGAACAGCGCTCGATCGATGACCAGCTTTTTCTTGTTGGTTTTTGGAATCACCGCTTTGTAATCCGGGAACTCGCCCACTACCAGGCGCATGTAAACCGTCGCCCCTTCCAATCGAACGGCGGCGCTGTTGTCGCCGAAGCCGATGTCAGCAAACGGTTCCTGCGTCTCCGCAAGAAGCCTTTTAAGCTCCGTCACGCCCTTTCGCGGAAGAATCACCCCCTTTTTGAGCTGGAGGTTCTCGTCGTCTCCCAATTCCTGGTCCGACAGCGCCAGGCGGTGACCGTCCGTCGTCACCATCCGGAGCACGTTCTTTCCCTTCGCATCTTTGATCGTCTCGACGTACGCGCCGTTCAGGTTGTATCTCATCTCGTCCGTGGAGATTGCGAAGCTGGTTTTCTCGATCCCGTCACGCAAAGTCTCCGTCCGGATCTTCATGAATTTAAACTGGCCGGGTTCCGTCACTCTTGGGAATTTCTCGGCCGGTACACCCACAACGCGGAACTGGGCTTTTCCGCTCTCCAACAGCATCCATTCGTTCTCCCCCTTTTTGAGGCGCCCCACCCGTTCCGGAAGTTCCTTCACTATATCGATCAGGTTTCGCGCCGGGATGCAGACCTTACCCTCCTCCAGTACCTTGACCGGGCACTCGCTCTCGATGGTCGTCTCAAGGTCGGTGGCAATGATATGAAGGCTTTTTCCCGCCGCCTCCAACAGGACGTTGCCCAAGACCGGCATCGTCGTCTTACGTTCCACGACCGTGCCGATTCTCAGTAAGCCCTTTGTGAGTTGATCCCTGTCGAATTCAATTCTCATACACAACCTCGATATTCTTCGAATTTAGATATGATTAACGAGCAGTAATAGATTGCCTTGTGGAAAAGTGAACAAAAACTTTCTCGGCGCCTGAAATAGGGCCTGCGGGCACGATTTCCTCTGTTGAAAAAGGGAGAACAGAAGATGAAGAGCCGGCACAACAAAGGCATCCCCAAAGAAACCGATAGATTACAAACAGCCTTATCCCCAAGGGCCACCGCCCTTTAAAGATCGCTTTGAAGCGTCTGCTCGATCGTCGCGACAGAGTTCCGAACGGGAGAGTCTTCCGCCAAAAGGCGGTCGATCTTGTTTACGGCGTGCATGACCGTCGTGTGGTCTTTGCCGCCGAACCGCTCGCCGAGCTCCGGAAATGACGCCTGAGTGAGTTTGCGGCTTAGATACATAGCGATCTGTCTGGGAAGCGCCACCACCTTATGTCTTCGGGCGGACTTAAGATCGGAGGTGCTTAAGTTGAAGAACTCCGCGACCCGCTTTTGGATGGTCTCGATGGAGAGCGACTTGTCCTCGGGCGCCAACGTGCCGAACACCTCTTGGGTCAGCTCCAACGTGATCGGACGCCGGGAAATCGAAGCAAAGGCCGCCAATCGGATCAGCGCCCCCTCGAGAACGCGCACGTTCGACTTGATCCGGTTCGCCAGGTAAAAGGCCACGGGGTCGGGAAGCTCGACATGGTCCCGCTCCGACTTCTTCTTCAAAATGGCCACGCGCGTTTCCACGTCGGGAGGCTGGATATCCGCGAACAGGCCGCACTGAAATCGGGACCGCAGGCGCTCATCCAGGTCTGGGATCTCCTTGGGATAGCGGTCGGACGTCAGAACGATCTGTTTGTTGGCTTCGTAAAGGGCGTTGAACGTGTGGAAAAACTCCTCCTGCGTCCGCTCTTTCCCCGCCAAAAACTGGATATCGTCCACCAGAAGAACGTCACACGATTGGCGGTAACGGCTTCGGAATTCAGGCATTTTTTCATATCGGATCGCGTTGATCAGCTCATTCATGAACCGCTCGGCGGTTCGGTAAACGATCCGGCAGCCGACCAAATGCTCCGCGGCGTATTGGCCAATAGCGCAGAGTAGGTGGGTTTTTCCCAGCCCCACGCCTCCGTATATGAACAAAGGGTTGTACGTCTTCCCCGGCGCCTGGGCGACGGCCAAGGCCGCCGCGTGCGCGAACTGGTTCGAGGTTCCCACCACGAAGCTTTCAAACGCGTAACGGGAATTGAGGCCGGCCGCCTCAACGACGGGCCGCTCCTGCCTGGTCAGCTCCTTCTTGGCTCTGGAGATATCGCGCAGAAGGGACGGTTCCGCGGTTTTGGGCGGAGTCACGAACGAAACGTCCACGACCTCGCTGTGGGACACGAGGCGAAGCTTCGTTCGGATCATGTCCGCGTAGGCTTGCTGAACGCGCTCCCGGAAAAAATTATTGGGAACCTCCAGGACGAAGTGGTTTTCTTCCGTGTTTCGGTATTGGATCGGCGCAAGCCACGTCCGGAACGCGTGATCCGAGACTTCCGCCTTGAGATGATCCAGTGTTTCGTTCCAGAGTTTCTCCATAAGCTCCCACGTCCTTCAGCCAAAGCAGCGTCGAGTGAGCTGCGTTAATAATGGGACCATCTCTCGGGTCAAGACAAAGATGAGAAAAAAGTATTATTCGCGGGAAGAGGCGGAAAATCGAAGAGGAAAGACGCCTTCCGTCGATGCAAGTGCCCAGACTTTCATGCCTCTCGGCGGGACGGGAACAACCGGAGGATTCGTCTTTCCGAGAGCGAATTGCGCGGGGGCGGAAAAAAACGCGACGCCTTGAAGCGCGCGCGCCACCGGGGCAATCCCTGCGCGTGGCACGGCGAGAGAACGCGCGTCGTTCTCGGAAATGCGCGAGGAGGCACCCCGGACCGAAGAGACATCGACGTGAGAACAGACAGGGTTCGTTAAGAGGCCGTGGGCGCGCGTGAGCGAGGGGTTCCCGCGGAGGACGCTGGTGACTGCATAAAATCAAGGCGTTCGAGATAACGTCGCTTGACACTCCGGGGGATATGTGTTTGAAACGGCGCACTTTTTTCTTCTTGTAAGGACGCACACGTGAAGCGAACGTATCAACCCAGCAACGTGAGCCGAAAGAGAACGCACGGCTTCCGGAAACGCATGAGCACCAAGGCAGGACGCATTGTTCTGTCCCGCCGCCGGCGAAAAGGAAGAAGGCGACTCGCCGTCAGCATCGCGTCGAAGTGAAGCGATTCCAACCGAAAGACCGGCTCGCGAAGTCGGCGGACTTTCAGCTGTGCCAAAGAGAGGGGAAGCGCTTTGCGGGGAACCGGCTCGTGCTTTTGCGGCGGAAAACGCCGAACGGCGAGTGCCGGTTAGGCGTGGTGGTGACTCGAAAGACCGGCTCGGCCGTTGCGAGAAATCGATGGAAAAGAGTTATTCGGGAGCTTTTTCGTTTGAATCGGCACTTACTCCTTCCACACGCCGATCATGTGCTGATCGTACGGAGCACTGCGCGGGGGGTTCCCTTGCTTGACGACCGGGAGGAAGTCCTCCGGTTGTTTGAAAGAGCGGGAAAGGGATGAAATTTCTTTTTGCCGCCTATCGCCGCCTGATTTCGCCCGCACTCGGCCCGCGGTGCCGTTTTTATCCCTCCTGTTCCTCCTACGCGGAGGAGGCCCTGGCCCGCTTCGGATATGTCCGGGGGGCATGGAAGTCCGTTCGCCGCCTGCTTTGTTGCCACCCCCTTCATCCCGGCGGATATGACCCGGTGGAGTGACCCCATGGAAGACCAAAAGCGTTTCATCCTGGCGATCGTCCTCATGTCCGCGTTCCTCTTTTTCTGGGTCCAGTTTTTGGGTCCGAAACAGCCGCCCAAGCCGGCGGCCCCAGCCACGACCTCAACCCCGATCGTGACGGCGGCAACGGCCGTGCCGGCCACCACCAGGAGGCCGGAGCCGGGCCGCGGCGCAACGAGGCCTTTGGCAAAGACGGTAGCCCGCGAAACGGCCGTCATGAACATGACCTGGACGAGCACGCCCGGAACGATTGAGAAAGCCCTGCTTCGGAAGTTTCTCACGAGCACGCGCCCGGCCGCCCCGCCTGTCCCCGTGATTCCGTTCATGGGAGAGGCCACTCCGCCGCTCGTGTGGCGGTTCGACGTGGACGGACAGACGTATGACGACCAAGGGCAAGGGTACGAAATCGTTGCGGAGGGGCCGCAGCAGATCGTCTTCGAGCGGGACCTCGGCCCGAAGCTTCGGATCCGCAAAACGTTCGCGTGGAAAGAGGACGCGTACACGCTGGACGAAGTCGTGGAGGTGATCAATCGCGGGACGGCCGAGCGCAAAGTGAAGGCCGAGACGTCGCTAGCGACGGGCACAAGCGGCGCGAAAGCCCCCTCCATGTTCAATCCGGGCGACCCCCTCCACGCCACGGCGTTTATCAACGAGAAGGCGATCCGTTTGACCCCAGGCGACCTCCTCAAGGGGAAACCCTTTCCCCCGGGCGACATTCAATGGGCCGGATTCGACTCGCGCTATTTTCTTCTGTCCCTGGCCCCGGTTGAGGGGCGCTGGCTGGAACTCCACAGCGAAACGATTCTGAAAGGCACCTCGGCGGACCCGAAGGTCGAAGAAAACGTGAGGGAATTTCGCCTCCTGTTCACCTACCCTCCCCGGCAGCTGCGCCCCGAGGGCAGCGAGCGCTGGGGGCTTCGGATGTACGCCGGCCCGAAGGACATCGGCATCTTGCGCTCCGCAGGGAGCGGGATGGACCACGCCATCGACCTGGGGGATTGGCTGGGGCCGATCGCGCGGCCGATTCTGGACTTTCTTCGATTTCTCTACCGGATCATCCCGAATTATGGGGTTGCGATCATTCTCTTGACCGTTCTTGTGCGCCTGATCCTCTTCCCGTTTGCCCATATGCAGGCGAAATCATTCAAGAAAATGCAAGAACACAAGCCGTACATGGACGCACTCAAAACGAAGTACGGCGAAAACAAGGAGGCCTACTCCCGCGAGCTCATGAGCTATATGCGGACGAATCGGATCAACCCGATGGGAGGGTGCCTTCTCCTGCTTCCACAGCTTCCGATTTTCTTCGCGCTTTATCGGGTGCTCTACAACTCGATCGAGCTTCGCCAGGCGCCGTTTGCGCTCTGGATCAGGGACCTTTCGGCGCACGACCCGTCCTTTGTGCTCCCCATCGTTTTGGGCGTCGTGATGTTCATCCAGCAGAGGATGACACCCACGCCGGGGGCCGATCCGGCGCAACAGACGATGATGAAAATCATGCCTGTGATGTTCACTTTCTTTATGTTATTCCTGCCTTCGGGGCTGACGCTTTATATCCTTCTGAGCACGCTTTGGGGAATCGGCCAGCAGGCCTGGGTTCAACGCGGCATGGCCCCGAAAATTACGGGCAGATGAATTTTTGAGGGAATAGGCCATGGATGAATGGATTGAAATCGAAGGCAGAAACAGGGTCGACGCGATCGAACGGGCATGCAATGCCCTGAATACCAACGAGACGCACCTGGAATACGAACTGGTCACGGAGGGGGGAAAAACGCGGATTCGGGCCCGGAAACTGGAGGCGCCCCGCGAGGTCGCCAAGGTCCCGCCACCGCGCGAACCTCAAGCGCGGGAGCCCGAGGTGGCACAAGACGCGCGAGAGCCAGAAAAGGCCGCGGAGCCACGCAGGGAAAAAGAGAGAGAAAAAGAAGCGGAGCCGCGCGTGTTCTCACCGGTAGACGGCCCCAAGATCAAGGAAACGCTGGAAACTTTGGTCCGGTTTATTGACCAGGGGGCCCAGGTAGAATTCAAGGAAACCGAGGACACGGTTTACCTCGACATTCAAGGGGGCGATCGAGCCGGCCTCATGATCGGCAAGCACGGACAGACGCTGCAGGCTCTGCAATACCTCGTGGCGAGGATGACGGGCCTGGACCGATCAGACAGCAAGCGGCTGGTGCTGGATTCGGAACAATACCGCGCCCGCAGGCAGGAGTCCTTGGAAGGCATGGCTCGAAGCCTCGCCACAAGGGCGCGCCGAAGCGGCCGCCCCGTGAGCGCCGAGCCGATGAGTGCGGCGGACCGAAGGATCCTGCACGTGACCCTTGCCGAGGATCCGGACGTGACGACGAAGAGCGTCGGAGAGGGACCCGGAAGGAAGGTTTTGGTTGTGCCTCGCCGCGGAGGTGGAGGCGGAGGTCGAAACACCCACAATCCGAGGGGCCCCCGGGGACGCTTCGGCCGCGGCATGGAAGGCGGCCGCGAGGAAGAACCGCGCGAAGCCGAGCCTCGACGCCGGCTCGGCCCGCCGCCTCGGAAGCACGACTCGTTCGACGCGCCGCCGGAACCCACGGCGGACTTCTTCGAGGAAGAGCTGGACGCCCCCATCGCGGAGACCCCGCCCGCGGACGACAAAGAAGAATAAGTTTCCCTATAGGAACAATATGGCCGGACGAGAGGACACGATCGTCGCAATCGCGACCGGCCCCTCTCGCGGAGGGATCGGGGTGGTCCGGATTTCGGGCCCCGCGGCCTTCCAGATCGCGAAGGCGGCCTTTCGGCCCCAAAAGACGACCCCGACGCCATGGCCCAGCCACAAGCTTCTATACGGCGAGATATTGAATGCCTCGGGCGAACGAATCGACGACGGTTTGGTGGTCCGAATGGCCCAACCGCACTCCTATACCGGCGAAGAAGTGATCGAATTTCAGGGGCACGGGAGCCCGGTGACGCTGCAGGAAATCGTAAGCTCGTGTCTTTCCCGAGGCGCCCGGCTGGCGGAGCCCGGGGAGTTCACGAAGCGGGCCTTTTTGAACGGCCGGATCGATCTTGTCCAAGCCGAAGCGGTTGCCGACCTCATTTACGCGGAGTCCGAAGCGCAGGCCAAGGCCGCGAGGCGTCGCCTGGAGGGAAGACTTTCGGCAACGGTGGAGCGGTTTAGGGAGGAGACGCTCGGACTCTTGGCGGAATGCGAGGCGGCCATTGATTTCCCCGAGGAGGGAGTGGTCGTGGAGGCGCGCCCTGCCCTTCTTAAGAAACTGGCCGCGCTGCGAGCCGCGGCCGAAGAGCTCAAGACGACGTACGTCGCGAACCGCCGTCTCAGCGCCGGCTTTTGCGTGGTGCTGGTGGGCCGCCCCAACGTTGGCAAGTCCTCGTTGTTCAACGCCCTCCTCAAAACAGACCGGGCGATTGTCATGCCCTCCCCCGGGACGACCCGGGACGCATTGCGGGAGGAATTGGTGTTGTCCGGCGTGCGGGTGCGCCTGATCGACACGGCCGGCCTTCGCAAAGCCCCACGAGACGACGTGGAGCGAATGGGAATGATAAAAACGGAAGAGGCCCTTAAGAACGCGGACTTGTCCCTTGTAATCTGTGATGCTTCTGAAGGTTTTCGAGGGGAAGACAAGGCGTGGCTGAAACGTCTTGTGGGGACAGATTTGTGGTTGGTTTGGAACAAGAGCGACCTTCGCGCGGCCGCCCGCGAGGACGGCGCCCTCCCCCGCTCCTTTCTCGTGTCCGCCCT
>JAZDIZ010000047.1:0-7562 GCA_043804515.1 Pseudomonadota bacterium | reverse complement strand
GGGTCAACGAGCTTGAAAAAACCAACGAAACGCTTCGAAAGACCAGCGGCGGGGAGTTGGCGTTCCAGGTGTACGCGGGAGGCATCCTAGGGGACGAGGTGGATGTCGTGCGCAAGATGCGCATCGGCCAGGTTCAGGCCGTGGCGTTCACCGGGATGGGTTTGGGGGAGTTGCTGCCGGAAGTGCGCGTCCTGGAGCTCCCTTTCCTGGCCCAGACCGACGCCCAAGTGGACCGCCTGACCGACAGACTGTTCGATCATTTCGAGCGGAGTTACCGCGAGAAGGGATCTGTGCTCCTGGGGTTCGTCCCGGTCGGCTTCGTCTACATGCTCTCCGACTCCCCGATCCATTCGATCGAGGAGCTGAAAAAGACCAAAATGTGGATCTGGGAAGGGGATCCTCTGGCCCGCGCCCTCTTTCAGGCGGCCGGTGTTTCCGGCATTCCTCTTTCGCTGCCCGACGTCCTGACGTCGCTTCAAACGAAACTCATCAACGCCGTTTACGGAACGCCGCTGGCTGCTATCGCCCTCCAATGGCACACGAAAGTCCACTGGCGGACCGATCTGGCGATCACGCACGCCACAGGCGGATTGCTGGTCACGCAGGCGGCCTTCTCGAAGCTCCCGGCGAAATACCAGGCGCTCCTGAAGAGCGAATCCCGCTCCCTTTGCAAACAATTGGCGGCCGAGGGGCGGAAGGAAAACGCGGAAGCTCTGAAAGTGCTGGAGAAGGAGGGGGTCCGGACCGCCGCGGTGCAGCCGAAGGACCGCGAGGCGTTTGAAGCCCTGGCACCGAAGGTAGCCCAGGCCCAGGTGGGAAAGCTCTTCTCCGCCGACCTCCTGAACCGGGCGAGGGCGATCGCCGCCAAATGAGGTTCCTCCGCCTTCTCGATCGCGGCCTCACGCGGCTCGTCACTGCCGTTCTCGTGACGGCATTCGCCCTCATGCTTTTCCTGGCCGCGCTTCAGGTCTTTCTCCGTTTCTTTTTCCACGGCGGGATCGCCTGGGGGGATATCGCGGCCCGCCACTTGGTCCTGTGGGTCGGTTTCTGCGGCGCCTATATCGCCACGCGGGAGAACCGGCATTTCCGCATCGACGCCCTGATCCGCACGTTGCCGCCCCGGCTCCACCCCTGGCTGGACGCCGTAGTCGACCTCTTCTCCGCCGGGATCTGCTGTTTTCTGGTCCGCGCGAGCCTTTCGTTCGTGAACGTCGCCGTCGACCCGGCTTCCGTCCTCTTCCTCGGAATCCCTGAGAGATTCGTGGCCTGGATCGTCCCGGTCGGCTTCGCCCTCGTGGCGTTTCAATTCCTCATCCGGCTCGTGGAAAACATCCTCAAGGCCCTCCGGGGCGGGGAGTCGGCCCGATGATCTGGCTGTTTCTGGGCCTCGGCCTGCTTCTGATCGCCCTGCTCGGCGCGCCGATTTTCACCGTGATCGCGGCGGTCGGCATTTTCGCGTTCAACCGGGCCGGGATCGACACGGCCGCGCTGATCGTGGAGCTCTACCGGCTCGTTTCCTTTCCGGCGCTGATCGCGATCCCTCTCTTCACGTTCGCCGGCTACGTCCTCGCGGAGAGCCAGGCCCCCCGCCGCATGATCAGCCTGGCCCAATCGCTGTTCGGCTGGATGCCCGGAGGCCTGGCGATCGTGGCGCTCCTCTCGACCGCCGTATTCACGGCCTTCAGCGGGGCTTCGGGCGTCACGATCATCGCCCTGGGCGGCCTGATCTACCCCGCCCTGATCAAGGAGAAGTATCCGGAAAGATTTTCCCTGGGGCTCATGACGACCTCGGGGAGCCTCGGCCTGCTCTTCCCCCCTTCGCTCCCGATCATCCTCTACAGCATCGTTTCCAGGGTGAACATCGACCGCCTCTTCCGTGCCGCCCTCCTCCCCGGGATCCTCCTGATCGTTGTGCTCTCGATCTACAGCGTCCGCACGGCGATCCGCGCGGGCGTGCCGCGCCATCCGTTCGACTGGAAGACCGTCTGGGCGGCGCTGAAAGATGCGGCGTGGGAGGTGCCGCTGCCTTTCGTCGTGATCGGCGGGATCTACGGCGGCCTCATCACGGCCACGGAGGCCGCGGCGGTCACGGCCTTTTACGTTCTGGTCGTGGAGGTTCTGATCCGCAGGGATCTCAAGTTCTTCGGCGACATGCCGCGGGTGCTCAAGGAAAGCATGATCCTGGTCGGCGCGATCCTCATCATGCTCGGGACCGCCATGGGGGTGACCAACTACATCATCGACGAGCAAATCCCGATGAAGCTCTTCGCGCTGATCAGCCAGTTCGTCTCGAACAAGTTCGTGTTCCTGATGATCCTCAATCTGTTCCTTCTCGTGATGAACATGATCGAGATTTTCTCGGCCATCATCATCGTCGTGCCGATCATCGTTCCCGTGGCGATGCAGTACCAGGTGGACCCGGTCCACCTCGGGATCATCTTCCTTTTGAACCTGGAAATCGGCTACATGACGCCGCCCTTGGGCTTGAACCTCTTCCTCTCCAGCATGAGGTTCAAGAAACCGCTGACGGCCACGTATCGCGCCGTCCTCCCGTTCTTCGCGCTTCTCCTGGCCGTTCTTTTGCTGATCACCTATTTCCCTGCGCTGAGCCTGATGGCTTCACGATAGGCTTGGATCCAACACCAAGCGCATAAAGGCGCTTTTGCCAAGAGCTCCCGGCCGGAGGGTTGGGGGTCCCCATGGCGAAAACGTGCAGCCATGGGGGGGTCACAACCCGCCGGCCCGGAAACATTTTCGATACGGGGGTTTCCCGCTACCGCTTCGTGTTCGTCCAGCGGTCCAGCCAGTCCAGCACCGTCTGATGCCACAATCTCGAGTTTTGCGGCTTCAGCACCCAATGGCCTTCATCCGGGAAGTAGAGAAACTTGCCCGGGATCCCGCGGCGGGCCAGCGCGTTGAACGTCGAAATCCCCTCCGCCTCCACGACGCGGAAATCCTTCCCGCCTTGAATCACAAGCATCGGAGTTTTCCACTTCCCCACGTTCCGCATCGGGGAATTGCGTTCGTACACGTCGGCCTTTTCCCACGGGGGGCCCGTCATGTCCCATTCGGGGAACCAGAGTTCATCGGTATTGAAATACGAGCTGGTCGTATCGAGGTCGCCGTCGTGAGTCACGAGGCACTTGAAAGGATGCTCCTGCCCGGCGATCCAGTTCGTCATGTATCCGCCGAAGGACGCGCCCAAAGCGCACATCCGCTCCTTATCGATATACGTACGGGTCTTCAGAACTTCCTTGAGGCCGGCCATCAGGTCGGAAAACGGGCCGGGGCCCCAATTCCCGTGAATGGCGTCCGTGAAAGCCTGGCCGTATCCGGCGGACCCGCGAAAATCGATCTGGACCGTGACATAACCCGCCCCGGCGTAGAATTCCGGGTTCCATCGGTAGTGGAAGTTGTCCTCCCACGAGGCCTGCGGCCCGCCGTGGACCAGAAACGCCAGGGGGTACTTCTGCCCCTCACGAAAATCCACGGGTTTCAAGATCCACCCGTGGAGTTTCCGGCCGTCATTCGAGAACCAGAACTCCTCCGGCTGGCTGATCCGCATGGTCGAGAGCCTCTCCGAGTTCACATGGCTCACCCGCAACGCTTTTCCCGAAGCCGGATCGGTCGCGTAGATCTCCTTCGGATGCGTCATCCTCTCCTGGAGAAAGAGAAGCCTTCCGTCCTTCATCAAGTGAAGCTGGCTGTTCACCCCTTCGTCGACCAGCTCCTTCGCCTTTCCCAAGGCGACGTCCACGGCCCAGATCTTTCCTTTTCCGTGCTCCAATGCCGCGGCGTAGATCGTTTTCCCGTCCTTAGCCCAGACCATCTCCTCCACCGAACGATCCCAGTCCTTGGTGACGTTTCGCTTGGCTCCCGTCTTGGGGTCCCACAGCGCGATGTGAAGGCGGTCCGATTCGTATCCGGGCCGGTCCATCGAGAGATACGCCAGCTGCTGTCCGTCGGGTGAGAAGACGGGTGACTGGTCCATCGCAAGGTTGTCCGCGGTAAGGGAGCGGGGCGGCACAGCACCGTCCGAAGGGGCGAGGTAGACGTCGCCGTTCGTACTCCAGGCCTCGTCTTTGGAGGGTTTGGACGTGAACGCCACAAGCTTTCCGTCCGGGGACCAGGAGAAATCGCCTGAATCGCCGAACGGTTTGGGCGGAGCGTCCTGATCCATGCCAGGCATCAGATCAACCGGTCTCGGGTCATCCAGGCCCATCACGAAAAGATGGTTCCGTCTTCCGTCGTTCCATTGATTCCAATGGCGGACAAACGGCGCGTCGAACACCATGGCTTTCACTTTGCTTTCGTCCTTCTCCTTCAGGCGCTTCGCCGTGCACGCCAGGTCCTTGCAATCGGGAAACACGTCCGCCCAGAACAGAATTCTCTTTCCGTCGGGGGAAAACTCGAAACCCTCGATGTCCACCGGTAGGTCCGTGACCTTCTCCGGCTCTCCCCCCGAGAGCGAAAGCTTATAGAGTTGAGACGATCCGGACCGGTTCGAGAGAAAAAAAACGGTGGAGCCGTCCGAATTGAAGCGGCCGTTTTGGTCCGGGGCCGGATCGAACGTGAGACGCCGTGACGCCGTGCCGTCAACGGAAACCAGCACCAGATCGGTGTTCCCTTTGTTGGTTTCCAGATTGAATTCCGTCCGGGTGAAGAGAATCCACTGTCCATCGGGACTCGATTGAGGATCGGACAGCCGCACCATGGCGAACATGTCCGCCCAGGAAAACGGATGGCTTCGAAGTTCCTCCGCTCCCGCCGATCCGATCGCACACAGAAATAAAAGCCCCGCTGCCAAAGTCCGTTTCATCTCTCTAACCTCCGAAAACCATGATTGGCGCAATGCGCTATATATCCAGGGTCGCGTAAAACGCGCGAAGCATAAGCGCTCGCGGGCATACGTCAAACAGGAAATGTTGATCTTGTGACCGGGCGGCTGGGCCCGCGCTCAAGCGAAAGTTTTTCTCATCCGTTGACGTCCGCCGTCGCGCGGACCGACGGGTTTGAAACCCGCTTTTTGGAAAACGGGAATGGTCCCCGTCCAGGCGAACGCCCCCGGGATTCTCTCCCCGCTTTTCCACGGCTTGACCGGATAACCTTCCATGATCCGAACGCCCCTTCGCTTGAGAATCCGGACGGCCTCTCTCAGGAGACGCGACGCGATCCCTTGCCCGCGAAAGCCGGTCTTGATGAAGAAACAGGGAACCGCCCAGACCCGTTCCGCGTCATCGCACGCAAGGCTCGGCGCCCGGTTGAGCCGGTCGTACTCCGTTCGACGGTCGAATGAAACCCACCCGACGGGCTCTTCAGCCACGTATGCGATGGCGCCATGAGCTTTGCCACCTTTGACCAGGCTGCGAAATCTTTGGCGATTTTTCTGCCCCTTCACGTCGGCCCACTTCTCTCCCTTCGGAAGGCGCCACGACATACACCAACACCCGCCGCAAGCTCCTCTCGAGCCGAACAATTTTTCCAGGTCGGGCCAGAGTCCCGGTTTGAGTTCCTCAATCTTGATCACCACGTCACGGCTCCTTTACCGGGTTTTTCCCCTGGATCCCCAACTCCGCGGCGTGGGGCTTCAACGCGTCGATCACGAACCGGATGTGTCCGTCCAGGTCGATCCCCAGGATTTCGGCGCCCGCAGTCACTTCACCCCGATCCACTTTGGCCGCGAAAGCTTTGTCCTTGAGCTTTTTTCGGACGCTCTTGGGCTCGAGCGTTGAGATCCCCTCGGGGCGGACCAGACAGCATGCGATCACGAAACCCGTAATCTCGTCGCAAGCAAGGAGCGCCTTGTCCAACGCGGTCTCGTACGGCACTCCCCATTTCGTGAAGTGAGCTGAGACAGCGTGGGCGATGCCCTCCTCCCCTCTCTCGCGCAACCAAGCGACCGTTTTTCCGGGGTGTTCCCCCGGCCACTGATCGTAATCGGCGTCGTGTAGGAGGCCGGCAGCGCCCCAGGTCTCCACATCCTTCTGCCCCTCCCCGTACTTTAAAGCGGCGGCGCGCATGACGATTTCCACGGCGCGGGCGTGCATGCGGAGGGAATCGGATCTTGTCCATTCGCACAGATGGTTGAATGCCTCGTCGCGGGTGAGCCTCATAGATCGCGCAACCTACTAAACCTGCCGCACACTGCAAGCCCGGCCATTTTCCCGTCGACAAATCCGGGGTGTTCTGGCCTTGTTAGGGGTTCCTTTCACATGCGGATTTTTATCGAATCGTTCTTCCTCGTGGCCCTCAGCGAAATGGGGGACAAGACGCAGCTCTTGGCGTTCTCGCTGGCCGCCCGATTCAAGCGCCCCTGGCCCATCCTGGGAGGGATTTTTCTCGCCACACTCATCAACCACGCCCTCGCGTCCGCAGCGGGAACCTGGATCTCGGCGGAGGTCAATCCAAGGCTCATGAATCTCGCATTGAGCCTCACATTCATCGGCTTCGGCCTTTGGACGCTCAAGCCCGACCGCGAAAAAACGCACGAGAGAACCCTTCATTTCGGCATCTTTCTGACGACTCTGATTCTCTTCTTCCTGGCCGAAATGGGGGACAAGACCCAACTCGCCACGCTCGCCCTGGGAGCCCGTTTTCAAAGCATCGTATGGGTCACGGCGGGCACGACGCTCGGAATGACCCTGGCCGACGGCCTGGCCGTTGTCCTGGGAGACCGGCTGTCGCATCGGATCCCCATGTCGGCGGTGCGGTGGATCGCCGCTTTGGCTTTCTTCGCGTTCGGCATTTCCAGCTTCGTGAGCTTCTTTCGGGCGGCCTGAGTACCCGGCAACAGGCATTCAGGCATCGGTCTCGGGTGTAAAATCCCAACAGAGCTGAAGTCTCGCGAAGGTCGGAGGACGAAATTCAGAAGTCGGTTAAAGGGGAGGTTTTTCGGGGGCACCTTGGCGGTGAAGTAATTGGAGATCGGCGCGAAAATTCGAGAAGAAATTTGTAAAAGAACCGTTTTCTTCTTGACTCGATTGAATCCGCCTCTTCATTCAAAAGAAAGCGAGTCTCCACAAGGCCCTTATTCCGCGCGCATTTTCCGCTGGTCGCGTGAAAAAGCCGGTTTGTAAAATCGTTCGTGTGGCCCCACCATTTTGTCTCCTGGGCCCTAAAGAACACGCGAAAAAACCGGTGTTAGTGTGCTCCCAAAAGGGAGAAACACCATGGCCACTTCTTCGAATCTTGAAGCCTTGACGGATTGCGAGCTTCACCGAAAGACGGTCGATCTTGCCAAGAAAGAGCAGCAGACGACCTTAGAGCTTCTTCACCATCTCCATGAGGTCGAAAGGCGAAAGCTTTTTGCCCAGAAAGGCTACGGTTCTTTATGGGAGTATGTCGTCTCCGCTCTTTCCTATTCCGAATCCCAAGCTTCAGAACGAATTGCGGCGATGAGACTCATGTTTCGGGTTCAAGAAGCGAAAGAAGCCTTAGAGAATGGGAAATTGGGCCTGACCCAGGCGGCCATGGCCGAACGGCACCTTCGGGCGGAAGAGAAGGAAAGCCATCAATCGGTCTCCGCTCAGGTAACCAAAGACCTGATTTTCAGGATTGAAGGA
>JAZDIZ010000046.1:0-2627 GCA_043804515.1 Pseudomonadota bacterium | reverse complement strand
AGGCCGAAGAGGTGATCGTCCTCGTTGATGGTGCCGCCGACCGCGCAGAGGCTGTTGTGGCAGTTGGTCAGCGCGTAAGGAACGGGAAAGTTCTTCAACCCGCTGGCCCGGGCCGTCTGAACGATGCCGACATAGGTGATGTCGTGGGAAGCCAGCGCGTCGAAACGGATTTTCAGACCTTCGCTCTCCGGTCCCCGCTGATGCGCCGAGAGGATGCCGAAGGCCATCGTGGCCCTCCGGGCCTCTTCTTTCCCGAGCATCCGTTCCGTCCCCCGAAACGAAGGGACGATCCTCCGCACATCCGCCGGTGTCATTCCTTCTGCATAATCGATAGTCTCCTTGCCGTTCACAAGAAGTATGCCCCGGTTCTTTCGCAATTCGATCATGATTCAGCCTTTCCTGAAGGAGATTGAACAGGTATCTCTTCCCCGATTGACGGGGACTTGCTTGCGGTAGCGGCGGAGTATAAGGATCAGACCCTCCCATGTCAAGAAAAAGGGGGTCAGGCTTTCCACGGATTTCCGCGGAGATTTTCCCCATGGGAAAAGATCCCGAGGCCGTAGAGGGTTTCCAGGAAGGCCTCCGCCGCGCCACTGAAGAAACGGCCTTTCGGGTAAAACAGGCCGTAGTCCACGGTAAGAGCAAACCCCTCCACGTCGAGCCGTTTCAGTAGCCCGGCCTCGATCTCCCTCCGGGCCGCCGTGGCCGGGATGATCGTTACGCCATAGCCCTCTTCGACGATCCGCTTCGCCGCTTCCATGTTGGCCAGCGACAGGGTCTGGCGCGGGAAGTCGCCGCCTGCGTTTTCCTGAAACCACCGCTTAACGAGCGCAAGGGTCTGGGTTCCTTTTTCGCGCCAGATGAACGGGATCCGGTCGAGTTCGCCGAGAGTGACGCTTTCTCTGGCGGCCATCGGGTTTTGGGGCGAGCAGACGAAGAGCAGTTGCTCCCGGTGGATAAAAATGCTGTTGAGCGCCACTTGCTTCTTGACCATTCCGGCGACGCCCAGGTCCACCTCGCGATCCATGATCATGCGCAGGATCTGCTCCGAATTCCCCATCCGCAGGTCGATTTCGATCCCCGGGTACCGCCGGTGATAGGCGCTGATGACGGCGGGCATGAAGTAGGTCCCGATCACCGCGGTTGCGCCCACCGCGATTTTCCCCTTCTTCAAGGTCTTGAGACTGCCGAAGAGTGTCTCGATCTCATCGTGCAGATCGAAGAGCCGCTCCGAATAGGCCAACAGAGCCTCGCCTTTCGCGGCTAGACGGATCTTCCGGCCCGAGCGGTCGAAGAGCTTGCCGCCGATCTCATCCTCCAGAGCCCGAATCTGCTGGCTAACGGCCGACTGGGTCAGGAAAAGCTCGCGGGCCGACTTCGTGAAGCTGCCGGTGGCGGCGACCTTCTGAAATGCCTTGAGATGGTCCACATTCATAAGAAATCCTTATCGAAATGATCACAAGAGATTGTTTGATCTTATCATAAAATCCGCATAGAAACAAAGAAAGAAAAGCCGGCGGAAGGAAACGGACCCTGAAGGGGAAAGGCCTGCTTAATCCCGTTCAGGGATCGAAGACAGGGTATTATTTTACCAGTTACATGAAATGAAATCCGCGGTCCGGGGAGCCCAGGCGGATTCGGACGGGACACAAGCGCACAGCGGGGAGGTGGCAATGGCGGAAATCAGTCCAAGGTATGAATTCCGGGCGTTCGCCCAGAATTTCGGAATGGTGGAGACGAAAATGAGACGGCTTGCAAAGTGCGAGCAGATCCGGGAAAGCTCCGAGATCTACATCGTCTCCGCCGCGAACAGCGAAAACAACACGAAAATCCGGGACGGCAAGATGGACATCAAGGTGTTCGTCGAGAAGCGGGAAGGGCTGGAACAGTGGAACCCCAGGATGAAAGGGGAGTTTCCGATGAAGACCGAACTCCTCCGGAGAGAGGTCTTTCCGGCCTTCGGCGTGGCTGAGCCGGACTTCCGGCGCGAGGAATATGGTCTCCAGGAGTGCCTCGACGAAATCATCTTTCCCCATCCGCAGTTGACGGCGGTCGACGTCGTCAAGCTCCGCTTTGCCTTCACGGTGAACGGCTGCATCGCCGAGATCGCCCAGCTTCTGATCAACGGGGCGGCGATCCGGACGGTGGCCGTCGAGCACACGGATATCGGGGCGATCCTCAAGGCCAGGGAGATGCTTGGGCTTCAGGAGTACGAGAACGTCAACTACCTGCGGGCGATCAAACGGATCATCGGCCTCGAACGTTTGCCCGTCTGAGACGGCGCAGACGGAAGAGGCTTTCGCCTGGGATTGGAGCAAGACAGGTCGAATCAAGGAGGAAGAGGCATGGCCAAGGAAATCGAAAGGAAGTTTCTGGTGAAGGGAGAAGCCTGGAAGGCGCTGGCCGGCGGCACCCGTTACCGCCAAGGGTATCTCAACAGCGTGAAGGAAAGGACCGTCCGGGTCCGGACGATCGACGACAAAGGGTATCTGACGGTCAAAGGGATCACGATCGGGGCGACGCGTTCCGAGTACGAGTACGAGATCCCGGCGGCCGACGCCGATGCGATGCTGACGGACCTCTGCGAAAAACCGCTCATCGAGAAGAACCGCTACAAGATCCGGGCG
>JAZDIZ010000045.1:0-2034 GCA_043804515.1 Pseudomonadota bacterium | reverse complement strand
CACCCGAACATCGTGCAGATCTTGGATTTTTTCCGACACGAGCGGTCGTTTCTGATCGCCCTGGAATACGTGCACGGACGGAATCTCCGCACAATTTTGGCCGACGCCAAGACGCGAGGGGTTGCGCCCCCCTGGCAGGCTTGTGTCTTCATCGTCAGCGAGGTGCTCAAAGCCCTCGACTACGCCCACAAATCGGAAGGAAGCTCGGGACCGCTCCATCTCGTCCACCGCGACGTGAGCCCGCAGAACGTCCTCATCTCCTATGCCGGCCTGATCAAGCTTTCCGACTTCGGAATCGCCCGCGCCGACATCGCCCGCGAGGAAACCGGCTCGGGCATTCTCAAGGGGAAATGCCGGTACCTGGCGCCCGAACAGCTCCAAATGAAGCGGATCGATTTCCGCGTGGATCTCTTCGCCGCCGGCGTCATGCTGTACGAACTGATCACGGGAAAACATCCTTTCGCGGCTGAAACCGAATTCGAGCTTCTAAAGAGGATCGAACGGGCCGATTTCGAGCCTCCCTCCATTTTGAGTCCCGGCGTGCCCTCCGCCGTCCATGAGGCGATCGTACGGGCGCTTCGGCTGGATCCCGGGGAACGGCACAAAGACGCCGCCCAGTTCCGCCGCGATCTTTCCGCAGCGCTTGATCCGGCGTGGCTTTCCGGGGGCTCCGACCAATTGGCGGCATGGCTGGAGACCCTCTATCCGGATCCCGCGGAACGGGAGGAGCCTCCGATCGAGAAGACCCCGCTTCTATCCCGGCACGGAACGCCGCTCCCCGGAGAGCTCGTTCCGACGGAATCCCTCATCCTGGGTATTTTCTCGCCGGGTACCCACGTCCAAGGGCGCCAGCGTCCGATGGTACGTCCCCCATTTTTATGGGCCGCCGTGGTGGCTTGCGCGATCTCCGTTTTCCTCTGGTTCTTGCCCCTCGGGGGACCTTCGCCGTCTGGCGCCGCAGGCCCCCGGCCGGCCCCGCCTCCGGGAAGCGTATCGGTCCCGAACATCGCGGCTCCCTACGGCACGCTTCACATCAACGCTCCGAAGAAAAGCCGCGTTTATGCAAACGGGAGGCGGCTCGGAATCGTCCCTCTGACGGCCGTACAGGAACGCATCGCGCCCGGGACGTATCTCATCTCCGTAAAACCGCCGAAGAGGCGTTCCACGCACAAAAGAATCCGGATCGAAGCGGGGCAGACGCTTTCCCTGAACGCCCCGTTCAAGGAGAAGAAATGAGGTCCCGAATCCGTTCATTCCCGCTTTTGCTCGGGTTTGAAACTTTGCTTCTTACGGCGTTCGGACTGGTCGTTTCGAGATCTCCCCTCTTCCGAAGCCTCGCGTACGAATTCTCCACACTCTTGGGCGGTTTCGCGGCGTTGACGCTGACCATAGGTATAGGCGTGCGCCTCCGGGAGATCCGCACCAGCCGCCCTTTGGAAACACCCGACTTCGCGAGAGTCGCGACGGCCTCCCTCTTGGCCCCTGTCATTCCCCTCGCCGCCCTGCTCGTGGCCGGTGGAGCTCATGGAACCTGCCGCTACGATGTCGGTCTCGCGTGGGTTCTGCTCGGAATCGTCCCGTCGGTGTTATTCGGCGCCGCCTGCGCAATCTGGGCCAACGAGAGACCTGCTTCCATGGGGAAGGTGATTCTCCGTTCTCTTCTTCCGGCGATTCTTTTTTCGGTTCTCACACTTGTGGATCTTTGGAGCGCACCTCCTCTCTACTTCCTTCACCCGGCATTCGGGTACTTCGCGGGGCCTCTCTATGACGAATGGATCCCTCTGGACACGCGGGTCCTGACGTTCCGGGCCTGGACGCTTCTCCTCTCGGCTTGGCTGGCCTCGGCTACGCTCCTCTCCGCGAGGAACCGGCCTTTCCAACGAAGCCGGATCTGGATCCTTTCAGGTCTTCTGATCGCACTCCCCTTGTTTTTCCGCGGTCCGCTCGGCTGGTTCCACTCGGCGAAAGAAATCCAAACCGAATTAGGCGCCAGCCTTCGGACTCCGAATGTCGTTCTCTTTTACGACCCTTCCG
>JAZDIZ010000044.1:0-28542 GCA_043804515.1 Pseudomonadota bacterium | reverse complement strand
CGCGCCAAAACGCTCGTCGCTATACAGCCCTTATGCCGCGCCTATCTGCCGCTGCTGACGTGCAATCGCTTCTTTCGTTTAACCCTCAATTTCGGACCGTAATCGCAGGTCTAAGAGCCAAAGAACGGGTCAGAAAACCGGTGCTAGGCTTTCCCCAAAAGGGAGAACGCCATGGCCATTTCCGCGAATCTTGAATCGCTTACGAATTCCGAGCTTCACCAGCGGACGATCGACCTTGCCAAGAAGGAGCGGCAGACGACGTTAGAGCTTCTTAACCACCTTCATGAGGTCGAACGAAGAAAGCTCTTCGCTGAGAAGGGCTATGGGTCCTTGTGGGACTACGTCCAAAAGGCCTTGGGCTACAGCGAAAACCAGGCCTACGAGCGGATTTCAGCTATGCGCCTCCTGTTTCGAGCACCTGAAGTCCAGGTGGCCCTGGAGACGGGAAAACTCACCTTAACCCAAGCGGCTATGGCGGAAAGACATCTACGGGCGGAGGAGCGGGCCGAAGAAAGACCCTTTCCTACGGAGAGAGTGGAATCTCTGATCAGCCGGATTGAGGGGTTGAGTAAGCGAGAAACCGAGAAGGTTCTGCTTAAAGAATCTCCCGAAAGAGTCCCTCGTTCCGAGACCGTCCGGTCCATTTCGGCGGAGGTCAGCGAAGTGAAGTTCCCGATCACCGAAGAAACCCGGCAAGCCATGGAGAGGTTCTGGAACCTGAAAGGCCGTTGCAGTGTTTCTGAGCTCTTTTCGGTTTGTCTCGACTTCTATCTGAGCCAAAAGGATCCGAGCCGGAAGGACAAGAAGAAGGCCTTAACCTTACCGGTAAGGTTGAAGAGGGAACCCGATTCCTCGACCGACTCCATGCCTCCGACTCGGTATATTGCTGTCGACGCCAAACGAATGGTCCGGGATCGATCCGAAGGACAGTGTGAATATGTCGATCCAGAGAGCGGACGCCGATGCGAAAGCCGCTACCTTCTTGAATTCGACCATATTGATCCGCACTGCTCGGGTGGCTCATCCAGTGAAGAGAACATCAGGCACTTATGCCGGATGCACAATCAGTATCTGGCAGGAAAAATGTTTCAATCCGAGGCCAAAATGCTTTCGAGTCACCCCTGACTCTGTTTGAGACGGCGGCCTCGTCTTCTTTCCCTTAAATAACCTCTCTTCTCTTTGATCCCTATTTTCAGGCCGCTGTTGCCAGTGCCCGCCTGACCGGTGTAGGTAAGGACTTGTGAACATCCTTGTCATAGGTGATTTGTTCGGTAAGCCGGGGAGGCGCGCGCTGTTCGAGCTCTTGCCCGGGTTGATCCGATCGGAGTCCGCCGATTTCGTGGTCGTGAACGGCGAGAACGCGGCGGGAGGGAAGGGCATGACGCCGGAGATCTGCCACGCGGTTTGGGATGCCGGCGCCGACGTGATCACCACCGGAAACCACATCCGGGACAAACAGGAGATCAACCCGCTCCTGGACGAGAGCCCGCGGATTTTGAGGCCCCTCAACTTTCCTCCGGGGGCCCCGGGGCGGGGACATACGATCGTGAAGAGCAGGGCGGGCATCGACGTGGCGGTGATCAATGCCAGCGGCCGGGTTTACATGGGGGAGATCGTGGATTCCCCGTTCGCGCCGATCATGAACTGCGTTGAGGAAGTGAGGAAAACCACGCCGGTTGTGGTCGTGGACTTTCATGCCGAGGCCACGTCGGAGAAACGCGCGATGGGATGGTATCTAAACGGCCATGTTTCGGCCGTAGTCGGGACGCACACGCACGTCCAGACCGCGGATGAAGAGGTCTTGTCAGGCGGGACGGCCTACATCACCGATTTGGGGATGACCGGGCCGCACGATTCGGTGATCGGGCTCCGCACGGACCTGGCCATGGACCGGTTTCTAAAGGGGGACCGGAGCCGCTTTGATGTGGGAAAGAGGGACGTTCGCTTGTGTGGCGTGGTTGTTGATATCGACGAAACCAACGGGAAAGCCAGGGCGATCCGCCGCATCAGGATCGATGTTCCGGACGCGCCTTCAGCGTAAACGATTTTTCAGGTCTTCCAGGATTCTTCGCTCGAGCGAGTAATCCGACGGAACCGCCTTCCAGGCATTTTCGGATAGAACCTGTTGCTCCCGATAGAGCGTGACCGCGGTTCCCTCCGGGACGGCTCTCACCGTTGCCGAAAGCCTGAAACGGGCGTTTTGCGGGTTGAGAGAATCCGGGATCCACTTCGTAGCGAAATATCCCTGTTTTGAATCCTCCACTTCGATCGAGAAAAGATATTGGAAACGCACGGAATCCAGCAATGCGTTCCATACGCTGTCGGGCGAAGCCGAATAAATCGCGACGTTCGGCGGAAGCGCGGGCCGCGCTCCCGAAGGGGAGAACGAAATCTCCTTAACGCAGCCCAAAGCGGCGAAGGCGAACAAAAGACAAAGAAGCCTTGCTTGGGTCACAAGCCCGAAAAGACCAGCCTTAGCTTTGAACGAACGTGAGCCACGCTTGGTGGCGCGGATCGCCGCCCCGGACCAAAGTGGAATACATTTTCTGCAGCTTGCGCGTTATCGGACCCGGTGTGCCGGTTCCGACGTCCCGATGGTCCACCTCACGGACGGGGGTTACCTCCGCGGCTGTTCCGGTGAGAAAGACCTCGTCCGCGGTATAGAGATCGTCCCGGGTTATGACGTCTTCCCGTACCTCCACGCCGTCTTCCTTCAGAAGCGTCATGATCGTGTTCCGCGTGATCCCTTGCAGGATGGCTCCAGGCATGGGCGTACGAACCACATTGTTCCGGACGACGAAGATGTTCTCCCCGGTTCCTTCGGCCACGAAACCCTCGGTGTCCAGCATGATCGCTTCGTCGCATCCCGCCAGCTTGGCTTCGCGCTTGGCCAGGACGGAGTTGAAATATTGTCCCGTGACTTTGGCTTTCGTCATGCCGATGTTCCGGTGGTGGCGTGTATAGCTCGAGACCCGCGTGCGGATCCCTTTCTCGACTCCCTCTTTTCCGAGATAGGCGCCCCAACCGTACGTCATGATTCCCATTCGTACCGGATTGTCATAAGCCCAAACACCCGCGTTCGGCTCGTCCGAAATGAACGCCAGGGGGCGGATGTATCCTTCTTTAAGACCGTTCACCCGCACGGTTTCGAGTACGGCGCTCACCGTCTCCTTCACCGTGTACGGCATCTTCATCGCCATGATCTTGGCGGATTCGCCCATTCTTTGCATGTGTTCGGTCAGGCGGAAGACCGCGCTTCCCTTGGCGCCGCAGTCGTAATAACGGATCCCCTCAAACACGCCCACGCCGTAATGGAGGGAATGCGTCATGATATGCACGTTCGCTTCCTTCCAGGGGATCAGTTTTCCGTCCAACCAGATTTTTCCCGTCTTCTCGTACATGTGAGACCTCCCTTGGGCGACGAAACGGCGCAGAGCCTAGGCCCCGACGCGTTGTTCTTCAAGGTTTTTTAAACTTCCGGAGCGATTCGCCGTACGGCGGCTTGGCGATCCCCGCTTCCGTGATGATGGCGGTGATGAACCGGTTGGGCGTCACGTCGAACGCGGGGTGACGCGCATGGACCGCGTCGGGTGCCACGCGAACACCTCCGAACTCGGCCACCTCCTTCGGATCCCGCTCCTCGATCGGAATTTCCTTTCCCGTCGGCGTGTTGAAATCGAGCGTGGAAAGCGGTGCGGCCACGAAAAAAGGAACGCGGTTCTCATGCGCAAGCACCGCGAGAGTGTACGTGCCGATCTTGTTCGCCACGTCGCCGTTGGCGGCGATCCGATCCGCACCCACGATCACCAGGTCCACTTCCCCTCGGGACATGAAGTGCCCCGCCATATTGTCGGAGATCAACGTCGCGGGAATTCCTTCCTCTTTGAGCTCCCACGCGGTCAGGCGGGCCCCTTGGAGGAAGGGGCGGGTTTCGTCCACCCAAACCGAGATGTTCTTCCCGGCTTTCGCGGCGGACCGGATCACGCCCAGAGCCGTTCCCCATCCCGCCGTGGCCAATGCTCCCGCATTGCAATGTGTGAGAATCCGGGCGTTCGGGGGGACCAGCTCGTTTCCCAGTTCTCCCATCCGTTTGCACGCCGCGATGTCCTCTTCCCGGATCAGGAGCGCCTCCTTTAATAGTGCGTCCGCCCAGGATTTGGCGGAATCGAACGAACGGGCGGACATCCCCTTCATGCGCTCAATGGCCCAGAACAGGTTCACCGCCGTGGGGCGCGTTTGGGCGAACATTCGCGCCCATTCTTCAAACCGCTCCCGGGCATTCGCGAGATCCGTTTTGGCCAACTTTTGGGCCCCCAGCGCAAGGCCTAAGGCGGCCGCGACGCCGATCGCCGGCGCCCCCCGGAGAGTCATGTCTTGAATCGATCGGGCCACCTCTTCTGGCTCGGAATAGGAGTGGTATTTGGTCTTGTGCGGGAGGAGTTTCTGGTCCAGAACGACTACCTTGCCGTCCTTCCATTCGACGGTTTCAAACGCCACGGGAAAGCTCCGCTTTGAGGATTTCGTTCAGGAGCACCGGATTGGCTTGGCCCCCCGTGGCTTTCATGACCTGCCCCACGAAGAAGCCGAACAGCTTTTCTTTCCCCGCCTTGTATTGCTGGGTTTGCGTGGGGTTGGCCGCGATCACGTCCCGCACGACCTTCTCCAACGCACCCCGGTCGCTGATTTGAGCAAGTCCTTTCTTTTTGACGATGGCGGAGGGTTCCTCGCCCGTCTGGGCCAGCTCCTCCAACACTTCCTTGGCCATTTTCCCGCTGATCGATCCGTCATCGATCAACTTTTGAAGGTCCGCGACATACTTGGGTTTCATGTTCGACTTGTCGAGACGCTCACCTCGCTCGTTCGCGATCCCAAGCGCCACGCTCGTAATGGTATTGCTGATCGCCTTGGCTTTGTCGGGAGCTTGCGTTCCGTAGTTTCTCAGAACTTCTTCGAAATATTCGGCGGTTTCTTTCTCGGCCGTCAGGACCTCGGCGTCGTACGGCGGGAGCCTGAACGTTTCCTCGAACCTGGCGCGGCGGTCGTCCGGAAGCTCGGGAAGGGAACGTTTGATCTCCTCGATCCACGCGGTTTCGAATTCCAGCGGAAGGAGATCAGGCTCGGGAAAATACCGGTAGTCGTGGGCGTATTCCTTGGAGCGCATGGACGACGTGCCTCCCTCGTCCGGATTCCACAAACGCGTCTCCTGGGCGATCTTTTCCCCGCGCTCCAGCGCTTCCGTTTGTCTCTGGATCTCGAATTCGAGCGCCTTCTGAACGTGCTTGAACGAGTTCATGTTCTTGATCTCGACCTTCGTTCCCAACGACTTCGATCCCTCGGGTTTCACGGAAACGTTGGCGTCGCAGCGG
Source organism: Pseudomonadota bacterium (assembly GCA_043804515.1). Taxonomy (GTDB): domain Bacteria; phylum Bdellovibrionota_G; class JALEGL01; order JALEGL01; family DATDPG01; genus JAZDIZ01. The sequence goes on along the minus strand of JAZDIZ010000044.1, from coordinate 23,176 downwards.
AAACTTCCCTCTTCCATGTTGCCGTCGCAGACGTCGGTGTACCTCACGATTGAACGAAGTTTCTTGAGATATTCGGCCGCCTCCTGCGGCGTGGTCAAATCCGGAGCGCCCACGATTTCCACCAACGGAACGCCGCACCGGTTCAGGTCCACCAGGCTCCCCTCTTTGGTAAGAAGGTTGTCGCCGTGAAGGAGCTTCCCCGCATCCTCTTCCACGTGGACGCGCTCGATCCCGATCCGTTTCGGACCGTTTGAAGACCGGATCTCCAAAAAACCTTTCTCGCTCAGCGGCCGGTCGAACTGGGAGATCTGATAGCCCTTGGGAAGATCGGGATAAAAATAGTTCTTCCGCGCGAAGACGGACCGCGGGCGGATCTCGCAATGAAGCGCCAGCCCCATCCGGATCGCCAGGGCGATCGCCTGCCGGTTCAAAACGGGAAGCGCGCCCGGAAGGCCCAGGCAAACGGGACACGTGAGCGTGTTTGGCTCGCGGCCGAAAACGTTCTCGCACCGGCAGAACATTTTCGTGCGCGTCCGAAGCTGGGCGTGCACCTCCAGGCCGATCGTGGTCTCGTACTTCATGCGGGCGGCCTCTTTGTGAAGTAACGCGTTTCGTCTTCGTACGCGTGGCCCGTACGGAACAACGTCACCTCGTCACTCGGTTTTCCCACCAGTTGGAGACCGAGGGGCAATCCCGCAGCCACAAAACCGCTCGGAACGGCCAGGCCGGGAAGTCCCGCAAGCGAGATGGATACGGTGAAGATGTCGGAGAGATACATCTCCAACGGGCTCGTGACTTTGGAACCCAATTCGAACGCGGGGGTGGGGGACGTCGGCGTCGCGATGACGTCGACTTTTGAAAAGGCCTTCTCGAAATCGGCTCGGATCAGCGTGCGCACCTGTTGCGCCTTGCGGTAGTACGCATCGTAGTAGCCGGAACTTAAGACGAACGTCCCGAGCAGGATCCGTCGCTGAACTTCGGCGCCGAACGCCTCGGTCCGGGATCTCACGTAAAGATCGCGGAGCGTCTTCGCCCCGGCGGCTCGGGACGTGTAGCGGACACCGTCGTACCGGGCCAGGTTCGAAGAGGCTTCGGCCGTGGCCACGATGTAGTAACAGGCGATCGCATACTCGGTGTGCGGAAGCGAAACTTCCTCCACGTTCGCCCCGAGTTTTTCGAGCGCTTTGAGGGCGGCGAAGAAATTCTCCCGGACTTCTTTCGCCATCTCCTTGGGGACGTATTCCTTGGGGTATCCGATGCGAAGACCCTTGAGGTCGCGCGTGAAACAGGACTTGAGGTCGCCGACGGGGGACGCGGAGCACGTCGAATCGTTCGGATCGGCCCCTGCGATCGTTTCGTAGAGGGCGGCAACGTCCTTTGTCGTCCGGGCCATCGGTCCCACTTGGTCCAAGGAGGATGCGAACGCGATCACGCCGAAACGGCTGACGCGGCCGTACGTGGGTTTGAGTGCCGAGATCCCGCACATAGCCGCCGGCTGGCGGACCGAGCCGCCCGTGTCGGTGCCGAGCGCGAGAGGCGCCAGGCGCGCCGCTAAAGCGGCGGCCGAACCTCCGCTGCTTCCACCGGGCACGCATTTCAGATTCCAGGGATTGTGCGTGTTTCCGAAGGACGAGTTTTCCGTGGATGAACCCATTGCGAACTCGTCGCAATTGGTTTTGCCCAGAATGACGGCGCCCGCATCCAGGATCCGGCGGGTCACCGTGGCGTCATACGGCGCGATAAATGATTTCAAGATCTGAGAGGCAGCCGTGGCTCGGACGCCCTTCACGAGGATCGTGTCTTTGACGGCCACGGGGATTCCCGTCAACGGCCGGACGTCCCGCCGACTCGCGATGCGCCGGTCCGCTTCCTCCGCCTGGTGAAGCGCCGGGTCCGGCGTCACGGTTATGAACGCGTTGAGTTCGGGGTTGCGGCGTCCGATCTCGTCCAGAAATAACTTTGTCAGTTCAACTGAGGACACACTCTTCGCGTCCAGCAACGCACGGAGTTCCGTGACGGAGGCTTCCCGAAGATCCTGGTTCATCCCTCTCCCTCGTCTCCGATCATCCGAGGCACCTTGAAGAAGTCGTCTTGTTTGTCCGGAGCGTTCCGAAGGGCTTCTTCCTTCGGAAGGGACGGGCCCGGGGTGTCGGCGGCAAGCGGCGTCCCCGTCTTTGCGGCCTCGCTGATCACCTGCGCCGTCGGCTCGATCCCCTTCGTGTCCAACTCATTGAGCTTTTCGACATAACCCACGATCTCGTTGAACTGCCGCTCGATCGTCTCGCGAAGGCGCTCCGGAATCTCGAGCCGGGCCAGCTCGGCCACGTGGAGCAGGTCCTTGTGCGAAAGCTTCATCGTGCGGAAATTAACCCGGATTATTCACGAAGGAAACGTCATATTTGTGAGGCACATGAGGGGTGAAATTGTTGTCCGCCCCGGTCCCTCGTTTCTCTTAGAAGTTTTGGATCAGCCCCGGCAGCCGAGCTTGCCGACGACCCGCCACGTGGTTCGAGGAAAAAATCCCCGGTGGTTTGTAGCCTGCTCGATATAGAACTCTCGAGACTGGACATTACCATTCGAATCACGGTCCAAATCGACCCGTACGCGCTGAATTGGCGCCGTCGATTTGGCTTCGTTGTCGTTTCCAGATAGCGCGGGTTTCGACATAAAGTAGGGCGCCGAAACCAACGTCGAATGAATCACGCCATCCTTCGAGCAAGAGGAGTGGATCTGATCCGCCAAGAAGGTCACGACGAACGAGTGATGGAAGAGCGCCGGGCCCTGGATCCGCGCGCATGCGATCCACCCTTGGCTGAAATCAAGGACAGCCGTGCCGTCATATTCGACCGAAACCGGGCAACTCTGACTTGCTCTAAGGGAATTGACGAATGTGAGAAGAGTTTCATTGGCCGCACGCTGAAGTGTTTGCAGGTCCTCCACGATGGAACACTCATACGCGCCGATGGCATGGGCGTGGGCAGGTGAAAAGAGGAGCAAACAAAACGACAGGACCAACGGCGCTTTCTTCATGTCGATCTCCTGGAGAGATGTGCCTATAAGCAGAAATGCCGCCATGTGTCAAACGTTGGCTACTCGAACGCGTGAGGGAAGGAAGCCGCATCGTGAGTCTTGCCCTCAAGTCCTGATTCCGGACGGCGACTGAATTGCGGTCTTTATCGATATTTGTAACTCGTTGAAATCATTATTGCTCTCGTGTGGCATCGAGCGTGCTTGGTCGAATCGTATGGACCTTGCGATCTGGCCATCGGCTGACGCGCCTAAGGCGTTCTTGAAAAGACGTACCTCGTAAGGTACTATATATGGGAAAGATCCGGCGAGGCGGTTTTGTCTTCATCACCTGGATCGGCGACCACGGCCATCACGTCCATGTCTACCGGGACGGGCGGTTGGTCGTGAGGTGGAACCTGGATGAGGGGCGCCCAATGGAGGGAAGGGCGAAGCGCCGTATTGTGCGACTGATTATGGAACTTAAGAAAGAAGGTCGTTTGTGAAGATCGAGCGCGTGAGTATCGACCGACGGACCAAAGCGTTTGTTCTAATCGTAAAGGGAAAAACCATGCGCTTTCCATTTGCGAAGCTCCGTCTGCGTTCTCGGCACTCGGAGAGAATTGAATCCGTTTACGCGGACCCCGAGATCGGAATGGAGGGATTCACGTATCGCCTTTCCTCGGGGAGAATGGACACCGTGCCGCTCGATGCGGTGCTCGAATACAATCGGGATCCCAACTATCTGCGGCGCATGTTGCTGTATCGGCTCACGATTATGGGGCAAAAGGCGCTGAAAGGGTCAGGAATCACCAAAAGAGAATTGACCCGGCGCCTGAAGACATCTCCTTCACAGATCTATCGCCTTTTGGATACCGCGAACGCGCAAAAGAGTCTGGACGAAATGGTCCGCCTCCTAGCATGCCTGAATGTGGAACTGGATATCGTCGCGCTGAAAGCGGCCTGATGGCATAGCGATTCAAAGGAAAAATCGGGGAAGGAAGAATGGGGGTCGTAGACCGCCAGGGTCACTTGGGTTGCGTACGCGTTCCCCGGCGCTTCGCCGTTTCCTCGTCGACCTCGTCGTGCCAACCGTTCCGTGTGCCTTCGATGCGGTCGAACCGGGTCGTGTACGGCTTGATATCCAGCAGCGGCGTGCCGTCCAGGATATCCACGCTGTCGATGTGAAGGACATTCCCGTCGCGGCGGATCAACTCCACGATGCTCATTCCGATGGCGTTGGGGCGGCGGGGCGAGCGCGTTGAAAACACCCCTCGGTCGACGTCCTGCAGAAAGGGTTTCACCACGAGCTTCGCAGGCCCGCCCTTATGCAAATGATAGATGAGATAGACGTGTGAGAAACCTTCCAGGTCGCGCAAGCCTTCCGCGAATTCCGGGAAGACCTCGACCCGTCCCTTGCAACCCTTCGCATACACCGGTTGGATCGGGGTCTGCTCCGCAATGTGATGCCCGCTGCGGATCACGCCGATGGGTTTGTACGTAACGACGGTCCCGGTCACAGCTGGCCTCCTCGGACATTCGTGGATCGGGCAGACGCAAAAGCCATTTCCATCATGAGAATGGGAGACGGAGCCCGGGCTGGAGATCTTGGCGTTTGATAAAGCGCTTCTCGATAAAGTGTAATTAATTCAACAAGGTAGAATCGAAGCAGTCGGTATTCTAGACTACCTCCGTCCCCAAATCTAGAGTCGCCGGCCCCCGCAGTCTGCGGCGGGGAATTTCAGCCCTTGGGTTGCGGATCCAGCGTGATAATGCCGTGTCGGAGCGCGTACTTCACCAGCTCTCTGGCGTCATGAATGTCCAGCTTGCGCATCAGTCGGGTGCGATGAACATCTACTGTTTTTCGGCTGAGGTTCAGACAGTCGGCGATCGCCTGGTTCGTATGCCCTTCGGCCACGAGCCTGAGCACTTCGAGTTCCCGCGGAGTCAGATCGCGGGAGGTCGACGTCTCCTCGAGCCCCTGTGCGCGCCGCACATAGTCCTTGACGACCTTCGCCGCAATCGTGGGGTGAAGCGGCATGCCGCCGGCCATGACTTCGCGGACGGCGTTGATGAGTTCGTCGCTCGTTGCCCGCTTCAGCATGCAGCCGGAGGCGCCGGCGGCCAACAAACGGTGCATGTACTCCTCATCGTCGTACATGCTCAGAACCAGGATTTTCGTCTCGGGATGCGATTCGTGGATCCGGCGCGTGGCCTCGATTCCGTTCATGACGGGCATCATGATGTCCATCACGACCAGATCGGGTTCGAGCTCGGCGGTCTTGCGGACCGCCTCGTCCCCGTTGGCTGCTTCACCCACCACTTCGATATCGCTCTCGTTTGCGAATAGAGAGCGCACTCCTTCGCGAAACAGCGTGTGGTCGTCTGCCAGAAGTATGCGAATCATGTCTCGGACTCCTTTGTGATCGAGGGCGATTCCTCCAACGGCACCACTGCGTAAACGCGCGTGCCCAGACCGGGTTCCGTTACTATGTTGAACGTCCCCCCCAACAGAGCCGCGCGCTCCTGCATGGAAAGAAGACCCAGGCCCCGGCCCCGCGCCGCAGGAAGCTCGAACCCCCGGCCGTCGTCGAAAACGGTCAGCGCCGCGTAGCCGGGCTTGATTTCCAACCCCAGCTCGAGGCGTGCGGCGTCGGCATGTTTGACCGCGTTGGCGATGGCTTCTTGTCCGATCCGGTAAAGCGCCGTTTCCACCTGGGGTGCGAGACGCGGTGCCCCCTCGGGAAGATGCACGACGATTTCGAGTTCCGCCTGTTCCACCCGCGCCTTCACATACCAGTTCAACGCGGCCGTCAGCCCAAGATCATCCAGGATCGCTGGCCGCAAGTCGTAGATCACCGCCTTCAGCTGATCGAGTGTCCGTTCCAACAGGTCGCGAACGGAGGCGAGTGCGCCGCGCGCGGCGGTGGTCTCGGCCGGCAGATTGCGCTGGGCCAGATCCAGCTTGAGCAACGCAGCGGCGAGGATTTGGCTCGTGTCGTCGTGTAATTCGCGCCCGATGCGTTGCCGCTCCGTCTCGATCGATCCGAGAAGGCGCGCGGAGAACTGAAGCGAATCATCCTCGATCCGCTCCAGAAGCGTGCGGACCGAGTCGAGGACCCCGCTGAATCCGGAAGCCCGCACTCCTTCAATGGCGTTTCGACCCTGCTGGCCGCTGCGGATGGCGTCGAGCGCGCGGCTCAGCTCCACAAGAGGGCGAAAATGATCCCAAAACGCCAGGTAATTCACGAGAAATGTGATCACGGCTCCGCAGCTGGAAAAGACTACCGCCAGAATCCATCCGGAGTGCCGGTCAGCCAAGGCCCGGGTCAGGAACGTTCCTGCCACCGCGCCCACCAGAACGACGGCGAAGTTCGCAACCAGCGTCTTCTTGAGCAAGCTCAATCTCCGGAATCTCCGGAGGATTCCCGAATCCTGCAGTGCCTCGCTTGCGGCAACGACGTGCTTATGGGTCAGGCTCCCAAGATGCGGTTTTGAGCCGTGCACGGTGTTTAATCTAAATGAGGTCTTGGTTGAAGGCATACGCAAAACACCTCGATTTCACATACACTAGACGCCCTATTCGGTCTAAGGTATGGACCTTATATATGCGAAATCGCATGAACCCGGTTTGGTTCCGATAAACAGGGGGTACCACGTGAGGATAGGCGTCTTTTTGGGCCAGGTTTTCAAGGAAGACGGTGTTGATCTCCAGTCGGTAGCGAAATACGCCGCGAATCTGCAAGGAGTTGAGAAAGTCCGCGTTCTCGGATTCCACCCGCGACTGGAGCCTCGGGCCCTTGCCGACGAGATCCGGAAGGAAGAACTGGAACGGATCGTTCTGGCCGGGGATTCACCCGGCTATTTCAAGCCGGTATTCACCCGAGCGATGGCGCTGGCAGGCGCCGATCCGGCCGAGGTACGTCTCGCCTCATTCCGCGAGCACGGCGCCACTTCAAGCGGTGTCACGGAACGCGCCAAGGCGGTTCTTGTCTGTGCCGTGCACGGGGTGCCGTTCGCTCTAGCCGCCGTACCCAAACCTACGGCGGTTCATCAAGCAACGTTGGTCGTCGGAGCCGGCATTGCCGGAATCCAGGCCGCGCTTGAAATCGCCGACGCCGGCAAGAAAGTCTACCTGGTCGAGAGAACCGGAACCATCGGCGGCCACATGGCCATGTTCGACAAAACGTTTCCCACGCTCGACTGCGCTGCGTGCATCCTGACGCCGAAGATGGTCGCTGTGGGGGAGCACCCGATGATCGAGTTGATGACGAACGCGGAGGTGGCGTGGATCGCCGGCCATCCCGGCTCTTACCGTGTCGAAGTCACAAGACACCCGCGGCGCGTGGATCTGAAATCCTGCGTCGCCTGCAACGCCTGCTCCGACGTCTGCCCCATTTCGGTTTGGAGCGAGTTCGATTCCAACCTCACGCACCGCAAGGCGATCTATATCCCGTTCCCCCAGGCCGTCCCCAACGTCTACATCGTGGATCCCGACGCCTGCACCTGGGTGCAAAGCGGCGGCAAGAAGTGCGGAGTCTGTCTGAAGAAGTGTCCCAAGGAATGCATCCACCTCGACGAAGCCGAGCAGACCGTCGAGTTCGAAGTCGGAGCCGTCGTTTTGGCGACAGGGTACGAACTGTTAGACGCCAAGCTTGTCGAGCGCTACGGGTACGGAAAGCATCCGAACGTGCTCACGTCCCTCGAGTTCGAGCGGATGACGAACGCCTCCGGCCCGACGGGGGGTAAGATCGTCTTGAAGAGCAAGAGGCTCAACAAGCGGACGAAGGTCGAGGAATGGGTCGCGGACGCCGGCGGCCCGGCTCCAAAGAGCGTCGCGATCATCCATTGCGTCGGCTCGCGCGACGCGAATTACAACCCTTACTGCTCGCGAGTCTGTTGCATGTACTCGCTCAAGTTCGCGCATCTGGTGCACGAGAAACTCCCCGACACCGCCTGCTACGAGTTTTACATCGATATGCGGGCTTTCGGGAAAGGCTACGAGGAGTTCATGGAGCGGATCAAATCAGAGGGGACGAGTGTCGTGAGGGGACGTACGGCTCAGGTCACCGACGTCGATGGAAGGATGGTCATCAAGGGCGAGGACATCCTGGCCGACAAGGTTGTCGAATTCCCCGTCGATATGGTGATTCTGGCCGTGGGTGTGGTTCCCTCCGAGGGCACACGACAACTGGCATCGATGCTTGGACTGCCCCGTGATTCCGATGGCTGGTTTTCCGAGCTCAATTACAACGGCGATCCGACCTACACCGAGCGCGGCGGCGTGTACGTTGCGGGGATGTGTCAGGGGCCGAAGGACATTCCCGACACGGTAGCGCAGGCCTCCGCAGTGGCTGCCGGAGCGCTTCGTGCGATCTCGTGCGGCTACGTGGCGGGGGATCTTGACACTCTGACCCTGAGCGAGATCGAATCGCGGGTCTGGCAGCTCCGAGCGGGCCCAACGCAGATCCCGTGAGGCAAATATGGCTATTCGAGTCAATCCCAAGCTGATCAAGGAACTGGAAAAATACGGAGCCGCGGACGTATCGAATTGCTACCACTGCGGCAATTGCAGCGCGGCCTGCCCCTTTTCGAAGGATCCCTATGTCATTCCACGCCGAAGTATGCGGCATCTGCAGATGGGGCTGGAGGACAAGCTGAGGGACACGCTGGAGCCGTGGCTCTGCTACTACTGCGGCGAGTGTTCCACACAATGCCCGCGCGGGGCTGAACCGGGCGAAACGATGATGAGCCTGCGCCGTTGGCTGACCTCGCGCTACGATTTCACCGGCATCTCACGTCTCTTCTACCGGTCCTGGAAGGCCGAGCTGGCCGCCTTGATCCTCGTCTCCCTTGCCACGGCCGTCGGTTTCCTCATGATGGGTCTCAAGCTCGGGGGAGGCAATTTCAACGTGTACGCCGGCGCAGGCGCGCTCTTCCCGCCCGACAAAGTTCATTACATCGACCTGGCGTTGGCAGGGTTCCTGGCCTCGCTCCTTGCGATCAACTCGGTGCGGATGTGGTGGTTCACAACGGGCCGCAACCCGGCCCTGCACCCGCCGCTGTGGTCATACGTCAGGAACCTCTTCCTCCTCCCGATGCACTTCCTGAGCCAGGTGCGCTACAGCAAGTGCGAAAAGAAATCCCCCTGGGTGTTCCACCTGGCCATCTTTCTCGGATGGGTGACGATGGAGATCCTGATCGTGTTCTTTCTTCATCGCATGCACGAGGCGGAAACAATCTGGACGGCGCACGCTTTCGGATACGTGGCGACGATCGGGCTCCTCGGAGGGGTGACCTACGCGATGATCGGGCGGCTCCGTAAACGGGAAAGCCACTACAAACACACCCACGCGACGGACTTGATCTTCCTGATCCTGATCGCAGGCACCGCCGCAACGGGCATCCTGCAACACATTTCCTACCGCTTGTTCGGTATGGACGCGATGGCCAATGTCGCCTACCTCGTGCACATGATGTTCGTCGTGCCGCTCCTGGGCATCCAACTTCCGTTCAGCAAGCTGTCCCACTTGGCGTATCGGCCGCTGGCCATGTACCTGGTCGCAGTGCACCGCGACGCGCTCGCGCGTCGGCAGGTGGTTGAGGTGGAACCCGGGACCGCGAAGGTCGCTGCGTGAGGAGCCAGAATATGGAAGAACTCAAGATCGGCGTTTTTGTCTGCAACTGCGGCACGAACATCGCCAGCCGTATCGACGTTGATGCGGTGTGCGAAGCAACCGCGAAGCTGCCGGGCGTGGCGATCACCCGCTCCTACAAGTACATGTGCTCGAACCCGGGCCAGGAGATGATCGCGAAGGACATCCGTGAACACGGTCTCAACCGTGTCGTTGTCTCCGCTTGCAGCCCCCGCATGCACGAGAAGACGTTCCGCGGCGTTTGCAAGAACGGCGGCCTGAATCCGTACCTCTGCGAAATGGCCAACATCCGCGAACAATGCAGCTGGGTCCACACCGATCGGCTTGCCTCCACGGAGAAGGCCAAGGCGCTCACCCAAGGAGCGATCCAGAGGGTTTGCCACCACGAACCGCTCGATCCGCTTACGGCCGACATGTGCCCGGACACTCTCGTCATGGGGGGCGGAATCGCGGGTCTGACGGCGGCTCTTGAGTTGGCCGATGCCGGCCACCATGTCCATTTGATCGAGCGGAAGGAGAAGCTGGGGGGGAACCTCGCCCGCGTGGACCTCACGGCTCCCTACCTCGACTCGGCGCGCGATCTGCTCACCGAACGGATCACGCGCGTCACCGGGAACCCGCACATCACCGTGCTGTTCGAATCCGAACTCAAGAGTTTGGCGGGATACGTCGGAAATTACGTTGCCGTGATCCAGACCAAGAACGGCCACGATGACCCCGACGAGAAGATGGTCAAGGTTGGCAACGTGATCGTAGCCACGGGCTACAAGGAGTTCGACGCCGCCCGTATCACGCACTACGGCTACGGCAAACTCCCCAACGTCATCACGTCGTTCGAGTTCGAGCAGATGTTGCGGGCGGGACGGATCGAGACCAAGGATGGGCGGCTTCCCCAGTACGCCGCCATCATCCACTGCGTGGGGTCGCGCAGCGCGGAGTTCCACGGCTACTGTTCGCGCGTGTGCTGCATGACGGCCCTCAAGTACGCTCAGGAATTGAAGAGCGCCGTCCCGGATTGCTACGTCTCAGACGTCTACATCGACATGCACGCCTTCGGAAAGGGGTGCGAAGACTTTTACAAGAAGGGCGCCGAGGTCAAGACGTTGTTCCTCATGTACAAAAAGAATGAGCGCCCCGTCATCCGGCGTGCCGGCCCGCAAGACGACTGCGATATGCTCATCGAAGTCAACGAGCAGCTTTCGGGCGAGCGGATCGAGATTCCCGCCGACCTGGTGATCCTGATGGTGGGCATGGAGTCACGTCGGGACTCCGCCGATGTGGCTCGCCTCGTCAACATCAGCCAGGACAAGGACGGCTGGTTTATCGAGAGCCACCCCAAACTCGACCCGGTGGCGACAACGACGGACGGCATATACATCGCCGGCACGTGCGTCGCCCCCAAAGACATCCCGGACACGGTGGCGCAAGCGCGTGCGGCGGCGGGACGGATTCTCGCCCGAATCGCGAAGGGGAAAATCGAGATCGACGGTGTCTTTGCGGAAGTGAATGAGGACCGTTGCTCCGGATGCCGGATGTGCAACGAACTCTGCCCATACAGCGCCATTGAGTTCGATCCGGACAAGAAACGCAGTCACGTCATCCCCGCGGCCTGCAAGGCGTGCGGAGCCTGCGTGGCCGCCTGCCCGTCGGGCGCGATCAAAGGGCGCCACTTCACCGACCGGCAGATCTACGCGCAGATAGAGGGGGTGCTGGCATGAGCTTCGAGCCCAAGATCGTGGGTTTCCTCTGCAACTGGTGCTCCTATACGGGGGCGGATCTGGCCGGCACCAGCCGGATCTCCTATCCCGCCAATATCCGGATCATCCGCGTGATGTGCTCGGCGCGCATCGATCCCACGTTCGTGGTGGACGCCCTCGCGAAGGGGGCCGACGGGGTGCTGATCTGCGGCTGCCATCCGGGGGATTGCCACTACTCGGAGGGGAATTACAAAGCGATGCGCCGCTTCCCGCTGCTCAAGAAGATGCTCAAAGCCTACGGCGTCGAGAACGATCGTGTCCGCCTCGAGTGGGTCAGCGCCAGCGAGGGGCAGCGCTTTGCGGATATCGTCTCCGACATGACCCAACGCGTGCGGGCGCTCGGGCCGAGCAAGATCCGGACGGCGCTTCAAACCGACCAGCTGGAGAGGTGAGCCGTGGCCGAGAAAAAGAAGAAACTTCAGATTGCCTTGTACTGGGGTGCGGGTTGCGGCGGCTGCGACGTCGCCGTGCTGGACACCAACGAGTTCATCCTGGACGTGGCGGCGGCTGCGGATATCCGGTTCTGGCCCATCGCCGTGGACGGCAAGTACAAGGACCTCGAAGCGATGAAGGACGGGGAATTGGACCTCGCCATCTTCAACGGGGCCGTCCGCAACAGCGAGAACGAACACATCGCGAAGTTACTGCGCCAAAAAAGCAAGGTCCTGGTGGCCTTCGGTTCCTGCGCCCACCTGGGCGGAATCCCCGGCCTGGCCAATCTCTGCACGAAGGACGAAATCTTCACGACGGCCTACCTTCACAACCCGTCGATCGAGCCCGGCAACCGGACGGTGCCTCATCCCGAGACCAGGATCGACGGGATGACCATGGACATTCCGGTCTTTTACAAACGGGTCTACAGGCTCGCGGATGTCGTGGACGTGGACTACTTCCTTCCGGGCTGCCCGCCGGCGCCGGCCCAGGTCAAGAACGTCCTCCTGGCCGTGGTCAAGGGGGAGCTCCCGCCGAGAAAATCCGTCGTGGGTGCCTCCGACCGCGCGGTGTGTGACGACTGCAAGCGGACAAAGAGCGAGAAGAAGGTCAAGGAGTTCTTCCGCCCGCACGAGATCATCCAGGATCCGAAGCGCTGCCTTATGGAGCAGGGCATTCTATGCATGGGCTCCGTCACCCGTTCGGGTTGCGGCGTGCGCTGCCCGGAAAGCAACCAGGGCTGTCGGGGCTGCTACGGACCCGCGCCGGGGGTTACGGACCAGGGGACGAAATTTTCGAGCGCGCTGGCTTCGATCATCGACAGCAAAGATCCGAAGGAAATCGAGAAGATCCTGGAACGGCTTCCTGACTTCATCGGCTTCGCCTACCGGTTCGGACTGCCCGCCTCGACGCTTCAAAGGAGGCACGGCTCATGACCCGCACGATCACTATCGACCCCATCACACGCCTCGAGGGGCACGGCAAGGTCGAGATTTTTCTCAACGACGACGGCTCCGTGAAGGACACGTTCTTCCAGATCCCCGAGCTTCGGGGCTTTGAACGGTTCGTTGTGGGAAGGCCGATCGAGGAACTGCCCCGAATCGTAACGCGGATCTGCGGCGTTTGTCCCGCCAGCCACCATATGGCGGGCTCCAAGGCCGTGGACGGGTGTTTTGGGGGTGAGGTCGCGCCCGTGGCTCACAAGCTGCGTGACATGTACTACCACGCCCACTACATCCACAGCCACACCGCCCACTTCTACGCCCTCGCAGCACCCGATTTCGTCTGCGGACCGGATTCGGATCCCGCCACGCGCAATATTCTGGGCGTTGTGGCCAAGGTGGGTCTCGAGATCGGAAAGCAGGTCATCCGCGCCCGGGCGCTGGCGCAGAACATCCAGCAGATTCTGGGCGGCCGGGCTACGCACGTCGTCTGGTGCATGCCGGGCGGCGTCTCCAAGGGGCTTACCCAGGAGGAACTCGAGCAAATCAAACCGATGGTGAAGGAGCTTTCGGGCTTCACCGCCTTCTCGCTTCAGCTGTTCCGGGACGTGGTTCTGGGGAACAAGGCCTATGTCGATCTCATACTCCACGGGCCGTACACGCTGGATGTGCACAGCATGGGACTTGTTGATAAGAACAACGCGCCCAACTTCTACGACGGCCAGGTGCGGGTTGTGGACTTCCAGGGCAAGGAGATCTGCAAGTACAAGCCCGCCGAATATTACGAGTACGTTGCCGAACATGTCGAGCCGTGGACGTACCTCAAGTTCCCGTACCTCAAGAAGCGGGGTTGGAAGGGCTTCGTGGAAGGGATCGATACCAGTCTTTACTGCGCCTCGCCGCTGTCGCGCCTCAACGTGGCCGATCGGATGGCCACGCCGCGCGCCCAGGAAGCCTTTGAGGAGATGTTCGAGACGCTGGGCGGCCATCCCTGCAAAGCCCTGATGGGGAACCACTGGGCGCGCCTGGTGGAGATGGTCCAGAACGCCGAGATGTTGGAGCGTTACTGTTCGGACCCGGAAATCACGAGTGATGAGTATCGCGTTGTGCCCCAACGAATCACCGGGGAGGGAGTAGGCATTGTCGAGGCGATGCGCGGAACGCTCACGCACCACTATACGTGCGACGAGAACGGCATCTGCACGAGCGCCAATCTGATCGTGGGCACCACGAACAACAACGCGGCCATTCAGATGGTCACGAAGAAGGCGGCGCAGGCTTTGATCCGGCCGGGCAAAGAACCGGACCAGGGGATCCTCAACATGATCGAAATGGCGTTCCGTGCCTTCGATCCCTGTTACAGCTGCGCGACCCATTCGCTGCCGGGTCAGATGCCGCTGGACGTCTGGATTTACAAAGGGGGAGGGTTGTACCGCCGCTTCACGCGGTAAGACAGGACCGGTCGATGAAGACACTGCTCCTCGGTATGGGAAACCCTATCTTGTCCGACGATGCCGTCGGTGTGCGCCTGGCCGCCGATCTCAAGGCCAAATTCGAAGGAACGCGGGATCTGACGATCATTGAGGAATGCAGCGTGGGAGGTCTCAATCTCCTTGATGTCGTGTGTGGCTATGAACGCGTGATTATTATCGATTCGATCAAAACGCAGGGGGCCATTCCCGGGACGATGTATCATTTCACGGCGGAGGCCCTGCGGGATACGCTCCACTTGAGAAACGTCCACGATACGAATTTCGCTACGGCTCTCGAACTGGGCCGGCGGCTGGGGATGGCGGTTCCGCGGTCCGAGGATATTCACATCCTGGCCGTCGAGGTGGATGACAACGTCACGTTTTCCAACCGGATGACGCCCGCTCTGGAACGAGCCTATCCCGCCTGTGTCGCGACTTTTTTCCATGACGTTGAAACGTTGATTTCGCTGTAAGTGCGGCTCCGGGAGCGCTGGGGGAGGGCGAAGGCATCGAAGCGCTTGCGCGGCCTTTCCTGCGTATCTTGATTTTGGGCGGATTATCCACTAATCAGTTGGGTAGGTTCATCCCCTTCTAGGAGGTTCACCGTGAGACGTTTTAAAATTCTCGTCGCTCTGTCGTTTTCCGCGTTCCTGGCCGGCTGTGTGGCCAGCACCAGCCGTGTGGACGTGGCGACGGACGAGCCGTTTTCGGACACCGAAACCAGCAGCAAGGACCTGCTCACCGTGGCTCAGCAGATGTCTTCGTCGCTGATCCAGCTGCCCCAGATCCAGAATGCGAAAAACCCCCCGCGGATCGCGTTCGCGGACGTGAAGAACGAGACCAACGAGATCATCAACAAGAACATGTTCATTGAGAAGATGCGGACGAATCTTCTGAAGCATGCGGCGGGCCGGATGGTCTTTCTGGATCGCGAATTGAGCGAACAGATCGCCAACGAACGAGCCAACAAGAGGTCGGGAGATGTGACCCATGCAGGGCTTCGGACCAAGCTGGGCGCCGATTTCTTCCTGACCGGGAAACTTTCCTCGATCGACAAACAATCGGGCGGAAGACGCTCGACCTACACGCGGTACGCTTTCCGCCTGACGGATGCCGAGTCCACGGCAGTCGTGTGGGAAGACGATTACGAAGTGAAGAAAATCGGAAAAGCCGCCACGTGGGATCGGTAGGCAAGGCCCTCCTCGCCCTTCTCCTTTTTCTGGCGGCATGCAGCACTCGCCTGCCCGTCACCGGGGTGGATGCCTATCAGCGGCACGACTATGCGACAGCGATCGCGGTCTTCAAGGCAAAGGCCCAAAATCCCAACGATAAGAACTACGTTCTTTATAACCTCGCGATTTTAAGCGCTGCTATGGCCGCCGGGGACTATGAGACCGCCCAGAAGGCCGCGCTTGAAGCCCAAAAAATGATGTGGAGCGATGTGGGCGCAGGTCGCGGCCAGGCGAGCCTCATCAGCGCGGAAGCGCTCAAGGTCTTCAAGGGCGAACCGTTCGAAAAGGCGATGGCCTCCGTGTACAGCGGCATCATCTTTTTCAACCAGGGAGACCTGGACAACGCCCGCGCGGCGTTTGCGAAAGCGCTTTTGGCCATCAAGCAGAAGGAACCCCCGCACCAGGAGGATTTCGCTCTGGCATATGCCCTGCAGGCGTACGTTCTTTTAAAGCTCAAGGATGAGGACAACGCCCGGATCTCGCTGGAAAAAGCGCAAAAGGCCGAATCGAAAAACTTGTACCTGGTACCGGAGCAATTGCGCAAGAGCAACGCCCTCATTCTGGTCGAACTGGGCCGTGCGCCCCGGAAGTTGAGGACGGGGCCGGGGGCCAGTCTGATCAAGTGGGAAAGGAGCCGGTATCCGGAACGGTCCGTGGAGGTCTTCGTGGATGACAAGGGGGAGGGATGGGCGGCGAGAGCCGGCGACCTCACCGAGCAGGCCCAGACAAAGGGCAAGGTGGCCAAGGACACGGTTCAGGTCGTGAAGGGAGCCACGCGTGAGGCGGGTGCCGTCACCACGGTGATAGCCGCCGACCTGGCCGCGCAGGGCGTCAAGAATGCCGGCTGGGTAGCGCTCGGGGCCGGGCTTTTCACGGCGCTCAATCAATCGCAGGCCGATGTCCGGCAGTGGGAGCTTCTGCCTGACCTGATCCAACTCCTTCCCCTAAGGCTTCCCGAGGGAACGCACAGTTTGCGTCTGGTATTTTTTGATGAATCCGGGAATCCGATCCCCGGGTACGATCAGACACTAAGCGATGTCGCCGTGGAGAAGGGAAAAGATCGGATTTACTTGTTTCGAAGCGGGGCCTATACAAAGGGCCCCGGTAAGTATTAGGAGGCTGACATGAGAATGAGATCTCTTTTGGTGCTTTCACTGTTGGTTTCGCTCTCGGCGTGCGGCAGGCCGTACATGCCCGGGGTTTCGGTCAACGCGCCTCAGGAGAAGGAGAAGATCCTTCTTTTGGACCACGGCCTGACGTATTACCTCAAAATCGTGAGGCAAGCCGCTAGCCGGACGCCCGGCGGGCAGCTGGTCGTGAAAGTAGACGTGGAGAACGAGGAGAACAAGGACGTCCCGACGGATGTGAACGTGATCTTTAAGGGCGAGGACGGCTTCGAGCTGGAGAACACGGGCTGGCAGCCGCAACTCTTCCGCCGCAGGGAGGTGACGACGCTCGCCAAAACCTCCATTGATGCCCGTGCCACTGACTACCGGATCCTGATCCGGAACGTCAAATAGGAGGAAGCCATGTCGATCCGATTTGTTTTCGCGGTGGCTTTGACTGCCGCCGTGCTGAGCGCCGCGTGCCACACGACGCCGATCCCTTATCCTCCGGTGCCGCCGATTTCGGTTGCGCCCACGCCCATGCCGGGGCCGTTCGACTACAGCGACCAATCGTTGGTTTCGCAAAAAATGCTCCGAAAACGTCTGGCCGTAGCTCGATTTGACGACAACATCCCCGTAAAGGACAGCCCTTTCGGCCACAAGGAACAAGTGGATGTCGTGGGCCCCGGGATCCAGATCCACCGGGAGGCGATCCTGCCGGAGGAAAATTTCGTCCCTTCGCAGTTCACGGAAAAGTTGTTGGATGCCTTGTCCCGGACGCAGCGTTTCGTCCTGATCGAGCGGAAGGATATCAACGCGCTTCTGCGCGAAGTATCGTTCGGAGACACGCGCTGGGTGGATAAGAACAAAAGCGCGAAGTTGGGAAAGATTTTGGGCGCCCAGATCATCATCACGGGGGCCATGTCTTTGAACGACCTTACGGAATCGAGAGCGACGCAACCGCTCCTTCTGTTGCTTCGGATGTACGACGTGGAGACCAGCCGGATCGTCGGAACCGCGCGTGCAACCGGGAAAACCCTCCAGGAAGTCATCGACCTGGCGGTCGGCCAGATCGTTCAGACCATGGACAGCGTGCCGTGGACGGGGAAGATCGCTTCCGTGACGGGGGCGAAGCTCTACCTCAACGCCGGCTCGCAGGAAAACGTGCAACTGGGTGACCGGTTCAACCTGTTCTCGCTCGGCAAGCCGCTTACGGACCCCGACTCCAAGGAAGTGATCGGTTACGAGGAGGAGCCGGCGGGAAAGGCGGAAGTGACGTCCGTTGCGGAACGGGTGGCCACGCTCAAGATTCTGGACCAGGCGCGCCCGCTTAAAGTGGGGGACAAAGCCCAGCCGATGAATCCCGTCCCCGCTCAATAGAAAGCGGGGTTGTCCTAGTTTCGGTCTACTGGATCGGAAATTCGGTCACAGATCCATTGCAGCAATGGAGCCTCAGCGGCTCTAGGTTGACCTTTTGGGGAAGAGTAAATTATACTTATAAATATAATCAAGTTCGAAGAGGAAATATTAATGATCGCATATCCGGCCATATTCCATCGGCAGAAGCACGGCTTTTGGGTCGAGTTCCCGGACTTGCCCGGCTGCCTCACGGAAGGACGGTCATTCGAGGATGCAAGGCGGATGGCCAAGGAAGCGCTATCCGGAGTCCTTGGAGTGAGGTTGGAGTACGACGAGCCGATTCGGAAGGCCTCGAAAGTGGCAGGACGTAATGTCGTTTGGATCGAGCCGGACCTGAACGTGGGCGTGGCCTTGAGTTTGAGGCAGTACCGGAAACGGCGGGGCCAGACGATGAGGGACCTTGCCAGGAAAATGAACGTGGCCGTGGGCGAGGTACAACGCTTGGAAGATCCTCGCCGGAGCAATCCCACGGTGGCGAAATTGGTCCAAATCTGCCGAGCCCTTGAGATCGAGGTTAAGGACCTGTTCACGAAGCGCGCGGCTTAGAACGCGTGCGTGAGGCGCAGGGCGATCGGGACGATCAAGAGAAGGAACACGACCGGAAAAATGCAAAGGATGAGGGGGAAGAGCATCCTCACGGGCGCTCTTTGAGCCCTCTCCTCGGCCTCCCGGTACAAATCCCTGCGAAGGCTCTCCGCCTGGAGCCTCAAGAGCTTCCCAAGGCCGGCTCCAAGTTCTTCGGATTGTCGGACGCATCCCGAGAGCGTGGAGAGAGCCTCCAAGCCGGTCCGCCGGGCCAAGTCCGAAAACGCTTCCGTGCGCGTCTTTCCAAGCCGGATTGACGTGAGGAGAATCCGGATCTCCTCGGCCAGGGCGTTCGGACGATCATTGCGGACGATCTCGTCGAGCGATGCCACCAAATCCAGGCCCGCTTCGAGCGTAAGCGTCAGAAGGTCCAGATAGAACGGGAGCGCCAAAAGGATTTCCCGGCGCCGTTTCCGAATTCCGCGCTTGAGGAGAAACCCGGGGAGGAGAATCACGCAAATTCCGAGGCAAACGCAGGGGAGGGGCGGAGCGCCCAGAACCACCGGGATCGCCATGAACGCGGGAACGGAGACGAAGAGAGCGTTTCTGAATGTGATCCATTTTCCGGCGTCCGTTTTGGAGCAGCCCGATTGCTCCATCATCCGCGCGGCTCTTTCGATCCGCACAGCCTCCTTCCGTTCGAACAGCCGGGTTCCCAGGCGCCGGAGAGACGCAACAAACCTCCGGAACGGTTTTTCGCGGATTCGCAACGCGAGAAAAAGCGCCGCCCCGAACAGGAATGAAACTCCCAACGAATCGTTCATCGGATCAGCTCCATGTGCGCGATCTTGTGGATCCAGAAGCCTCCGGCGGAAAGAAGCAGGGAGCAGAGAATCAGGACGGCGCGCCCGGAGCCCGTCGAGAAGAGTGGCTCGATGTATGAGGGGTCCACGAACCGGAGCGCGGCCAAGAGGAGGATGGGCATGGTGATGGCGATCCAGGCCTGTGCCCGGCCCTGAGCCGTGACCGACGAAAGGCGGTCCATGAGAGCCCGCCGTTTCAGGATCAGGTCGGCGACCGAGTTGAACGCGTCGGAAAGACTCGATCCAGATTTTTGGGAAACGGAGACGGCCCGCACCACCATTTCCAAGTCTCTCCCGGGAAAGCGCTCAAGCAAATGTTGAAGGGAGGTTTCTAACGCGACGCCCAGGCGCCGTTCTTTGAGCACCAGGCCGAGTTCCTGCGCCAAAGGATTCGGCTCCGTGAGGCTCAAGGATTCCAGGGCGCGCTCGAACGTGTGCCCGGCCTGAAGGACGGAGACGATTTTGGGGAGAGCCGTTCCGAGCTGCCGATCGAATCTCTTGCGTCTTGCGCGTGCGAACTGCCGGGCGCCCAACTCAGGGAGTATCCAGATTGCGCCGACGCCGACAAGTAGCGGCCAGGGCGAAACCCACAAGAGGGAAAGGGCGGCGCTCAGGCCCATAGCGCCCCGAGCCGCGGTGCGCAGATGCCTCAACTCTACAAAGACAAACTCTTTCCAAAGCCACCGTCGTACGCTCGTGAGCCGCTCGGTCTCCAGGCGCTTCATTCGCTCCCGGTGGACCGAAACCCATCGCCGCCAAAAGAGAAGAAAGGCGGCCCCCGATGCCAGGATTCCCGTTTCAATGAGCACCGAGTTGAGTCCTTCCGCCGAGCGCGGCCAGAAATGACCGACGCTGATCCTGCGATGAGGAATCCAGAAAACGGGGCATCCTCCCTTGGAACTCGATCGTCCCTTTGCCCGGGTGCCGCACGAAAAGATCCTGCGTCGCAATCACGCCCTCCTCGGTACCACAAACCTCCGTAACGTGGGTTACGCATCTTTGTCCGTTTCCGAGGCGGGCTTGATAGAGGATGAGATCAAGCGCGCCGGCCATCTGCTCCCGGACGGCCCGAAGGGGGAGATCGAAACCCGCCATCAGGACCATCGTTTCCAGGCGAAGGAGGGCGTCGCGGGGGGAGTTGGCGTGAACCGTGGTCATCGACCCGTCGTGCCCGGTGTTCATGGCTTGCAGCATGTCCAGCGCCTCGCCGCCCCGGCATTCGCCCACCACGATCCGGTCGGGGCGCATCCGCAGGGCGTTGCGGACGAGGTCGCGGATCGTGATTTCCCCTTTCCCTTCAACGTTGGCGGGCCGGGCTTCCAGGGAAACCACGTGGGTCTGTTCCAATCTGAGCTCGGCGGCGTCCTCGATGGTGAGGACCCGCTCGTCGGGTGGGATGAAACCGGAGAGAGCGTTCAGAAGCGTGGTCTTTCCCGATCCGGTTCCGCCGGCGATCAGGATGTTCTTTCGCGCCTGCACGCTCTCCTTGAGAAATTCCACGACCTGGCGGGTCACCGATCCCAGCTCGATGAGCTTCGCCACCGACAGAGGAATCTTGGAAAACTTCCGAATGGTGACCGTAGCGCCGTTCAGAACCAGGGGCGGGATGATCACGTTCACGCGGGAGCCGTCGGGCAAACGGGCGTCCGCCATCGGGGAGGCCTCGTCCACGCGGCGCCCCAACGGTGAGACGATGCGGTCGATGGCTCCTCGCAAGGACGCGGCGCCCGTGAACCGGTGCCCGCTCGCTTTGATCTTGCCGTCCCTTTCGACATAGATCGCGTCGGGGCCGTTCACCATGATCTCCGTGACCGACGGGTCGCGGAGGAATCTCTCCAAGGGGCCCAGGCCGAGAGCCTCATCCATCACTTCCGTCAGGAATTCCTCGTTGTCGAGATCGGGCGCGGGCGGTGCCATGCCGGCCAGGAATTGCCGGATCAGCGACTCGACACGGAGCCTCAAACGCGGGCCGTCCAATTGTTCCAGGCTTGTTCTTCTTAGATCGATCAGCTCCCCCAATTGGCGGTGAACCAGGGCTTTGACGGACTGTCGGCGCTCTTCTTCCGGCGAAGCCATCTTCAATCCAGAATCGAGAGGTCCAGGTCGCCCCGCGCCTTTTCGAGGCGCTTCTTCATCCGCCGCAGTTCCTGCGAGTCCGCGGGATACCCCGGCTCCCCGGGCAACGGCGTGAGAAACACGAGAAACTCCGACTCGCTGTTCTGGAACGCACGGCTCTTGAAGAGTTCCCCCAGAATGGGAATGTGCCCCAGGAACGGGACCTTCTGAACGTTCTTCCGGGCGCGGTTTTCCATGAGCCCCGCCAGGACCACCGTGTCACCGAACCTCAGGTTCACCGCGGTCTTGACCTTGTGCTCCAGGATCCCCGGAATTCCCTCCACGGCCGGGGCCTGATCCAGGTCGCTGATCCGCGCCTCTATAGAAAGGAACACTTGCCGCGCGGCGTTTGCCTCCGCGCTCACCTCCAATTGGAGGCCGTACTCCTTGAACATGATGCTGGCCGTCCTCTCGCCGATGAGGCGGATCGGAATCTCTCCCCCCGCCAGGAACGAAGCCGGCGTCCCGCTCTTGCAGAGGAGCTTCGGATTGGAGAGGATCTTCGCGGCGCCGCTCTCCACGAGGGCTTGGAGCGAAATGGCCGCGTCTTGGCCCACGTTCACCGTTCCGGAAGTTCCCGCCCCTGTCAGTGTCATCAAACCCGTGGCATCCACCTGCGCGGGCCATTTCAGGCCCACTTGTCCCAGCGAGCTGGTTTTGACCTCGGTGAGTTTCACATCCACCAGGATCAGCCGTGACAGATCGGCGCCCACGGTCATCTGATTGGAGATTCTGGGGAAATAGGAAGCCACAATCTTCTCGGCTCTGGAAGCCTCGCTCTTGCCGGAGGCCGTCCCCTCCAGAAACAACTGATCTCCGGCGGGTCGGACAAAAATCGATCGGATCCCGGAATCTTCCAAAACGCGCTGAATCTCGCCCGCGAGAAACTTCAGTGCTTCGAGGTTCATGTGCGTGAGATCCTGGACTTGAGGATAGAGCTTGAGGATTCGCTGGATCCGAGCCAGATCGGTCCCCCGGTAGACTTGGCCATCCAGAATCCATCGCGAGCCGATCCGCTTCAGCTCCACGCCCTCCATCCCTCCCAGCAGGCGGCTGAGTTCCCCTTTCAGGTCACGGGACCCTGTCGAGACCTGGATTCCATAGACGGTTTTCCGGCCGTCCTTGAACCAGAGATAAAGGTCCGTCGTGCCGATCCGTTTCCCCGTGACGATCACTTGCTGGACTCCGGAAAGAACCCGTGCATCGGCCACCGCGGGGTCCCCGACGGAGGCGCGCCGGACGCCCGAAGCGGATATGACGGTCTGGTGGCCGGGGGCCACTTCCAGGTTTTCCCGATGCTGGGGTGATGCCTCAGCGGGGGCGAAAACCAGAGCGATGAGGCAGAAACAAGCTGTTTGAAACGGACGCATCCGTCCATCGGGAACGCAAAGAAAGTGCCAGGTCCGGCGCGTGCCTGAAACGAGCCCACGGCTTTCGGAGTCCGGAATCCGGATGCCTAGCCTGTATTATTCATGAAACGCTTCGAGCCACTACGAAACGGTCAGATTTGGCGCAGATCAAGGCGGGCGCCGAGCACAGACCGGAGTTGGCTTGAAAGGCAAATGAGGACTGCGCGCTGGTGCCCAACGCAGAGATGCGGCAAATATGCCGTTTCCCTTGTTAATGAGGCGGATTAGAGGGGGCTCCATGAT
>JAZDIZ010000043.1:0-7485 GCA_043804515.1 Pseudomonadota bacterium | reverse complement strand
TCCATCTTTACAATGGCCAGGTTCGTGGAGGTTTTCGCCACGTTCGGCATCCCCTCGATCATGGCGAAGACGCCGTGGGGGCAAGCGTACAAGGCGTTGAGCAGCCGGTCGGTCCCCGACTTATCCATGGTCTTCGGAGGAACCGCGGCCTTCTCGGTCTTCACGGTCAAATCGGGGTCCGCGTCGCGGAACTCCTTCTGGACCGTCGAGACCAACGATTCCACCTTCTTCATGAATGCGCCCGCCTTGTCGGCTGGCACCGTCACGACGGCGTTCGCCCACCTCGGAATGGCGTTGCGGAGATCGCCGCCTTCCCAGCTTGCGATCCGGACGTCCATGTCCCGCCTGGCCTCCCAGAGGATTCGGGTGAGCACTTTGTTGGCGTTGGCGCGCCCCAGGTAGATATCGACACCGGAGTGGCCTCCCTTCAAGCCTGCAACCGCCACTTTGAACGCCGCGGCGTTCTTTGGGGCCGCTTCTTCCTTGTACGGAATCTGGGCCACGACATCGATACCGCCGGCGCAGGAGATGCAGATCTCCCCTTCGTCCTCGTTATCGAGATTGAACAGGATATCTCCCTTCAAAAGGCCGCCTTTGAGCTGCAGCGCACCGCCCATCCCCGCTTCTTCATCAATCGTAAACAGGGCTTCGACCGGGCCGTGCACCAAGTCCTTGGCCTCCAGAACCGCCATGGCCGTCGCGACTCCGATCCCGTTGTCGGCTCCCAGCGTCGTTCCGGTGGCACGTACCAGATTCCCGTCCACGCGAGGTTTGATCGGGTCCTTTTCGAAATCGTGTTTCACGTCCTGGTTCTTCTGAGGAACCATGTCGAGGTGCGTCTGGAGGACCACCGTACGCCGGGTTTCCATCCCCTTCGTGGCCGGTTTCTTGATGATCACATTGCCGGCGTTGTCGGTCGTGCTCTCGAGACCGCAGGACTTCCCGAAATCGCGGACGTAAGCCGCGATCTTCTGCTCCTTTTTGGAGGGCCGGGGAATCGAGCAGATCTTCTCGAAATGTTTCCAGATTTGCGTCGGTTTCAGGCTGCCTAAAACGTCTCCCATGTTCGTTATCTCCCAGGTTGAGGTTCTGGGCCTCTTTGCCACAAGACGGGGCGAAACTCCAGTTAGAAACCGGTTCCGCGTTTTGATCGCCCCCGGGGTCGGCCCGGCGTTTAAGTGTTGAAGCGAATGTGGGCGATGTCCCCGTCCTGGACGACGTACTCTTTCCCTTCCAGGCGGAGCTTTCCCTTTTCTTTCGCGCCGTTCCATGAACCGGCCCTCAGCAACTCGTCATAAGCGATTACCTCGGCACGGATGAATCCGCGCTCCAGATCCGAATGAATGGCTCCGGCAGCCTTGTGCGCGTTTGTCCCGCGTTGGATCGTCCAAGCCCGGCATTCATCCTCCCCGACGGTGAAGAAGGAGATCAGGCCCAGCAGACCGTAGGACATACGGATCAAGCGATCGAGGCACGGTTCCTCGAGGTTGAGGCTCTTGAGGAACTCGGCGCGATCCTCGTTCCCCAATTGGGCGATCTCCATCTCGATTTTGGCCGAAACCGGCACAACGCCCACCGAAGGGCGCGACGTGAATCGCTCCAGACCGAAATCCTTCACGGCCGTCGCGATCCGGCCGACGTCCGATTCGGACAGATTCAGGGCGATCAAGAGCGGCTTGGCCGAAAGAAACGTGAACCCCCTCAGCTTCCGGCTCTCCTCCTGGGACACCTCGAGATCCCGCAATGGAACAGCCCGATCCAGGCATTCCGAACATT
Organism: Pseudomonadota bacterium; assembly: GCA_043804515.1. Classification (GTDB taxonomy): domain Bacteria; phylum Bdellovibrionota_G; class JALEGL01; order JALEGL01; family DATDPG01; genus JAZDIZ01. The sequence continues at coordinate 5,709 of JAZDIZ010000043.1, read as the reverse complement.
TCCGAAGAAGTCCGAGTTCCTTTTCATCCTCCGGGTGCGCGCCCTTCTTCAAATTCGCTTCCAACCGCTCGATCCGGCCTTCCACGACCAGGTGATCGGCCAGGATCAGCTCGGTTTCCATCGCATCCGCATCGCGCCTCGGGTCGATGCTCCCCTGGCTGTGAGGCAATGCAGCGTCCCCAAAAGCCCGCACCACGTGAAGAAGCGCATCCGTACCTCTGATATCCCCCAGAAACGTCTCGCTCTCCTTCGCCTCCCCTTTCTCCACGCCGACAACGTCCAGATACTCCACTTTCGCGGGCGTGGTTTTTTCCGGCTTGAAGATTTCGGAAAGGCGGCTCAGCCGGTGATCCGGCACGTTCGCGACGGCGAGGTGGGTCTTACCGCGCCCGCCCGAATAGGCCTCCGTACCGGCCGATGAGCCCGTAAGCGTATTGAACAGGGTGGTCTTCCCGACTTTTGGAAACCCGAATAGGCCGATTTTCATTCGCGGACTCTACCTCAGATTATGGGGCTTAACGAGAGCTCACCGGGTGAACGTAAAATCCGGCGAGCTACCAGCGGTTCCTGTGAACCCGCCCGGCGTCGAACCTCTCCACGGGGCCCGCCTTTTCCGCCGGCAGGCCGATGGAGATCAAAGCGAAAGGCACGATCCCTTCGGGGACACCGACGAGCTCTCTCATGCCGGCGATCCGGTCTTGGCGGGGATAAATCCCCAACCAGACGGCCCCCAGGCCCTTTGCGTGGGCGGCAAGAAGCACGTTCTGAGCGGCGGCGGAGCAATCCAGGGGGAAGTAGCCCTTCCCCTTCTCCAGGCTCTCGTCCCCACAGATCAAGATCCCCAGCGCGGTTTCATGCAGCATCTCGGCGGACGGATGGAACGTGATCACCCGCTCCAGGATCTGGCGGTCATCAATGACCACGAAATGCCAGGGTTGTTTGTTGCCGGCCGACGGGGCGGCCATGGCGGCCTTCAGGAGCTCCGTAACCACGGGCCCCGGCACCGTACCCTTTGCGTATTTGCGGATACTCCGGCGGGTGAAAATCGCTTCCAGTGCATCCATGTCCGCCTACGCCAGCATCGCTTCGACTTTTCGTAAGAGATCCGTGGGATTGATCGGCTTATCCACGAACTCATCCACGGGAAACCAGGAGTCGTCCTTGTCCTTGGTCGAGAATTGCCCGGCGTAAATGCCCCGCCGGTTCACGGCGGAGAGCATCAGAATGGGGATTTTTTTCGTCCGATCGTTTCCCTTCAGAGACCGTGCCATCTCGAACCCTGCACCCTCGTTCTGGGGAAACATCACGTCCAGGATGATGAGGTCCGGCCCGAATTTCGCCACATTCTCCAGGAGCTTCTCCTCATCGTACTGGGCGCCGACGTCATAGCCCTTGCTCTTAAGAACGATCGTCAGAGACTCGACGATGTTCCGATCGTCGTCCACGATGTAGATCTTCTTCACGGCCACCTCCCAAAAAAGCTACGAAACGATACCCCACCGGAAAATGTCGGCAAGCTATACAGCGCAAACCCGATTTGCTAAAGGTCGGAGCATGGAACGCGGAGTGATCGCCCTTGTCGGCGCCGGCCAAGGCGGCACCGCGATTTTAAAGACGCTCCTTGAGATTCCGGGCGTCAATATCCAGTACGTCTACGACGTCAACCCCGACGCCCCGGGCCTGAAAATCGCCAAGACGAACAAGATCACTTGCGTGACCAACGACCGCTTCACGGAAATCGCGGGCAACACCCAGATCGATCTCATCTTCGAGGTGACCGGGAAAGCGGACGTCTACGCCAAACTCGTGTCGCTCAAGTCCCCGATCACGAACGTGATCGGCGCCGCCGGGACCCGGATCATTTTCTACCTCCTGGCCTCCGAGGCCCAGGTGGCCCGGAAGTTGAAGGAGTACCAGCTGTCCCTGGAACGGCGGATCATCGAGCGCACCGAAGACCTGGAACAGGCAAACCGGAAGCTGCAGAATCAGATTCTCCAATACGAGGAACTCACGCGGGAGCTGGAAAAGGTCAACGAAGAGAAGACCAGGTACCTGCTCCAGGCCACGCACCAATTGAAGGCTCCGTTCACCGCGATCCAGAGTTACACGGATATTCTTCTGGAAGGGTACACGGGAGAGATTTCCGGCCTTTCCAGGGAGATCCTCGGGAAGATCAAGACCCGCTGCGAGCTTCTCTCCAAAGCCATCAAGGAAATGTTGGAGCTGGCCCAGCTCAAATCGCTTCGATTCGACTCCGCCTCGCTTCACGAGACGACGCTCAATGAGATCCTCTCCCGCGTGGTCGAAAACTACGCCGCGATCGCCACCAAACGAAAGATCCGCATTGATTTCCACCCTTGCCCGAAACCCGATTCCATCCGCGGAACGCCGGAGCAGTTGGTCACGCTGTTTTCCGAATTCTTGGAGAACGCCATCCATTACTCCGACGACGGCTCGACCATAGAGATCAGCGCCGACCGGCCCGCCCGGGATCGCATGTGCGTGGTCGTGAAGGATCACGGCATCGGGATTCCCGAAGAGAACCTCAAGAGGGTCTTCGACGAGTATTTTCGTTCCAACAACGCGGTCCGGAAACACGAAAACGGGACCGGCCTGGGCCTCGCGATCGCGAGGCGAATCGCCCAAATCCACGGTTTCGAACTCAATCTGGAAAGCAAGCTCGGCGCGGGAACAACCGTCACTGTTATGATTCCCGTGCGCGAATTGCCCGGCCCTCCCCCTGATGCCACGCGCTCCTGATCAGCCGGCGGGACCTCAGACCCGATAGTCCACGACGGAACGGGTATCCCGGACCTTGGCGGCGAACTCGGCTACCTTTCGGTGTTCCGGATGTTCCTGATACGCGGCCAGGGCGCCCTCGCTTTGGAATGCGGACACCAGGACAAGATCCCACGAGGCTTCGGACCGGGCGAAATCAACTCCCACCTCCAGCGATTCCATTCCTCGGACCTTCGCCGGCAGCGCCTCCAACATGGCCTTGAGCTTCCGGATATTCGCGTCCTTGTCTGCCCCCTCAGCCTTTGCCTTGAACTTCCACATCACGACATGTTTGATCATCTCATTCTCCTCATCACGGAATCATTCGCAGTGGCTGTGCCCGCATTCGGCCGGAAAAGAAGATGCCCCGGGGACTTTCCCGCCAGGGCATCCGTACATCACTAGCGAGCTTTCCCGCTATTTCTTCGTCAGATTCTGCTCCAAGATCCTCTTCCCGCCGTTCGGATAATTGTAATAAACGGCGCTCTGGAGCTTGTTTCGCTCGACACGAAAGAGCCACACGCCCGATTTATCGATCCCCGCCGGGACATCCTTTCCGACTACGCAGTTCGCCTTCGTCGCGTTTACCGTGCACTTCGAGTACTTGAATGCGAAAAACGTATCGGCCGGATTCAGAGTCGCCTGTTTTCGAACCCATTCCGGAACGTCCTTGTAAGCGATCGATTTCGTCGAAACGGTGACCGTCCCGTCATTCCAGGTATACTCCTCTTTCTGGATCTGCCAGCTCTCCTTGCTGCCCGCCACGTCGCTCGTACCCGAGACCCCCGCGCCGGACGGCTTCAAAGTGATGACCACCGGCGTGCCTGTGGCTCCCTCGGTCGGCATGCCGCCGCCCGCGGTGTCCTTCAGGTTCGTCGTGATCGTCCCGTTCCAGTCGCCGTTCAGCACGTTGTAGTTCGTGGCGGCCTGAGCCGCGGAACCGGCAAGTACCAGAGCCACTGCGCATAATGTTGTTCTCATGTTTTCCTATCTCCTGAAAAAGTTAATCCTGGGAGCAAAATACTCCTGCCAGCCCATCGCGCAAAGTTCCTTGGCATGTGTATTGCGCCCGACGCGGAGGCCCGGCAAATATGCGGTTTCCTTGGTAAATGATCTGGGCTAACATTGCACCAACGAAGGTTGAGGAGAGACGGTGGCAAAAGATCAGAAACCGGAGGGCGGCGGCGGGAATTGGGGACACAACCGAAAGCACCCTCGCGTGAAATATCAGACCACCGCCACGATCAAGACCCACTTGGGCAAGATCATGGAAGGCCTCGTGCGTGACTTGAGCGAAGGGGGCGTCTTCATCGGCGTCGGCACGAAGATCCCGGTGGGTTCGCAGCTCCTGATCTACATCCCCGTGGAGATTCAAAAGAAGAAACCGCTGTGCATCGTCACGGGCCGAGTGGTTCGGATTGCAACCTTGGGCGAGACGCAGGGGTTTGCCGTCCGTTTCGACCCGACTCCCTCCCCCACCACCTTGAAAAACCTGCGGGCGCTCGTAACGCTTAAAACCAGCGGGAAATAGCCCCACCGCTCATGTCCCGATCCGGGCATTACTTTTCCTGGTTCACCGTGCTGCTCCTGGCCGTAGCCCTAATGCACGTGTACTTCTGGTGGCGTCTCGTCCACGGAAGCGAACTTCCCCGCACCTGGCACCCCCTGTTGACCATCTCCTTGATCGTACTTGCGGCGTCCGTCCCGGCCCCGTTCTTTGCAAACCGTTATTTCACGTCCCCGTGGCGCGAGATCACACAATGGGTCGGGTACGTTTGGCTGGGGTTTGCGTTCCTTCTGTTCGTCACTCTCCTGGCTTCGGAATTGCCGCGGTTCATCCTTTGGTTCCCGGTTCGCCATGACCCGCTTCGCTCGCTCTTTTTCTCACGCTTGATATCCGCTGCGGTGGTTTTGATCGCCCTCGGTCTCGGGCTTTTTTCGCTCTGGAACGCGTCCCGGTTCCCACTTTTAAAGCGCGTCCGTATCGCGCTCCCGCTCCTTCCTCAAAAGCTGTCGGGTACGACGATCGTGCAAATTTCGGACGTGCACGTGGGTGGTCTCATCCGCCGGGGTCTCTTGGCAGCCGTCGTGCGGCAGAGCAACGAGGTTCATCCGGATATCGTCGCGATTACCGGCGATCTCGTGGACGGCAGCGCCTCACAGCACGCCGAGATGCTCGCTCCGATCGCGGAGCTTAAGGCCCGATACGGCGTCTTTTTCGTCACGGGCAATCACGAATATTACTCGGGCGTCGAACCCTGGCTGGCGGAGCTCCGGCGCCTCGGCGTCCGGATCCTGCGGAACGAGCGTGTATCCATCGGAATCGATCGGAATGGGTTCGACCTGGCGGGCGTAGACGATCCGACGGGCCGGATGTTCCACGGGGAAGGAGCCGATCTGCCCAAGGCACTGGCGGAACGTGACTCGAGCCGCGCCGTGGTTCTGATGGCCCACAATCCAAGCGAAATCCTGTCCGTTTCCGCGTTGGGAGTCGGGTTGCAGATCTCCGGCCACAGCCACGGTGGCCAAATCTGGCCCTTCAATTACTTCGTGAGGTTTTTCCTTCCGTTTATCTCGGGTTGGGGCCGGCTCGGGAACACTCAGATCTACGTCAATGAAGGAACCGGCTTTTGGGGGCCACCTATGCGCCTGGGTACCCGCTCGGAGATCACGCTTTACGAGTTGGTCCCGGCCCCGGCTTCATGATTGTGCCTTTCGGCGTCTGCCGGCGTATATTGTTCACAACAATAAAGTCTGACGGGGGTGCAATGATGAAATCTCGATTCCGATTCGTTCTCCTGGGCTTGGCCGCGGCAGGAGTTGTAGCCGTTTTGAGTCCGACGTCCTCGTTTGCCAAGAAGACCGAGGACCCGGCCTTTCCGAAGGACTGGCAGGTTTGCAAAACCGACGCCGACTGCATCGTCGTGAGGG
>JAZDIZ010000042.1:0-7050 GCA_043804515.1 Pseudomonadota bacterium | reverse complement strand
ACGCCGTTCTGGGAGGATGATGAGGATGTCGAAACAATCCGCGCCTCGGACAATCTTCTGTACCAGATCGACAATTCTTCAACGTGCGAAGTGGACGGGACTCACAATTACAATTACTCGGAATCCGCCTGCCCCGAGGCTCAGAAGCCGCTCTTCGTGGATCCCCATGTGGATCGGAGCGCGAGCCCGCCCCTTCTGGGGGATTTCAACCAACTCGATGCCAGCCCAGCATCGGGCTACGGCAGGCCGAACGTTGCAGAAGACAACGGCTCGGCGGCCTCGTCGGGTTGCACCACCTCGGAGCCGACGTCATGGCTCTTCGGTTTCTTGCTCCTGACGCTTTCCGTACGTGCACTCCGCGTAATTGGGGACACGTACGAATTTCGCGATTCAACAGAAATTTAATTGGTACGTGTCCCCAATTACGCGGAGTGTGCAAAAAGTTGCGCGCCGGCAACAAAAGATGCGCAAGAATTCGCCTGTTCGTATTGGCAGTGCCGACGTTTATTCAATGATTTCGGATACATATCCGGACGCCGTCCAGGGCACGACTTTTGCTGCATAGAGTCATATGCTTGAGAAACTCCTGGAAGAGCGACCGGATGTTGCGGCTTGTGCCGAATCGTTTCCGTACGTTCTTCTGATCCTGTTCGCGGTGTTCCTGTTCGTTTGATCAGAACCTGATCCGGCGGGCACCGAACCTGAAGCCGTACGTCACCGTAAATCCGTCAAACGGCGGCGGCTCCAACTGAAGCTTCTGAATCTTCTCCAGAATGCATGCGCTCAAGGAGGCATTGGCGAACGTCGAGGACTCCACGCCGGTTCTCTTGACCTGCCCTTTCGTGCCGATCGAAAACCAGACCGACACCTTCCCTTCGGCACCGTTTTTCACGTTCTCGTAATAGCACTGGTCGACGCCTTGAATTCGCTCCTTGAGCATCGCTTGGTATTGTTTCGCATCGAATTTGTTGGGGCCTTTCGGCGGAGCGTTCTGGGACGTTCCAGGCTCGGCTTGCGCCGCCTTTTCCATCTCCTCTACGCTTGGAAATTTGATGTCGATGTCGACCACTCCGGCTTTCCCGTCCATCTTCTTCAGGGCCGCAAGATTCGGTCTCGATTCCGAGGGGCCCGAAACCCCGAGTTTATTGACGTTTCCAAGATCCCCCTCCCCGATGCTCCCCAAAGAGTGCTCGAGGCTTCGCGCAAAGGCCTCGCCCTCCCCTGATTTTGTCGCCTGCCGGACCTGGACTGCCGGACCTTCTTTCAGGGGCGGCTCTTTCAGCCTGAGAGGTTCCCCGGATTTGGGCATACGTTCTTTGGATACCTCCGCCGACGCTCTGGGGGGCTCCTTTGCGACCGGAGCGGGCAAAGCGGGAACACGGGGTTTGCTCTGAACCTGAACCAAAGCCCCGACCGCATCCTTGGCGCGTGCCGTAGCACGGACTTTTGCCCCTCCGACTGCCGGCGCACTGACTTCGGCAACCTCGGGTGCGTGCCGGCTCGAAATCCAGGAATGAACGCCCCACGCGAGAAAACCCGCCGTCGCCGTCAGCACCGCCGCCCTGGCAAGCTTAAGGCGCGGCTTTTCGACCGCCCTGCGAACAACGGGTGCACGCGTAGGTTTGGCGGGCGCTCTCTCGGGCCTTAAAGGGCGCAGACCGGGTTCCGGTGAAGTCTTGGGAGGGGGAAGAGCCGGTTCGAGTTTCCGGATCTCCACGCCCGGTTCGGTTCGGATGTTTGGAAACGGGATGACCTTCGGTCTTGCAAACGCCTGATGGTTCACCACCAAGCGGATCTCGCCGATTTGGATCACGTCCCCATGCCCGATCGCGGACCGGTTCACGCGCCGGCCGTTCAGGAAGGTTCCGTTGGAACTCCCCAGATCCTGGACGTACAGGCGGTTCTCACCGTGATATTCAAACTGAAAATGGCGGCGCGAGACGGTGGAGCCTTCCAGGCGGATATCCGCCGAGGGGTCCCTCCCCGCCATCCACGTGCCCGGCGAGATTTGGTGGCTCCGAAGAAAGTTTTCCCCCTCAAAAACGCGCACGAACGGGGGTCTGGCGCCTTCAACCGAAACGGAAACGGCGGCACGCAGAGGCGATCTCACAAACGGGGATTATAAGCGATCCGAGGCCGCGATATCCCGCAAAAAGACACGTTCCAGGACTTCCCCGGGAAATCCCCCTTCCGGGTCAAGCACTGCGAGATTGAGCTCGCGCTCCATCCGAAGATTCATCGGCGTAAAATTCGCGGAACCCAGCGAAACCATGACGTCGTCGATCATGAAGAGCTTGGCGTGCGTCATCCCACGGTACAGATAGACTTCGGCGCCGGCCTCCTTCAGCCGAGGAAGCCGTGCGTCGCGCTTCCGGTCAACGGACGCGTGATTGCTCGCCCCGGGGACTATCAGCTGGACTTTCACGCCCCGCCGCGCAGCCTCTTCCAGAGCCTGGAAGGAGCGCGGGTCGGTAAAATAGGCATTCTCGATCCGGACGGTGTGACGGGCCATGCCGACGGCCTCCACGAGGAACGTTCGAATCGATTCCCGGCGACGCGGTTCGTTGAGGGCGAAGCCGATCGTCACGCCTTGCCCATCCATAGGGACTCGGGTCGAAGCCTGTTCCGGCGCAAGTTCAAAACCGCGGGATCCGGTCTCGCGATAGAGCGAATTGAATATCTCCTGGGCTTCCCGGACGGCCGGCCCCAGCATGAGCGCGCACACTTCGTGCCAAGCCTTGTTGTGCCCTGTCGGGTTGAAGCCGCCGATCACCATTCGGGATTGGTCGGCGATCAAGGATTTCCGGTGGTTCCGGGTGAATCGGTTCTTAAGATTGGGTCCCACGATCTTCAGCTCGATCCCGGCCCCTCTCATCCGTCGGAACATCGCACGGGTTTCTTGCCGTTCACGCCGGATCCCCTGCCGCTTCGCGCGGCTGAAGTTGAGGCTCGCCGGCCAAACCGTGATCTCCCCGTTGGTTTCGAACGTCTGGCTGACGGCGTCCAGGATCGCCTTGACCGCCACGCCTCTCTCGGCGGCTTCGATCAACGCTTCGCCGATGGGAAGTCCCCCTTCGTCGGCTTCCATGTTCAGGAACTCGAAACTGAGCGTCCGCTCGGCGGATCGGATCACTTCGAGAATTTTGGGGTAAAATTCGCCGCTGTCGACGAGAAGCCGGAGATCGTTTCCCTCCGTAATCCGCGTGCGAGATGTGAGAGGAAGCCTCCCAAACGCGCTTGTCCAGTAACTCAGATCGGTCGGATCTTTCCTTCCGGCCACCTCAGTGAGGACATTTTCCATTGTTTTCGAATATCTGTTGCGCCCAAACCCGTCAAATCGCGGCATTAGGTCCCAAAGTGCAAACTAAAGTTTACAAAATAGGGGGAACTTTACTTCCAGTGCTCCCTTTTCATAACGTACGAAAATGACTGGTCTTATTGGAGACGGCTTCGGCCATCCCTGAAAACTCTGAACTTTTTGCACCCTTAGGATGCGGATCGAACGGCAACCTGTTGAAAATGTTGTCTTATTTATTGGCACAATGGTTGCCAGAAGAACTATCTAGGAGGGTGGGTTGTACTTTAGATTTCGAGTCGGGTTCTTGGGCAACGTCCAAGCATTTGCGATGCTGGATGTCATCCTAGCCCTGGCGCTTACGAGCTTTTTGGGCATCGCCGCCTACAAGGTTGTGATCTCCTCCACGTCCGGTCTCCAAGGTGTCGAAAGCCGGCACCAGTACCTGTTCAATCTGACTCAGATCGAAAGCTTGTTGAAGGAGGACTTTGGCAAGGCGATCGCGTTATATCCGTACGCCACATCGACGTACACGGACTTCTCGCCCCTCTCCACGGAGGATTATCCACCGCCCGATAGCGTGATTCGCTCCGGGTTCACGCCCCTCGTCCGACAGGACGTGGACGGAAAACCGCCGCCTCCCGCGAGTGCAACCGGCATCGATCCCGCCGAGATCAACGCGGTCCGGATCGTCATTCCCGACACCTCTCGGGCGCAAGACGCTTCGACACCGTCCACAGCGAACATGGCAGGCGAAATCAAGCCCGTTAGCGTGGATAACAAGCTCGGGGCGGACGGCGTCCACTCGATCTTTCAAAAGGGACACTTTGTCTGGATCGGTGACGCCTCGATCTCAGAGGTGTTCCTCCTGTCCGATGTGCGCAACGGCCCGGGAACCGAGGTGAAACTTGAGCACGCCGGCACCCAAGCGGCCGACGGAAACTATTGGAATAAGCCCGACGACGGCCTATCCGCGGTTTATCCGCAGAACTCGGTAGTCAGCGCCGTTCAGGTCATCACGATCGGCATCCGTTTTCTTTCGGACGGCCCTGGACGCTATCAAGCCTATCTGGTGCGCAAGTCCGAATTAGTCGACAGCGGCATGACACTGGCAAGAGGCGTCACCTCCCTAAAGCTTCGCTATTTCGGAGCGCTTACAAACAATTTTCCGGCCGACGGATGCGAAGTGTTCTTACGCGATACCTCAAAACCGTGTAACGTCGGACTTGTACCGTTTATTGAACGAGCGGCCATCCGCCTCGCCATGACAGTCGGAAAATCCGTCCAGAACACGGAGATCAGCGTGCTACCGCACAACGCCTTCAGCAGAAAGGCCTTCGCTCAATGGTAAGGAACAGGCGACTCCGCGACCGAGGCATTGCCCTGATCTTCGTTCTGGGCCTACTTCTCGTTGCTACGTTGATCTTGATCGCCTTTTCGCAGCGCGGTTCGAAACTTCTGTTCGGAATGGGGCTCAGGCTCCGAAAAGCCCAGACGGACTATATCGCCGAAGAAGGCCTCGCGCGCGGAATTGTAAAAATCAGGACCCTCATGGAACGGGAGCCCATCAGTCAGCCCGCGTCCGATCAAGTCGATTTTGACGCGACCTTGGCCGGCTCAAATGAGACGTTTGTTGTACCTGGGACCTATGAGTTCACGACGCAGCAGCTTTTCGCGGGCTTTTACCGCGTTCGGTATCGCATCAGCGATCCGCCCTTGCCTTATCCGCAGGGCTGGAATCCCTCGGCGGATGGCGCTTTCGTTTACAGGCGTTTCACGATCCAGTCCGAGGCGGTCGGTCCGTTTGCGAAAGCCGATTTGTCCGCCCCCTCCGTCACCAAAGCTCCATCCCAGGCGATTCTTGCACAGGACCTCATCGTCCGCCGAGAGCCGTTGTACATGAAAACCATTTTCGCCAAGGACGATCTCGAAATTAACTTCTGGGGAAACGCCCTGATCGAAGGCAGCATCCATTCCAACAAAAACATCTTTATCGAGAATACGCAGGCCGGATCCGTTTTAAACATCATCGGACCCATGACAGCGGGAGAACACATCTTCAGAAATGACTTGAACCCCAAAGGCTACAATTTACCCGGCGTTCAGCAGGGCGAAATCCGAATCTGCTGGGCCGCGGATTGCACGCCCCCCGTTCCCTTTGGGGGAACCAGCAATCCGAACAGCTATGCACTCCTGACGGCCACTACGAGCACACCAGGCGTCCCCGGCACGCCGGCCCAAGGCGTCGATGCGATTGACATCACCGACCCCGCGTCCTTTAAGTCGTCTCAAATCCAAGACCCATCTGCCGGGACGTGGAAAGTGGACGACACGTGGAAAAGCGCCGAGACGGTAAATAAGTTTCACGGCCTTCTCGCCGACAGCTCCCAGGGCGTCTCGGCCGTGAAGCTGCCGGACGTTCAGGACATAGCCCCGGGCGGCTACTACGATATCGTTGCAGACGTTCGTATCACGACGACACGGGATCAAACCGATCCTAACGCCGTCGTTGTGGAAGTGCGCGTGGATGGCGCGGTGAAAACCCAAAAGCGATTTTTCCTCGCTTACCTACCCGACCCAACGAAGTCCGTGGGCGACCCGACGATTTATGACGGCAACGCCAGCCAAGTGGACATCTGGGCGGAGAAGTACACGGAAACGGGCAATCCACTCTGGGATCCCGCTGTCACCTGCGGTCTGAACGCCAGCGGCATTAACGTCTGCCGCGGCACAGGCATCCAAGACGGTTTTTTCGATACGGCAAAAGGTGATTTCAAAGACGCAGACGGAGGGGATTGCTGGAAGGCCATCCGACAGGAACGTGTTTGGCATTCACACGAAGACATGTTCGTTCTGAACACGAATATCAACGTTGCGGCATTTCAGGCGAACTGCATCAAGAACCAGGACAAGATCAAAATCTATGCCACGCGAGACGATGCCGTAGCAGATACGACCGTCGAAGCCACAATGGAACCGGATCCAAACCGGAAACCCTACGGTTACACGCTGACCAACGGAGCGACTCTTGCAGCTCCCCTGTTCTTCGTTTCGGATGACCCGGTCACGGTGCGCGGGAACTTCAACACGGGCGCTACCTGGCACCCTGCCGCGATCATCGCCGATCGCTTTACGGCCCAGTCCCCCAGTTACAGTGTCCAGTACAACAATCGATTCCGGCGCGTTATGGGGTCCAAGGACGAACTTGCGGACGGCAATTTTCCGCCGGGCCCCACCGGTGGCGGTCACACGAGCCCGGCAAACCGGTACATTCCGCTGGCGTCGGCTCTCGACGTCAATGCCATAGTGATCGCGGGTGAGACCCCGACGGCCACCACAAACTTGGAAACGGGCCTGCCGCTAAAATACACGGGGGGCTTTTCAAAATGGATCCGCGTTGAAGAGGATTTCGCCGACCCCTCGGGCAACACGTACATGCATTTCAAGGGGGCTTTTTTGAAACTGTTCCGGTCCAGGTTCGCGACCATGTATAGCGGCAGTGAATGTCCGCCTCCGCAGGCAGCGCACTGGAACGACCTCACGAAACCGGATCCCCCGTGCCGTGCTTGGAAAAAGGGAGGAGTCGGCGGACGCTGGAAAACAGACCGTAGGGATAATCGTTCGTATACGTTTGATGACAGATTGTTGGGGAATCTCCCGGATGGCTCCCGGCAAATCTTCCCGGCCGTGGCTACCCAGGAGCCGATCCCCTATGAGAAGACGAACTTCCGGCGCCTTACCGCGGCCGACCTAAG
>JAZDIZ010000041.1:0-3886 GCA_043804515.1 Pseudomonadota bacterium | reverse complement strand
ATTCCCGAGACGCTGGCCGAGAGCGAGCTTTTCGGCCACGAGAAGGGGTCCTTCACGGGCGCGGATCAGCGGAAGATCGGGAAGTTCCAGTATGCCGATGGAGGCACGCTGTTTCTGGACGAAATCGGCGACATCTCCCCTGCACTGCAGGTGAAGCTACTCCGGGTGCTGCAGGAGAAGCGCTTCACGCCGGTGGGGTCGAACCAGGAGATCGAGGCGAACGCCCGGATCATCGCAGCCACCAACCGGAACCTCGAGGACCTGATCCAGAAAGGAACGTTCCGCGATGATCTGTACTATCGCCTGAGCGTCCTCCCGATTTTTCTCCCGCCGCTTCGCGATCGTCTCGAGGATCTCGAACCTCTCGTCCTGCACTTCATCGGGAAATTCAACCGGCTGCACAACAAGGCGATCGGGGGAATCGAGGAGCGGGCTTTGGAGCGGTTCAAGAATCACTCGTGGCCCGGCAACATCCGGGAGTTGGAGAACGTGATCGAGCACGCGTTTGTGCTTGAAACGGGGCCCCGAATCACCGAGACGTCGCTCCCCAGGAGTGTGCGGCCCCTGGAAGCGGGAGGGGCGGAGGCGGCCGAGCGGACGACGGCACCTCCGGCGCGCCCGGAGGGGGCTGTGCCGGGCACGGCGGCCGGCGAAGCGGACCTGGATTTCCAGCGCTACAAGGAACAATACGAGCGGGATTTCATCATCCGCGCCCTCCGCAAATACAACGGGCGGATCAACCAGACCAGCGCGGGAACGAACATGCCGAAGAAGACGCTGCTCCGGAAGATCGAGAAATATGGGATCAAGCCCGAGGACTTTAAAAAGTAACTCCCCATGTTCGGATTTAAGTCCGCATCAAGCTTAAGCGGACGGCTGCGTGCCCTGTTGGGGCGAGAGCAGCCCGCATTTCCCGCGGAGGAGTTGACCGCCCTCCTCTACGAGGCGGATCTGTCCGCGCCCATTGTGGCGCGCCTGGCTCGGGCGGCGGAGGAGGCTCGTCCGAAGGACCGAGAGTGCGCCCTCCGCTCGATGGAGGCGGAAGTGGTTCGGATCGCCTTGGAATCGGACCGGCCCGCCCGCCCTTTTCCGGTTCCCGGCGCGATCCTTCTCTTGGGTGTGAACGGCTCGGGAAAAACCACCGTGGCCGCGAAGCTGGCCCGCCGTTACCGGAGCGAGGGGAAGGCGGTGATTCTCGCGGCGGCTGATACGTTCCGTGCCGGCGCGATCGAGCAGCTCAAGCTCTGGGGCGCGAGAGTCGGGGCCGAGGTGGTGGCTCAAAGAGCCGGAGCCGATCCCGGGGCGGTCGTGTTCGACGCCTGGCAGAAGGCCGTGGCGGACCAGGCCGTGATGATCGCCGACACCGCTGGCCGCCTGCACACGAAGCAGCCTCTGACGGAGGAACTCAGAAAGATCGTGAGGGTCCTCGGAAAAGACGGGCGGGGAGCGCCGCACGAGTGCTTCCTGGTGCTGGACGGGACCACGGGTCAGAACGCCGTCGCGCAATCCCGGGAATTCGTGAAAGCCGCGCCGCTCACGGGGCTGATCGTCACGAAGATGGACGGCACGGCGCGGGGGGGCTCGGCGTTAGCGAGCGCGCTGGAATTATCACTTCCGATCCGATACCTTGGAGTGGGGGAGAAATCGGAAGATTTGCTCCCCTTTGAACCGGCACAATTCGCGCGGGAACTATTTAGAGAATGACGAAGTTTTCGATCGCATATCTTCTGGCCGCAATCGGCTTTTTTCTCTTCGGCCTGCGTCTGGTCCAGACGAACCTCCGCCAGGTGTCGGGGGACCGGCTTCGCGTTCAGATCGGCAGGCTCACGAAAAGACGGCTGAGCGCTTTCCTGCTCGGCGTCGGGATGACCGTGGTGCTTCAGCATTCCGCCGCTACGGTCGTCATGATCGTGGGTCTGGCCGGCATGAGCTACATCAGCCTTCCACAGGCGATCGCCGTGACGCTGGGAGCCGATGTCGGCACGACGTTGATCGTTTTTCTCCTGGCGGCTTTCTTTCAGTTCTCCTCGGGCCAAGTGGATCTGATCTTTGTGGCGCTCGCGTTCTTCTTCTACTTCACGTTCCGGAAGGGGCAGACGCAATTCTATGCGCGAGCGTTCCTGGGCGTGGCCCTGATGTTGTACGGAATGGGTCAGATCTCCGCGGCCAGCCAGCCCCTGCGCCAGTCAGTCCTGGTCGCGCAGATCATCTCGGCCGCCGCGGACAATCCCGTCGTGGCGGTCTTTTTTGCGACGCTCTTCACGATCCTGCTCCAGAGCAGCGTGGCCATGATCGGCGTTCTTCTCACGTTCGCCGGAGCCGGCGCCATGACGCTGGATCAGGCGCTCCCGTTCGTTCTGGGGGCCAACCTGGGAACCACGCTTGTGCCGTTCCTGGCGGGCCTGCGTGCGAAGACGGACGGGCGGAGGTTGGCGTATATCCACGTTTTGCTCAAGGTCGTGGCCGTTGCGCTGTTCCTGCCGTTTCTCACGTCGGTGGGCGGGGAGATCGCCCGGTGGGTGGAAACCCCGACGTACCAGGTAGCCACGTTTCACTTGGTTTTGAATCTGGCGTTGGCGGTCGCCTTCCTTCCCCTGTGCCGGGCCGTATCGGTTCTGGCGGTGCGCTTGATCCGCCCGAGCGAGGCGGAACACACATTCAGCGCGAAGTATCTGGACGCCGATGCCCTCGAATCCCCGACGCTGGCGTTCGCCAACGTGTTCCGTGAGATCCTCCGTATGGCGGAAATCACGCAGAAGATGTGCGTGCAGACGCTCCTTCCGTTCGAGGAGGCGGGGACGGACACCGTGGAACGCCTGGAGGGCATGGATGACCAGGTGGACCACCTGGACCGCGACATCAAATTCTATCTGGCGAAGCTTTCCCAGAGCCGGCTGACGGACGATCAATCCAAGCGGCAGCAGGAGCTCCTCATGCTCACGCACGACTTGGAGCAGGTGGGGGACGTGATCACGAAGGAGATGATGGAGCTGGCGGAGAAAAAACGCCGGAAGAACGTGTCCTTTTCCATCGAGGGCTGGGCGGAGATCAAGGACTTCCACCAGAAGGTGATGGAGAATTTCCACCTCGCGATCAATGCCTTTGCCAGTGGGGACATGGAGTTGGCGCAGAAGGTGATCCGCCACAAGAAGAAGCTGGGGGAGATCGAGCAGGAACTGGGGCAGAAGCACCTGCGTCGCCTTCACCAGGGGCTTCGCGAGAGTTTCGATACGTCATCGATCCATCTGGATATCCTGAGCAATCTGCGCCGGATCAACGCGATCATCACGAAGATGGCGTACCCCGTCCTGAGCCGGCCCCAGATCGAAGCTAATCACTGAGTCCCGGCAGTGGATGAGGATTGAGGATTAACAGGCTGCGGAAAAACTGGCATCGAAGTCCGCCGCCGTCGCGTGCCAAACAGAAAAAGGTTGTTTAAGGGGGGAAGACGGGGCCTGCAACTCAGCCAGCGTCAGGGGCGACTCGAAAGCAATTCGGCCTCGGACTGAAACATCTTTCCTGCAAAATACTGATTGTGCATCCGGCATAAGTGCCTGATGTTCTCCTCATTAGATAAGCCACCCGAGCAGTACGGATCCATATGATCGAACTCAAGAAGGTAGCGGCTTTCGCATCGCCGTCCGCTCTCTGGATCGACATATTCACACTGTCCTTTGGATCGATCCCGAACCATTCGTTTGGCGTCAGCTGCAATATACCGCGTCGGAGGCATGGCGTCGGTCGCGGAATCGGATTCCCTCTTCAACCTTACCGGTAAGGTTAAGGTCTTCTTCTTGTCCTTCCGGCTCGGATCCTTCTGGCTTAGATAGAAGTCGAGACAAGCCGAAAAGAGTTCGGAAACGCTGCAACGGCCTTTGAGGCCCCA
>JAZDIZ010000040.1:0-5742 GCA_043804515.1 Pseudomonadota bacterium | reverse complement strand
AAGCGCTTATGAGTCCAGTACGATAGAACCCGTGCCCGCGCGAAATTCGGCGTTTCTGAGACGATGGACTCATTCAATGTGGCGCCGGAGAATCACGCTTCGAACCGTTTTCGTCCTTTATCTGCTTCTTCTGGCGGTCTTTTCGTTGCGCGGGGAGCGCGGCCTTTTGAAGAGCTATCATCTGTGGAGGGAAGGAAAGAATTTGGACGCCGAGATCTCCCAGCTGTCGCGGGACACCCAGGGGCTCCGCAGCCAGGTGCGTCTATATCGCTACGATCTCAAGACGATTGAACGCCACGCCCGGCAGGAACTTCACCTTGCCGGGAACCGCGAAATTCAATATATCTTCCGCTGATGTCCATTTGGCGCGCCTTTCGGATCGTGCGCCCCCTCCAGCGATTCGCCTTCCTTTTGCCGGCCATCGCCGTCTATGCGGCTACGTGTTTTCTTCGGCCCTCGAGTGTCCGAGCGTGGGTGCTTCCCGCCGCGGCACTTCTTGTTTGGGGGCTGGGCCGTTACGCCACCGTCCCCCGGCCTCCGGTAGGCCGCCTCGCCCGGCGGAGGCTTGTGGAGGCGGGCGCGGTAATCCTGGCTGCGCTCGATTTGGCGTCGCGTGGAGCCGGACTCACATGGATTTCGTTCGTGGCGTTCCCGGCGTTTCTGATCTTTGTGTACGCGGGGTACCGCCTGCGTGAAATCAGCCTGCTTTTGACCCTGTTTGCGGCGTTTCAATTCATCGGGCGGACATCGGAGCCGAATTTCCCCCTCGGAAGATTGCTCCCGCTTGTGTTCCTGTTCCTCTGGATCGGCTTTGCCGCTGTTTTTCGGCACCAGGAGACGAAAAAGCGGCGGGGCGTGCTGGACAGGTTGAATTTGTACGAGCGCGAGGCGGGAGCGATCGAGTATCACGCCGACGAGGTTGAAACCGCGCTGAAGACGGATGAGAAGAAGCGGGCGCATCTGGCCACGATGATCCGGGAGCGGGAGCGGACTTTCCGTAACCTCCTGGAGGTTTTGGAACGGACGATCGGCCCGCATACGGCGGCATTCTTCCTTTACGATCCGAACGAGGAAGCTTTCATCCTGAAGGACTGGCTGACCCGGTCGGATCGCTTCAACGACCGGCACGTCCAGCCGGTGGGAGGCCTTTTCCGGGCCGTCTTGAGGGAGCCGGCGCCTTTACGATTGATCTCCCCCACCGGGGAAGTGAGGGGACTGGCCTATTACAGGGGAATTCCCGTCGTGCGATCGGTGCTGGCGTATCCGATCCGTTCACAGGATCTTCTCAAGGGCGTGTTGATCCTGGACCGGCTGGAGCCGCAGCCCTTCTCGGAAGCCGAAACGGAGACGGTGGAGCGGATCGCGAGCCAATTGGCGAACGCCATCGACCAGTCGGAAGCCCTGCACGCGTACTTCTACCTGATGGATGAACTGTCGGGGTTTTACGCGGCGGTCAGTGAATTGAACCGTTGTCTTCGGGCGGAGGACGTCTTTCGGACGCTTCTCGGTTCCACGAAAGCGCTCGTGCATTACGATTTCGGTGCGGTCGTGATGTACGACGCCGTCACGAGGGTCAATCGGATTGCCGCGGAGGATGGAGAGCAACAAGCGGAGCGGGGCGAGAGGGCGTTTCCCTGCACACCGGAACACGGCCTGGTCTCGTGGGTCGTGAAGAATCAAGCGCCTCTCTACTACACGCACTTCCGGAACCGCGAGGGGAAGACTCCTCTCTTTCCGAAGGAGATGCGCGTTCCCAACGCGTACGAGTCGGTTTTTCTCGTTCCCCTTCATTTGAAAGGAGAAGCGCTCGGGGCGCTGGTGTTCGCGTCGGTGAAGAACCACGCGTTTTCCAGAAGCGTCCGCAAGATGATCGAAGTCACGGCCCTCCAGGCGGCCGCCACGCTCAAAAACGCGCGGATGGTGGATCAACTGGAGCAATTGGCCACGACCGACGGACTGACCGGCCTGGTGAACCACCGGACGTTCCAGGAAACCCTGGGTGCGGAACTCGACCGCGTCGGCCGGCATCCGGCGCCCGTGTCGCTTCTGCTTGTGGACATCGATTTGTTCAAGAAATTCAACGACGAGTACGGGCATCCCATCGGGGACTTCGTCTTGGGCGAAATCGCCCGCGTGCTCCGGCGCGTCGTGCGCAAGGTGGATACGGTGGCACGATACGGCGGAGAGGAATTCGCGGTCATCCTCGTGAACTCGTCTGCGGTCGGGGCTTCGCAGATGGCGCTTCGGATCGTCAAGGAGGTGGCTCGGAGCCGCTTCCAGCACCAAGGGCTCACGCTCCGTGTCACGCTCTCGGTGGGGTCGGCCACGTATCCGGACGACGCCCTGACCCGCGAGGAATTGATCGAAAGAGCGGACCGGGCGCTTTACGAATCGAAGCGAACGGGGCGCGACCGGGCCACGACGTACAGCTCCTCTTTGGGACGGATGAACCCCGAGAGCGTCGAGGTAAAAACCATCGAATCCGCGGAGGAGGAACTGCGGCGGATGGTTGACCAAACAGAGCTGCCGGTCTAGCGTCCGGCGTCGTGGATCTTTTCGAATACGCCAACCGCCGGAGCCCAGCGAAGGACGGGCAAGACGAAGGGAAATCGTTGCAAGAAACCGTCTACACGGTCGGCGAACTCACCGCTCAAGTGAAGGCCTTGATCCGCGGACGGTTCGCTCAGGAAGCGTTCTGGGTCAAAGGGGAGATCTCGAACTTCAAGGGGCGGAACCAATCGGGCCACATTTACCTCAGCCTGAAGGACGAGAAGGCGGTCCTGAGCTGCGCTTTTTTCCGCAATGCGAACCAAAAGCTCCAAGTGGAACTCCGGGACGGCCTCGAAGTCCTCGCGCTGGGGCGGCTGGATGTGTGGGAGCCGAGCGGGCGCTATCAATTGATTGTGGAGGAAGTGCGCCCGGGGGGAATCGGCGAACTCTATCTGCGCTTCGAACAGCTCAAGAGGAAACTCGAGCAAGAAGGGCTTTTCGCACCCGAGAAGAAGAAACCTCTTCCCTCGTATCCGAGAAAGATCGGATTGGTGACCTCACCCACGGGAGCCGTGATCCGCGATATCATCCACGTCATCCGGCGGCGGTGCCCGTTGGTAAGCCTCCTTCTCTTCCCGGTCAAAGTGCAGGGGGATGGGGCCAGGGAGGAGATCGCATCCGCGATCTCCGAACTGAACCGGCCCGAGCACGCGATCGACCTTCTGATCGTCGGGCGCGGCGGGGGATCGATCGAGGATCTTTGGGCGTTCAACGAAGAGATTGTGGCGCGAGCCATTGCCGCCTCGCGCGTTCCCGTGATTTCGGCGGTGGGGCACCAGACTGATTTTACGATCGCCGATTTCGTGGCCGACGTCCGGGCGGCCACGCCTTCCCAGGCGGCCGAACTCGCCGTGCCGGACGTGATCGAGCTGAAACGCCGGGCCGATCTCCTTCTGGGAAACATCATCCGGGAGTTGGTCCGCTCGCGTGAGGTGGCGTACGAGCAACTCACGGCTTTGAGACGCTCAGCGCCTCTAAGAGATCCGATGAGTCTTCTGCGGGAACGGACGCAACGCTTGGACTTGGCCGTGGAACGTATGGTGGGGAGTCTGAAAAGCCGCAGAGAACGTGACACCGAACGGGTCTTTCGCACGCGGGAACATCTGCAACTTCTGAGAACGGGGGTGGTGAAACAGCGGCTGCTTCGTTTCCAGCGGGTTTCCAGCAACCTCGAGCTCCTGAGCCCTTTGGGAGTGCTCGCGCGCGGGTACAGCGTGGTCCGGAGCGGGAAAGGCACCATTGTGAAAAAAAGCCGGCAGGTCAAGCCCGGCGAGGATGTCTCGGTGCACCTGCACGAAGGGGAACTGTCATGTCGGATCAAGAAAATCTTGAGCTGATCGTCCGGAAATTGGCGGAACTTTATTCGGGTATGCGGGACGAGCAGCCGTCTCTCGACGTGACGATGGGCCGTGCGATCGAAGCAATCGGCCTTCATCGCAGGTTCCGGGCGGCCTTCGAGACCGAAAAATTCGACGCACGTTGGCTGGTCCGGCGCATGGACGGATCGCTTGAAGAAGAACCCTTCGACTGGAAGGCCCTGGATACTTCCGTGGCTTAGGCGGAAACGGCATGCGAATCAAGATTCTAGCGCGCAAACGCTCCAACTATTCCAACCGGAGATTCCGGGAGGAAGCAAAGAAGCTCGGCGTCAAGGTGAGCGTAACGGATCCCGTGGAATACCAAATCGCTCTCGGACGAAAGACGCCGCTCCTGTACCGGAACGGGAAACCGTTCGAAGGAACGGACGTCATCCTTCCTCGCCTGGGGGCGTCCATCACGAGTTATTCTTTGGCGGTCGTTGCCCAGTTCGAAAACATGGGGATCCCGGTCGTGAACAGCGCGTTGTCGATCCTGAGGACGCGGGACAAGCTCCGTTGCATCCAACTCTTAAGCCGGTACGACATCGACATCCCGAAAACCGTCGCGATCCGCCGGCCGGAGGATATCCCTCTTTCCGTGGATCTCGTCGGCGGGTTTCCGGTGATCCTGAAGCTTCTGAGCGGGACGCAAGGCGTGGGCGTCATGATCGCGGAAAATATGCGGACCATCGAATCAACGCTCGACACGCTATGGAGCCTGGGACAGGACATCCTGGTTCAGGAATGCGTTCAGGAGTCGATCGGACGGGACATCCGCGTTATCGTCGTGGGAGGGCGGATCGTCGCGGCCATGCGGCGACAGGCTCGGATCGGCGAATTCCGTTCCAATATCCACCGCGGGGGGCTGGGGACTCCCCTGAAGCTTCCGGAGGAGTACAAGCGTGTCGCCGTTCATGCGGCCAAGATCGTGAGATTGGAAATGGCCGGCGTGGATATCCTGGAGTCGAACCGAGGGCCGAAAGTGATCGAGGTGAATTCCTCGCCGGGGCTTGAGGGGATCGAAACGGCGACTAAATTGAACGTGGCTCGCGCGATACTGGAATATGCGGCGGAAGTGGGCTCTCAAAAGAGCGCTCACAGGGCATAGACGAAGAAATGGCCGGAAAAGATTATTACGCGATCTTAGGCGTGGGAAAAGCGGCCGACGAGACCGAGATCAAGAAGGCCTACCGGAGGCTCGCCAAGCAGTACCACCCCGATTTCAACCCAGGCAACAAGGGAGCGGAGGAGAAATTCAAAGAGCTGACGGAAGCCTATGCTGTTTTGAGCGACAAGGAGAAACGCGCGCAGTACGACGCCGTGGGTCCGGAAGGATTCAAATCCGATTTCGATTTTTCCCAGTTCTTCTCCGGCGGATTCCGGCCGCGGGCCGGGCAGCAAACGTACCATTTTTCGACGGGGCAAGGGCGCGGCTTCAATTTCGATTTCGGCGGCCTGGAGGATATCTTCGGCTCGCTCTTCGGTGGCGGCGGCGCCCGTTCACGGGGTTTCGGAGGGTTCGACGAGGAGGCCCTGGAATCCCAAGACACGTCGGCGCAACTGGAGATCGATTTCTTGACGGCGGTCAAAGGCGGGGAGGTGGACGTTCAGATCGGAAGAGAACACCTGCGAACGAAGATTCCGCCGGGCGTCAATACGGGACAGAAAATCCGTCTGGCGGGGAAAGGGCATTCGGGAGGACGCGGCCGCCGAGGCGATCTCTATCTCACACTCACGGTGAAGGAACACCCGCCGTTCGAGCGGCGAGGGAACGACATTTACGTCACGGTTCCCGTGAGCGTTTCGGAGGCCGGATTGGGAGCCCAGATCCAGG
>JAZDIZ010000039.1:0-8404 GCA_043804515.1 Pseudomonadota bacterium | reverse complement strand
GGTGGTTGGGTTTAAGAATCCGTCCGGAATGTGCATGACGTCACCGTTACGTAAGCGGCGGCAAAGTACTCAGGGGAAGGGCAAACATCAAGAGACAAGAACAGACCTTCGGGAATCAGGAAATCCGGCAAACCGTCGCCGGCGCGTGCCAAGCAGAGGAAGGGTTGTTTAGGGGGAGAACGAGGCGGCCCTGGCCCGGTCGGAGTCAGGGGCGACTCGAAAGCAATTCGGCCGCGGATTGAAACATCTTTCCTGCAAAATACTGATTGTGCATCCGACACAGGTGCCGGATGTTCTCTTCATTAGATGAGCCACCCGAGCAGTACGGATCCATATGGTCGAACTCAAGAAGGTAGCGGCTTTCGCACCGGCGTCCGCTCTCCGGATCGACATATTCACACTGTCCTTTGGATCGATCCCGAACCATTCGTTTGGCGTCGGCTGCAATATACCGAGTCGGAGGCCTGGAGTCGCTCGAAGAGTCGGGTTGAGCCTTCAACCTTACCGGTAAGGTTAAGGCCTTTTTTTTATCCTTCTCTCTCGGATCCTTTTGGCTCAGATAGAAGTCGAGACAAGCCGAAAAGAGTTCGGAAACACTGCAACGGCCTTTGAGGTCCCAGAACCTCTCCATGGCTTGCCGGGTCTCTTCGGTGATCGGGAACCTCACTTCGCTCATCTCCGCCGTGATGGGCCGGACCGTCTCGGAAGTCAGTGGTTTTTGGGGAGATTCTTTAAGAAGAACCTTCTCGGTCTCCCGTTTGCTCAACCCCTCAATCCGGCTGATGAGAGATTCCACTCTCTCCGTAGGAAAGGGTCTTTCTTCGGCCCGCTCCTCCGCCCGGAGGTGCCTCTCCGCCATAGCCGCCTGGGTTAAGGTGAGTTTCCCCGTCTCCAGGGCCACCTGGACTTCAGGTGCTCGAAACATGAGCCGCATGGCCGAGATCCGTTCGTAGGCCTGGCTTTCGCTGTAGCCCAAGGCCTTTTGGACGTAATCCCACAAGGACCCGTAGCCTCTTTCAGCGAAGAGCTTTCTTCGTTCGACCTCATGAAGGTGGTTAAGAAGCTCCAACGTCGTCTGCCGCTCCTTCTTGGCCAGCTCGATCGTCCGCTGGTGAAGCTCGGAATTCGTAAGCGATTCAAGATTCGAAGAAATGGCCATGGTGTTTCTCCCTTTTGGAGAAATCCTAACACGTGTTTTCTGACGCGTTCTTTGGCTTTTAGACCTGCGATTACGGTACGCAATTGAGGGTTTCGCGAAAGAAGCGATTACACGTCACCAGCGGCAAACAGCCACGGAATAACGGCTTTATAGCGATGAGCGTTTTGGAGCGAGAATATTTCGATTCGCGCCCGTCAAGAAAAAAAGAACGAAAAAAAGAACGAAAAAGAAATGATTTTTCGATTCTTTTTACGGAATGTTTCGCAGCAACTCGGCCCACCTTACCGGTAAGGTTGCCCGACGAATCTCCCCCCTAGACAACTTCTGGCATTCCTTCCCAAAACTCCCAGGTCCATTGTCGAAACGAGTTCGATCCAAGAGATCGGGTTCCTCCGAAAGCTGTTGGCCATTAATCCTGGGCGGAGTCTCTTTGGATTCGGCGGCCAATAGTGATACCAACAAACCATGACCGGGAGTCTCCACGAGACGGTTGGCTTTAAAGGGGTTCTTTTCGTCATGGTCCTGGAGTTTCTGTTCCTGGGCATCTGCGCCGTTCTCGTCGGCTACGGGCTGTCGGAACTCAAGAAGGGCAAACCCGCGGCGCGCAACGTGCCGATCGTGGTTTTGGGATTCGTCCTGGCGGCGCTGAGCCTCTATATGACCAAGCTGCTCCTGGAAGGTTGATTTCACCGCCCCTTCACCGTATATCCGCGCAGTTATGGCCGAGAAAAAATTCGAAGCCGCCCTCAAGGAGCTGGAAGAGATCGTATCCAAACTGGAATCCTCGGAGCTTCCCCTCGAAGACTCGTTGGAGCTGTTCGAAAAGGGGATCAAGCTTTCCCGCCTGTGCACGAAGAAACTGACGGAGGCGGAAAAGAAAGTGGATCAACTCCTCAAGGAACTCGAGAAAGACGCGTCCGGCGAAGTTTCCGCCGACGCACCGTAAATGAACGTCAAATCTTTCCTGGACGAGACCCGTGTCCTGACAGAAAAGGCGCTCGAATGGGCGCTGGATTCATTCACTTCCTCGCCTCGGCTCCAGGAGGCCATGAAGTACAGCCTGATGGCCGGAGGGAAACGCATCCGCCCCGCATTGGTGTTCGCCGCCTGCGAAGCGGTGGGAGGGAACCGGAAAAACGCCCTCCCGATCGCCGTAGGGCTGGAGATGATCCACACGTACTCCCTGATTCACGACGATCTGCCGGCGATGGACGATGACGATCTCCGCCGCGGGCGCCCGACCAGCCACAAAGTATTCGGCGAGGCGCTGGCGATTCTGGCGGGGGATGCGCTTCTGACGGACGCGTTCACGGTTCTGTCCGATCCCGAATGGAAAATCCCCGCGGAGGACCGCGTCCGGATCGTCCACGCGATCGCGGACGGAGCCGGGGCCAACGGAATGGTGGCCGGCCAGCATTTGGACCTGGAAGGCGAAGGAAAGACGCTCGATGAGGCGGGGCTCAAGAAAGTGCATATGCACAAGACCGGGAAGCTGCTTGTGGCCTCGGTACTGGTGGGCGGTATAGCGGGAGGAGCTTCCAAAGCCGATATGGAAAGGCTGGAACGTTACGGAACGGCGATCGGTCTGGCGTTCCAGATCGCCGACGATCTCCTGGACCTGACCGCCACGGCCGAAGAGCTGGGAAAGCCCGTCCGGAACGATGCCGAAAGGCGGAAGTCCACGTATCCGACGCTCCTGGGAATCGACGAGGCGAAGCGCCGGGCTCAAAAACTTCTCTCCGAGGCGCTCGCCGCCCTCGAGCCGTTCGGATCGAAGGGGGAGGCTTTAGCGGCTCTCGCGCGTTTCATCGTCGAGCGACGCTCGTAAGTTCATGCCCAAGAAGAGGCTGGATCAACTCGTTCTGGATCGCGGCCTGGCTCCGACCCGGGCCAAGGCGCAGGCCCTCATCATGGCCGGAGAGATTTCCGTCAACGGTGCGGCGATGACAAAACCGGGCCACGGCGTCGCGGAAGACGCGCCGGTTTCTTTGATTTCCAAGGGGCCCAAATTCGTCAGCCGCGGCGGCCTCAAACTCGCCGGTGCTTTGGATCATTTTCACATCGCCCCGAAGGGTCTTGTTTGCCTGGACGTGGGCGCGTCCACGGGCGGTTTTACGGATTGTCTCCTGCAACGCGGCGCCGGACACGTTTACGCCATCGATGTGGGAAAAGGGCAATTGGATCCCAAGATCCGCTCGGACTCGCGGGTCACGTGGCGGGAAAAGTTTCACGCCCGCCACCTCCGGCCTGATCTCTTTCCGCACGCCATCGATCTGGCCGTCGTCGACGTTTCGTTTATCTCCCTCCGCAAGGTCCTGCCTTTCGTCATCGCATGTTTGGGGGACGGAGGCCGCCTTTTGGCCCTCATCAAGCCTCAGTTCGAGGCTTCGAGGAAGGACGTCACCAAAGGGGGAGTCCTCCGGGACGAGACAAAACGCCAGGAGATCCTGGAAAGCTTCCGTGCGTATGCACCAAACGAATTGGGTCTTACGGACGTGGACATTTCCGACGCCGTAATTTCGGGGCCAAAAGGGAACCGCGAGGCCTTTCTTTACGGCCGAAAACCGGCCCAAAATCGAGCCCTCAAAAGCGAGCTTATTCCCTCTCACTGCTGAAATTCAGCACAAAAGTCTCCGATCCGACAAAAGAAACCTTAGTAATTTAAGGTAGTTACCTTCGGGCTACTTGGCACGAATGTTGGGATACACAGGCCTGTGAACCCAAGAAGTGCCAAGGAGAAGACCATGTTTCGCCATATAACCGCTATCTTGTTGGTCGTATCACTGATCGGCTTTGCGTGCGGGCCTAAACCTCCGTCCCCGCTCAATACCAACGTGACGCCGAACCTGAACCCCGGCGCCAATCCACAAGATAATTTCGGCGCCACATCATGCACGTCTCAGGGCGGCACATATGATCCTACGACAGATTTGTGCTCCACGGCCGGGCCGGCAGCGGTAAACACGGCACAGCCCAACACGCCTCCATCTCTGACCGACAGGGATTTCAAGGATCACGGATGGAATTACGTTTTAGTTGGCGCCGTCTCTTCAATCGTTTCTCTGTACCTTTGGAACGCTTGCATGGAAAAAGACGGCGACAAGGCCGGTCAACCCTGTGATTGGACGCCCTGGAATGGCGGGACTGCCGGAGCCAGCCCGCACGCTGGCGCGCAGACCATAAACGGTGTGACCGTACAGATTCCTACCGCAAACGACGGCAAGACGTGGATCAAGACTTGGCATGATGGCACTTCCACACATTTCCGGATCAAGGGCGTTGGAACCCTTACGGACAAGATCACGATTGACAAGATCGCCTATGGAAACCAGGCCGCCTTTTGTATCCACGCCAAGCAGCTCAATCTGAGCACACAGACCGTGACCTCCACTACCCATCCATTAGAGAGCGGATACGTTTTGGCTCAACTCCAAGATAATTTCGATTCGTTTCTTCAATATAGCGTCGGCAACCAAGGGAGCCCCGGCCAGACCGCGCAGTTGGGGAAAACATTCGATGAAATGACAGCCCTTTGTGACCAAAACACAAGTTCTTTGGTGGGAATCGGGGTGGGTCCTAACCCGAATACCTTTGCAGTCTATAAGATCAATCCCCTCGCGCTTGGATGGAACCTGGCCAGCACCAATCGCGCGATTAAGGTCGCGTCCACCAAACTTATCTTTGAAAACCTGGGTGTGCTGCTCGGCGCCCCCGATCCAACCGTGAAGTTTCAGGCTCCGGCAAGCTCGCTCTGGACAGGCGACCCCCCTGCATCGTCACCCTTCGTCCAATCCAAGGCGGAGCAGGAAGTCTTGAATGCCCTTAACCCATTAAAGGACGCCTTTAATGCTTGTGGTACGGAATATCCGAGCGACAAGACGAGTGAGATCAAGTGCGAGATGCAGGTCCTTCTATCGAAGCCACCTTCCTCGCCCCCGCCTGCCACGATTCCCATGTCCGGCTTCGGGTTCTCCTCATAGCAGGTGTTAACGCCTTCGCGCGAAGGAAAGCAGGGACGGAGGTAGATTCCTTTCCCGATGCGGAAAACGGGGACGGAGGCACATTCCTTTCCCAACGCGTGGTTGGCTCGCTCCAGTGATCAAAACTCGTATCAATTCTCTTAATTTTCCAAAAGGCGCCCGCCCGTTGATCGAAATCGCACTATGAACGTCCGAAATCCCTCAAAGACTCCTACCCCACGGACGACGGCTTTAGATTCGGGCCTTGAGACATGTTTTAGGGCAAAGGTTAACGACTCAGAAGTCGTTCTTTGACAATCCTCCAGCTGGCGGAATCGGCTGCGTGAGGGATCTTACGGAGGGGAATGATTCTTGGACGCTGCTTCTCTTTTCTTTTTTATCAATTCGAGGATTCCGCAACGCCGACGACTGCACCATCTGAGATCACCGATGCCATATTGAGAAAAATTCTGTTTAATGAAGCCCTCCGTGCGCAGGAACGCATCGAAAAGCTTTCGGTACTGCCCCTGTCGCATGTCCCATGTTCGGCCCAATTCCATGTACCACTTGGGGAATCGTACATTCTTCATCCATATCGCACGCTTCCCAAAGGCATACAGTCTGTGTGTAGACCAAGGATACTGGTTGGCATCTTTGACCATTCTCGCCCGCAACGGGTTTGCGTGAACATAGAACGTTACCCGCATTTCCTGGTCCTCGTCTTGGATCGCCGGCGTCTTGGGACGGTCCTGCGCCACTTGTCCGCAGCGGTTATGTCTCTTATTGAAAAACTGCCCATAGCGACCGTGGTGGCGGCGCATGAAAACAGAAAATTCTTCAACATTGTCGAGTGAATAGACTTCGTGGCTGTGATTACTCATCAGACAGAGTGCGCGTAGCTGACTCCATTGCTTTACAATTTCTTCATTGAGCATCGATAGATAAGTGAGTTTTTCGGTAGGTTCGGACAAGTTCCACTCCCGATTGTGGCCTCGCCAGACTTTATGAAGGGACAGGCCGGGCTCCAAAAGAAGTGAGCGGGGCAATCTCGGCATATCTCGCACTACAGCAAGGGAGATGCCACGGAACACGTCCATATTTTCCACAGGTTAGAAGAGAGACGGGTCGGTTTCGGGTCATTTCCCGGTCTCCGGGTGGCCGGAAAGACCGGAATCCGACCTCCGTCCCTCTCAGAGATCTTTTACGTTCAAGCCGTATTTTTTGAGAAGCCGCTGGACCGATTTGCGGTCGATGCCGGCCTGCTTGGCCGCTTTGGAGATGTTCATGTTGTTCTTCCGCAGGCATTCCACCAGGTAATCCCGCTCGAATGATTCGACCCACTTCTCCTTCGCTTCCTTGAACGGAAGTGCGCCGTCCATGGAGGGGTGGGACTTGGTCACGATGGACCGTTCCTGGATGTAATCGGGCAGAAACTGAACGTCGATCATGTGCCCGTCGCAGAAGCTGATGCCCCGGTCGATCGCGTTCTTGAGCTCCCTCACGTTCCCCGGCCATTGGTACTCGCACAAGAGCCGCATGGCTTCGTCCGTGATTCCCTCGATCTGCGTTGTGGCCTGAGGATCCTTCCGGGCCTGCTCGATAAAATGCTTCACCAACGCCGGGATATCCTCGGGGCGCTTTCGAAGCGCCGGCAGATACACCTGGACGACGGACACGCGGAAATAGAGATCCTCGCGGAACCTCCCCTTCCCCACTTCGTCCTTGAGCTTGCGGTTCGTGGCGGCGATGACCCGCACGTCCACTTTACGCGGCCGATCCGCCCCCACGCGCTTGACTTCCCCGGACTCCAGCGCTCGCAACAGTTTGGGCTGGAGTTCCAGCGACAGATCCCCGATCTCGTCCAGAAAGATCGATCCGCCGTCGGCCAGCTCGAACGCCCCCTGCCGCGTCGTCGTGGCTCCGGTAAACGAGCCCCGCTCGTGGCCGAAGAGTTCGGATTCGATCAGGTTCTCGGCCACGGCCCCGCAGTCGAAGACGATGAACGGCCCCCGGGCACGCCTCGAGTGCTGGTGAATCGCCTTGGCCACGAGTTCCTTCCCCGTGCCGGTTTCCCCCCCCACGACGACCGTGACGTTGGTGGGGGCCACCTTTTCCAGAATGCCGAAGACCTTCCGCATCTCGAGAGAGCGCCCCACGATGGATCCGAACTGCGTCTTTTTGGAGGGGTAGATCTCGAGCTGCTCGTCCTGCGGTGTGAACTTGATGCGCGTCTTTCCGATCTTGATGATGGAGCCCGTGGCCAGAAACGCCTCCTTCACCTTCAACCCTCCCACAAACGTGCCGTTGGTGGAGCCGAGGTCCCGGATCAAATACCCTTCCTTGCTCTTGATGATCTCCGCGTGATTGCGCGACACCGTCTCGTCGCTGAGCTTAAGGTCCGACCCTTCGGCCATGCCGATCGTGATCGTCCCCTTGTCGACGACGAAGTCCCGGGCGCTGCCGTCCGGTTGCTGTACCACCAGCTTGCTCTTGGGGAGCGTGAGCATGGTGGGCTGTTCGCCGGAGCGAATGATCTTGGTTTCGGAACGCATCATATCGGGACTTCCTTTCCGCAGATTCGCCCATCATAGAGGGTTTGTCCCACATCCGGCAACGCTTTTCTGCGGACTTTCTGTCGCACCCGACGTTTCGTCAGAAGGCAAACCGCTAGCTTGTTTTTGGCTGCGAGTGAAAGCCGGTCGGTCCGAAGGAGACCGTGATGACCTCAAATCACCAAATGGAGCCGTCGGTGTTCCG
Source organism: Pseudomonadota bacterium (assembly GCA_043804515.1). Taxonomy (GTDB): domain Bacteria; phylum Bdellovibrionota_G; class JALEGL01; order JALEGL01; family DATDPG01; genus JAZDIZ01. Next base: position 529 of record JAZDIZ010000039.1, on the reverse strand, counting down.
TCGGCTCCGCCGGCAATCTAAGGCTCCGCCGCCGGAGCCCCCGCCGGCTCCTTGTCGCTAAAACGGCTTACACCCTCATTCCTCCCCCGCCCGCCTTCCCCTCGCAGCGGGATGCTCCGGTTGTCTTCTGAAGCAGCACGCGCGACGAAATGGCCCTCGCGTTGCGGCCGTGTTCTTTTGAATTGAAGAAGAGGCTTGGATTCGCCGGGAACCTGCGCCAGTCACTGGGCGCATCGAGTCACTACGAAACGTTCAGATTTGTCCGCAGGTCAAAAGCAGAGACACCGGGGGACGGAGGTCTTGATTTTCCCTATCAGCGTGGCGGGGACCTGTAATCCGGAAGCTATGTCTGCAGCGCCGGCGGGCGGTTGGATCCATCCGCGACTGAGGGGGGGGGACCGGCCTTGGGCCGGGGGGGGGAAATTTCCCCAGAAATTGGAGCGGGGGAGACAAACCGCCGCCGGCGCCGCCAAACTAGTTAAAATTTTTCGCAATACTACGACAAAGCAGCTTCCCAGTGGTGGTGGAA